>JANXZA010000175.1 GCA_025355745.1 Rhizobacter sp. | reverse complement strand
CTTTCTCGCCTTCGTTCATGCGCTTGTTGATGCGCTTCAGGTCGTCGAGCGGCACCACCGCCTTGGCCTGCTGGTCCATCAGCTTCTTCTGCAGCTCCTCGACCTGATCCAGGAAGGCAACATCGGCCTGATGAAGGCGGTCGACAAGTTCGAATACCGGCGCGGCTACAAGTTCTCGACCTACGCCACCTGGTGGATCCGCCAGGCGATCACCCGCTCGATCGCCGACCAGGCGCGCACCATCCGCATCCCGGTGCACATGATCGAGACGATCAACAAGCTCAACCGCATTTCCCGGCAGATGTTGCAGGAAATGGGCCGCGAACCGACCCCGGAAGAATTGGCGAAGAAGATGGAGATGCCTGAGGACAAGATCCGCAAGGTGCTCAAGATCGCCAAGGAACCGATCTCGATGGAGACGCCGATCGGCGACGACGACGACTCGCACCTCGGCGACATCATCGAGGACACCAACAACACCGCGCCGATCGAAGCGGCGATGCAGGCCGGCCTGCGCGATGTGGTCAAAGACATTCTCGACAGCCTGACCCCGCGCGAGGCCAAGGTGCTTCGCATGCGCTTCGGCATCGAGATGAGCACCGACCACACGCTCGAGGAAGTCGGCAAGCAGTTCGACGTGACGCGCGAGCGCATCCGCCAGATCGAGGCCAAGGCGATCCGCAAGCTCAAGCACCCGAGCCGGTCCGACAAGCTGCGCACCTACCTCGACACGCTCTGATCGGCGCGCCGGCGCCGGATCAGGGTCCCGAGACAGCGAAGGTCGGCGAATGACACGCGTGGTCGAGTGCACGGTGCTGTTCGCCGACCTGCGCGGCAGCACTTCGATGTACGAGACGCTGGGCAACACCGATGCCACGGCCGTCGTCACGCAAAGTGTGGCGCTGTTGGCGCGCATCGTCGCAAATCACCACGGGCGTGTCGTCAAGACGCTGGGCGACGGGCTGATGGCGATGTTCGATGCGCCCGCATCGGCCGTTGCGGCGGCCGACGAAATGCACGAATCGCTCGAACGCATTGGCGCACCCGCATCGAGCGGCACATCGAACCCCGCACTTTCGGTACCGCTCAAGTTGCAGGTTGGGCTGGCGCACGGCGAGGTGGTCGAGATGTCGGGCGATGTGTTCGGCGATGCCGTGAATGTGGCGGCACGCCTGCTCGACCATGCCGGTGACAACGAGACCCTGGTCACGGCCGGCGTGCTCGACGGTCTGGCCGATGCCGAGCAGCTGCGCTTTCGCAACCTCGATCGGCTGCAGCTGCGCGGCCGCGTTGAGCCGGTGCATGTGCACTTGCTCGAGGCCACACGCCGCTTCGGCGACACCGCCGCCACGGCGTTCGGGGACATTGCGCCGCCACCCGAACCCGAAGGTATCCGCCTGATCTGGATGGACCGCAATCGCATCTATGCCGGCACCAGCCTGCCGCTGGTGCTCGGGCGCAGCCCACAGGCCACCTACATCATCGATGACAAACGGGTGTCGCGCTCGCACGCCCGGGTGGCCTGGCACGGCGGCACCTTCCAGCTCACCGACCTGAGTTACAACGGAACCTATGTGCGCTTCGACCACGACCCGGAAATCATCAGCCTGCGGCGCGGCAACTGCACCTTGCATGGCAGCGGCGTGATCGGCCTGGGCACGCCGCCCTCGGACGCGGGCAGCCCGACGGTACGCTTCGAGATCATGAAATTCGCCGACACGCAGCGTGAGGACGAAGCCGGCTTCGAGCTGAAGAAGCCATGAGCTTTGCACCCGAGCCCGCCTACCAACACGGCAGCCCCGCGCGCACCGCCGTGCTGCTGTGCTACCTGGGCACGCCTGAAGCGCCCACACCGGCCGCCGTGCGCCGCTACCTGGCCGAGTTCCTCAGCGACGAGCGCGTCGTCGAGATCCCGCGCCCCTTGTGGCTGCTGATCCTGCATGGCGTGATCCTGCGGGTGCGGCCGGCGAAGTCGGCGAAAAAATACGCCAGCATCTGGACCGCCGAGGGCTCGCCGCTGAAGGTCTGGACCGAGAAGCAGGCCAAGCTGCTGGGCGGCTACCTCGGCGAGCGCGGCCACCCGGTCACGGTGCGTTACGCGATGCGCTACGGTAGCCCGGCCATCGCCACGGTGCTCGATGAGTTGAAGGCGCAGGGCACAACCCGCATCCTGATCCTGCCGCTGTACCCGCAGTATTCCGCCACCACCACCGCCAGCGTCAACGACGCCGTCCACCAGTGGGCACTGCGCGTGCGCACCGCCCCCGAACTGCGATTCGTCAGCCACTACCACGACGACGCCGGCTACATCGCCGCGCTGGCCAGGCGCGTCACCGACCACTGGCAGTCACACGGCCGGCCTGACAAGCTGGTGCTGAGTTTTCACGGCGTGCCGAAGCGTACCTTGCTGCTCGGTGACCCTTACCACTGCGAATGCCTGAAGACGGCACGCCTGCTGGGCGAGCGCCTGGGCCTGGGCAAGGACGACATGCTCATCACCTTCCAGAGCCGCCTCGGCCGCGCCGAGTGGCTGCAACCCTATACCGAGCCGACCCTGATCGCGCTGGCGCAGCAGGGCGTGAAGCGGGTCGATGTGATGTGCCCGGGCTTCACCTCCGACTGCCTCGAAACGCTGGAAGAAATCGATCAGGAAGCGCGCGAAGCCTTCCTGCATGCCGGCGGCAAGGAGTTCCACTACCTGCCCTGCCTGAACGACCAGCATGAGTGGCTGGCCGCGCTCTCGGCGGTCGCGATCCAGCACCTGCAAGGCTGGCCGACAGGGCTGGCGAGCGACGCAACCGGCCGCGACGAACAGCGGCAACGCGCTCTCGCGGCCGGATCAACGAAGTGATGGCGACGTGACGGCGACGTGATCTCAGCATGATGTCCGCATGACAAAAGAAGCGCCCGCCACGGCCAAGGTGCGCCTCGACAAATGGCTTTGGGCCGCGCGCTTCTTCAAGACCCGCGGCCTGAGCGCGGACGAGATCGGCAAGGGCCGGGTCCACGTCAATGGCCAGGTTGCCAAGGCATCGCGCGAGGTGCGTGTCGGCGACACGATCGAGCTTCGTCAAGGGCTGGTGGCGCGCACCGTCATCGTCAACGGCGCGAGCGATCAGCGTGGTTCGGCGCCAGTGGCTCAACTGATGTTCGAGGAGACGCCCGACAGCATCGAACGGCGCACCCAGCAGGCGCTCGAGCGGCGCCTGAACACCGAGCCATCCTTGGCGATCGAGCAGGGCCGCCCGACCAAACGCGACCGGCGCCAACTCGCCGACTGGAACCGCTGGAGCGCGACCGCCGAACCGGAGTGAGTGGCCAGTGCGGCGCAGTCTCCGACTTGCTGCCAGCTGTCGCCCGCACTCATACCGGCCGCTCGATGCAACCGGAGCGGGCTCGTGCTGCGAGGCTCGAATCCGCGTCACCCTCGGTCGCACCGAAGCCGGGGCCGAAGGCGATGAAGGTGCACGCTCATTGCAAATCCCCCTTGATTTCCGAGGGCCATCGCCCCAGATAAAACGTAATTCAATTCAGCCACTGCCATGTCGAACCCAGAACCCAACCCTTTTGCCGCCGAGTTTGCGGCCGCGCCGCCGGCTTCGGATGATGGCGCACCAGCGCCCGACCTGCCCGCGCGCTTCGCCGAACTGGAAGCCCGCCACGCGGAATTGTCGGATGCCTACCTGCGTGCCAAGGCCGAAGCGGAGAACACGCGGCGCCGCGCCGAAGACGAAATCTCGAAGGCGCGCAAGTACGCGGTCGAGAGCTTCGCCGACAGCCTGCTGCCGGTGAAGGACAGCCTGGAGGCCGCCATTGCCGTGCCGGCCGCGTCGCCCGAGCAGATGCTCGAAGGCGTGCACGCCACCTTGCGCCAACTGGTGTCGGCGCTGGAGCGCAACAAGGTGCTCGAAATCAACCCCGCCGCCGGCGCGAAGTTCGATCCGCATCAGCACCAGGCGATCAGCGTGGTGCCGCGCCCGGCCGACTCCGCGCAGGACCCAAACACGGTGGTGGCAGTGCTGCAAAAAGGCTACCTCATCGCCGACCGCGTGCTGCGCCCTGCACTGGTCACGGTGACGGCGTCTTCGTGATGCCGGCAGCAGCGGTCTTGTTCCCACGGATATCCACCGCCACGGCTTGAATCAGCACAGCTTATCCACACGTTAAGAACAACTTCATCCCGTCTCAGGAGCAACTCAAAATGGCCAAAATCATCGGCATCGACCTCGGCACCACCAACTCGTGCGTGTCGATCATGGAAGGCAACACCACCCGCGTGATCGAGAACAGCGAAGGTGCACGCACCACGCCGTCGATCGTGGCGTACCAGGAAGACGGCGAGATCCTGGTCGGTGCCTCGGCCAAGCGCCAGGCGGTGACGAACCCGAAGAACACGCTGTATGCGGTGAAGCGCCTGATCGGGCGCAAGTTCACCGAGAAGGAAGTGCAGAAGGACATCGACCTGATGCCCTACAAGATCGCTGCGGCCGACAACGGCGACGCCTGGGTCGAGGTGCGCGGCCAGAAGATCGCGCCGCAGCAGGTCAGCGCCGAGATCCTGCGCAAGATGAAGCGCACCGCCGAAGACTATCTGGGCGAGCCCGTCACCGAAGCCGTGATCACCGTGCCCGCGTACTTCAACGACGCGCAACGCCAGGCCACGAAAGACGCCGGCCGCATCGCCGGCCTGGACGTGAAGCGCATCATCAACGAGCCGACGGCGGCAGCACTCGCGTTCGGCCTCGACAAGAACGAAAAGGGCGACCGCAAGATCGCCGTCTACGACCTGGGCGGTGGCACCTTCGACGTGTCGATCATCGAGATCGCCGATGTCGATGGCGAAAAGCAGTTCGAAGTGTTGTCGACCAACGGCGACACCTTCCTGGGCGGCGAAGACTTCGACCAGCGCATCATCGAATACATCATTGCCGAGTTCAAGAAGGAGCAAGGCGTTGACCTGGGCAAGGACGTGCTGGCATTGCAGCGCCTGAAGGAAGCGGCCGAGAAGGCGAAGATCGAACTCTCGAACAGCGCCCAGACCGACATCAACCTGCCTTACGTCACCGCCGATGCCTCGGGCCCGAAGCACCTGAGCATCAAGCTCACGCGCGCCAAGCTCGAAGCGCTGGTCGAAGAGCTGATCGAACGCACGATCGCGCCCTGCCGCACCGCCATCAAGGACTCCGGCCTGAGCGTGGCCGAGATCAACGACGTGATCCTGGTCGGCGGCATGACGCGCATGCCCAAGGTGCAGGAGAAGGTCAAGGAGTTCTTTGGCAAGGAACCGCGCAAGGACGTGAACCCCGATGAAGCGGTGGCGGTCGGCGCGGCCATTCAAGGCCAGGTGCTGGCCGGCGACCGCAAGGACGTGCTGCTGCTCGACGTGACACCGCTGAGCCTGGGCATCGAGACGCTGGGCGGCGTGATGACCAAGATGATCAAGAAGAACACCACCATCCCGACCAAGTTCGCGCAGGTGTTCAGCACCGCCGACGACAACCAGCCGGCGGTGACGATCAAGGTCTATCAAGGCGAGCGCGAGATGGCATCGGGCAACAAGAGCCTGGGCGAGTTCAACCTCGAAGGCATCCCGCCGTCGATGCGCGGCACGCCGCAGATCGAGGTCAGCTTCGACATCGACGCGAACGGCATCCTGCACGTCGGCGCGAAGGACAAGGGCACCGGCAAGGAAAACAAGATCACCATCAAGGCGAACTCGGGCCTGAGCGAAGACGAGATCCAGGCGATGGTGAAAGACGCCGAACTGAACGCGGCCGATGACAAGAAGAAGCTCGAGCTGATCCAGGCCCGCAACTCGGCTGACGCGATGGTCCACAGCGTGAAGAAGAGCCTGGCCGAGCATGGCGACAAGCTCGACGCCGGCGAGAAGGAAAAGATCGAGGCCGCGATCAAGGACGCCGAGGAAGCGCTGAAGGGCGAAGACAAGGCGGTCATCGAAGCCAAGACCGAAACGCTGATGACGGCGAGCCAGAAACTCGGCGAGAAGATCTACGCCGAGACGCAGGCCGCCGCAGCCGCAGCCAGCGCCGCTGCCGGTGGTGGTGGCGCTGCCGGCGAGGCCCCGCACGCCGATGCGGCAGCGGCCAAACCGGCCGACGACAACGTGGTCGACGCGGAGTTCAAGGAAGTGAAGAAGGGCTGACCCTCAAGCCCCCACCGCCGGTTTCGGGCGGAGCTGCTTTCATGCAAAGCAGGCTCCGGCTGAAACCGGCGTTGGTGTTTGATGCGCACGCGCAATCGCGCACCCTTCATTGATGCAATGACGACAGACCGGGAGCCTGGATCTCATGGCCAAACGTGACTACTACGAGGTGCTCGGCGTCCCCAAGAACGCCAGCGAAGACGACATCAAGAAGGCCTATCGCAAGCATGCGATGAAGCACCACCCGGACCGCAACCAGGGCGACACAGCGGCCAAGTCGGAAGAGAAATTCAAGGAAGGCAAGGAAGCCTATGAAATGCTCACCGACGCCCAAAAGCGCGCCGCCTACGATCAGTACGGCCACGCCGGCGTCGACCCGAACATGGGCCGCGGCGGGGCCGGTGGCGGCGAGGGCATGGGCGGTTTCGCCGAGGCCTTCGGCGACATCTTCGGCGACATCTTCGGGGGTGCCGGCGGTGCGGCCGGCCAGCGGCGTGGCGGCGGCCAACAGGTGTTTCGCGGCGCCGACCTGAGCTACGCAATGGAGATCACGCTGGAAGAGGCGGCGCACGGCAAGGAGTCGCAGATCCGCATCCCTGCCTACGAGGCCTGCGAGACCTGCAAGGGCAGCGGCGCCAAGCCTGGCACCAGCCCGAAGACCTGCACCACTTGCAATGGCCAGGGCACGGTCCACATGCGCCAGGGTTTCTTCAGCATCCAGCAGACCTGCCCGCATTGCCACGGCACCGGCAAGATCATCCCCGAGCCCTGCACCACCTGCAGCGGCCAGGGCCGGATCAAGAAGAACAAGACGCTGGAGGTGAAGATCCCGGCCGGCATCAACGAAGGCATGCGCATCCGCTCCAGCGGCAACGGCGAGCCGGGCACGAACGGCGGCCCGGCGGGCGACCTGTACATCGAGATCCGCATCAAGGCGCACGAGATCTTCGAGCGCGACGGCGACGACCTGCACTGCACGATCCCGGTCGGCCTGACCACGGCCGCGCTGGGTGGCGACATCGAGGTGCCCACGCTCGGCGGCAAGGCCGAGATCGACCTGCCCGAAGGCACGCAGCACGGCAAGACCTTCCGGCTGCGCGGCAAGGGCATCAAGGGCGTGCGGTCGAGCTACCCGGGCGACCTGTACTGCCATGTCAGCGTCGAGACGCCGATCAAGCTCACCGAGCACCAGCGCAAGCTGATGAAGGAACTCGACGAAGCGTTCCGCAAGTCCGGCGACCGGCATTCGCCAACGACCAAGAGCTGGGGCGACCGGGTCAAAGACCTGTTCAAGTGAGTGGCGGCGTATGAGCCCGCCGGGCCGCCCCAAGGGCGAATACCGGAATGCGCAGCATGAAGGTGCTCCAGTGAGCCCGCGCCGCAGCGTTCCGAGCCCGTCGGCAAGTGCGGGCTGGAACCCGCTGACCCTGGCCGTGCTGGCCGGCCTGTGGGTGGCGGTACTGCCGAACTGGCCGCTGTGGCGCGCGCTGTCCATGCTGCCGGAGACGGCTTCGCTGCGCGGCGCGGTGTTCGTCGCCGGCTTCGGGCTGATGATCGCGGCGCTGTGCACTGCCCTGCTCGCGCCGTTCGCCTGGCGCCGGTCGATCAAGCCGGCGATCGGCGTTCTGCTCATCGCAGCCGCCCTCGGCGCGCACTTGATGGGCGCTTATGGCGTGGTCATCGACTCGACGATGATGATCAACGTGCTGCAGACCGACCCGCGCGAAGTGCGCGACCTCCTGAGCCTGCGCCTTGTCGGCAGCCTCCTGCTGCTGGCCGGCCTGCCGCTGGGGGTGCTGGCGTGGCTGCCGGTGCGCGGGACCCGCTGGTCGCGCCAGGCCGGCATCGATGCGCTCGGCCTTTTCGCCTGCGTGTTCGCATTGCTGCTGCTGGTGTTCGCGCTGTTCGCCGACCTGTCGGCGACGATGCGCAACCACCGTTCGATGCGCTACCTGATCAACCCGGCGAACTCGATCTATGCGCTGGTCGATCTGGCGCTGCGCGCCAAGGCGATGCCGGCCGGCCCACCGCAGGCCATCGGCGCCGATGCCCGCATCGCGCCGCGTGCGCCAGGCGTGCGGCCGCCCTTGCTGGTGCTGGTGATCGGCGAGACGGCGCGTGCCGATCACTTTGCGTTGAACGGCTATGTCCGCCCGACCAACCCGGAACTGGCATCGCAAGGCGTGCTGAGCTTTCGCAACGTCACGTCGTGCGGCACGAACACGGCCGCGTCCTTGCCCTGCATGTTTTCGCACCTCGGCAAGGCCGGCTTCGAGGCCCGCGACCGCGAGCATGAGAGCCTGCTCGACTTGGTGCAGCGCGCCGGCATGGCAGTGCTGTGGATCGACAACCAGGCCGGCTGCAAGGGCCTGTGCGACAGGGTGCCGCACGCCGACACCCACGACCCGGCGCCGGGCCTGGCCGCACTGTCGAAAGCGTTGTGCCCCGACGACGAATGCCTGGACGAGGCCTTGCTGGTCGGTCTGGATGAACGCATCGCCGCGCTGCCCGCTGCGGCCCGTGCGCGCGGTGTGCTCGTCGTGCTGCATCAGATGGGCAGCCATGGCCCGGCCTACTTCAAGCGCAGCCCGGCCGGGCGCAAACCGTTCCAGCCCGAATGCACGACCGCGGTACTGCAGCAGTGCGACCACCAGGCGCTGCTGAACGCCTACGACAACTCGATCGCCTACACCGACCATGTGCTGGCGGCCACGCTGAAGTGGCTGCTGACCCGCGAGCTTGAGCATGACGCGGCGCTGCTCTACGTGTCGGACCACGGCGAGTCGCTCGGCGAGAACAACCTGTATTTGCACGGCCTGCCGTATGCGTTGGCACCGCGCGAGCAGATCCATGTGCCGATGCTGCTGTGGCTCGCGCCGCAAGCCGGCACGGCAGCGCGGTCAGCGCAGACTTGCCTCACCGGCCGGCTCGACGCGCCGTTGACGCACGACAACCTGTTCCATTCCGTGCTCGGCCTGTTGGGCGTGCAGGCCAGTGAATACAAGCCCGCACTCGACGCCTTTGCGATTTGCCGCGCGCGCTGAAAGCGTGAGAGGGAATCGCCTCGCTTTCAATTCAAAAGCCAACTCATTCACCGCCGAGGCGGGGAGTACGCAGAGGTTCGCCGAGAAAGCAATTCTGATGAATTTACTCTGCGCAACTCTGCGCCGTCCGCGCCTCTGCGGTGGCGAGTTTGTTTTGATGTGCGGACGGCCGGCTTCACCCGAACAGATCGCGCTGCACGTCGTTCGCTTCGAGGCGCGGCTTTCGAAACTGCGTCAGGTCGAGTTCGACCCGCTGCCGGTTCAAACCGTAGCGCGCCGCGCCCTTGCGCACCCGCTGCGCGAGCAGTTGCGCCCAGACGCCCTCGCCCGTCATGCGGGCGCCGAATGCGGCGTCGTAATCGCGCCCGCCGCGCATCTCGCGCACCCGCGCCATCACGCGCGCTGCGCGCTCGGGGAAGTGCTGCGCCAGCCAGTCCTGGAAGATCGGGTTCACTTCCCACGGCAGGCGCAGCACGACGCTGAAGGCCGACGTGGCACCGGCGTTCGCCGCCGCTTCGAGAAGGCGTTCGATCTCGGGTTCATTGATGAACGGGATCATCGGCGACAGGCTCACGCCGACCGGCACGCCCGCCTTCGCCAAGGCTTCGATCGTGTGCAGACGGCGCGCCGGCGCGGCCGCGCGCGGTTCCATGATGCGGGCCAGCGCGGGGTCGAGTGAGGTGAGTGAAACGTAGACTGACGCCAGGCCGCGCGCGGCCATCGGCGCGATGATGTCGAGGTCGCGTTCGATGCCCGACGACTTCGTGACGATCGAAAACGGATGGCTGCATTCGGCCAGCACTTGCAGCACCGAGCGCGTGATGCCGAGCTTGCGTTCGACCGGTTGATAGGCATCGGTGGCGGCGCCGATGTTCAGCAGGGCCGCTTCATAGGCACGGCTCGCGAACGCTTCGCGCAGGCGCTGCGCGGCGTTCACCTTGGCGATGATGCGGGTCTCGAAGTCGAGCCCCGGCGACATCCCGAGGTAGCTGTGGGTGGGCCTGGCAAAGCAGTACACGCAGCCATGTTCACAACCACGATAGGGGTTGATCGAGAGGTCGAAGTGAATGTCGGGCGAGGTGTTCGACGACAGGATCGACTTGACGGATTCCTCGATGACTCGAGTGCCCGGCGCCACGAGTTCTTCGCTCGCCGCCAAGTCGAGCGAGCCCCAGCCGTCGTCGCAGAGTTCGCTGGTCTGCTTCGAGAAACGATGTTCGATGGCCCACACCGTGCCCCGGCCCTTCACCGCCTTTCGCTCGCTCGCTGCGGGCTCCGGCACGATGGCCCGGCGTTGGATCGGATGCGAACCGGGTGGGACTGACGCTGGTGTTGACGGGGTCGGCGGCATGCTGTGAATATATACAGTCATGCCCACCTTGCCAAGCGCCCTAAAAGCTGACCCGATGGCCGATCAACAGGGCGCGCCGGAAGGCGTGCGCAATTCGGCCAGCATGCCGCGGCGGCTCAGACGCCGAAGCCGAACAGCGGATCTTCGGTCTGTTCGTCGGACGGCTGGTTCGTGGCCAGCGCCTCTCGGTCTGGGCCAGTTCGTCGGCGATACGGTCGATGCGCCCGGCCCGCCATGCCGACTCAGAATAAGCTTCCGCCAGCTCCTGGCGCAAGCGGGCGTGTTTGCCGGTGAGTTGCTCGGGTGTCATGGATGTATTCATCAAATCAGGTCTCAGTATGAATCGTGCACTGAAACCAATGCGCTGCAAATCACCACCTTGGGTGGCACGTATCGGCGTCGGCGTGGAATCGTTCACAGGCGTGATGCGTTTGCTCCTCGATGGCGTTTTGCCGCTCGATCGGCGCTGGCCCGGCGGACTGCGATCGGCCGACAGTTCGTTGGCCACCATGGTTGCATCATTCGGGCGGCGCGGCCTGGCACTGGCATCTCGAAACAGTAAGCGATTGCGTTCGACGATCAGTGCGTTCGTGGTGCTGCTCGGCCTGCTGCACGGCCAGCCGGCGCTGGCGTTCGGTGCCCAGGGCCACGCCTTCAGCGCTGCCGTGGCCGACCGCCTGCTGAACCCGCGCGCGGCCCGCCAGGTGGCTCGCACACTGGGCATGAAGCTCGAGGTGGCGTCGACGTGGGCCGACTGCATCAAAGATGTGCAGCCGCACGGCAACGGCTGGCGCCATGTTCCCGACGCCCGCTTCCACCGCGCCTGCCAGGCCTTCGAGACGCCCGAGGGCATCGCCGGAATGATCGACTTCGTGAGCCGCAATTCGACGCAATGCGATCCGGGCGGGCGCGACTTCGCGTGCCACAAAAAGTACCACTTCACCGATGTCGCGATCCAGCGCGACCACTACGACCGCGCCTTCATCGGCACCAGCGACCATGATGTGGTGAGCGCCTTGCAAGCCGCGATCGAGGTGCTTCACGGCCGGCCCGCGTCTGCACCGTTCAGCCTGCGCAACCGCCGCGAGGCCTTGCTGCTGCTGGCGCATCTGGTCGGCGACGTGCACCAGCCGCTGCATGTCGGTGCGCTCTACCTCGACGACCACGGCCAGCCGATGGACCCGGACGCGTCAGCTGCGCCACTCGATCCGAAGACCGGTACGCGAGGCGGCAATTCGATCGCCGATGGCACCAGCAATCTGCATGCCGACTGGGACGCGGTGGCCGCCGGTCTGCAAGCCCGACGCATCGACCGGCGCGTGCTCGCCGAGGCCCGTGGCATCGCGGCCAGCGCGTCTGACCCGGTCGAATGGCCGGCCGCCTGGGCGAGCGAAACGCTGCTCGTTTCACGCGCCGCGTTCGACGGCCTGCTGTTCCAGCCCGACGCCGCGAGGCCCGGCCAATGGAGCGTTCAATTCGCCGACCGCGACGCCTACTTCAAGCGCAAGGACGCGATCCAGACCCTGCAGTTGATCCGGGCCGGCGCCCGTCTGGCGCAAGTGCTCAACGCGCTCTGGCCCGAGCCGGGTCAGGCAACCCGGCCCAGCGCGCGCAGGATTTTTTCCGGCGTGAAGGGCTGCGAGAACACCGCCGCATTGAGTGGACGCAGTGCGTCGTTGATGGCGTTCATCACCGCCCCCGGCGCGCCGGCTGTGCCGGCCTCACCGGCGCCTTTGGCGCCGAGCTTCGAGCTGGCAGTGGGCGTTTGCACATGGGCGACGACGATGTCGGGCATTTCGCCGGCCATCGGCACCAGGTAATCGGCGAGGCTGCCGTTGCGCAACTGTCCATGGCCGTCGTACAGGCACTCCTCGTACAGCGCGCCGCCGATGCCCTGCACGATGGCGCCGCGAATCTGCTCGTCCACCAGCATCGGGTTGATGACGCGCCCGCAGTCTTCGACCGCCCAGTGCTTCAGCAGCCTGACGAAGCCGGTCTCGGTATCGACTTCCACGTACGAGGCCTGCACACCGTTCGTGAAGATGAACGGGTAGTCGCGCTGCGCGTAGTGGCGCGTCACCATCAGCTCGGGCGTGAAGCCGCCCGGCAAGGTGTCGGGCCGGAAGTAGGCGACGCGGCCGAGTTCGGCGAGCGGCAGCAGCGCGGCACCAGTTGACATGTCAACAATCTTGTCGCGGCGCACCGCCAGGCTTGCGGCCGGCCGATTCAATATCACCGCCGCCACCTTCAGGATGTTGCGCTGCAAGGCCAGCCCGGCCTGCAGCACCGCCTCGCCGCCAATGCCGGCCCCGCGCGAGGCCCAGGTGCCGCCGCCATACGGCGTCACGTCGGTGTCGCCAGTGACGACGCGCACCCTGGCGATGTCGACACCCACCGCGTCGGCCGCGATCTGCGCGAAGATGCCTTCCGCGCCCTGCCCTTGTTCGCCGACGCTGACCAGCACCGTCACCGCGCCGGTCGGTTCCAGGCGCAGCGTTGCGCCGTCCTGCGCGGCGATGCGCGCACCGCCCACGCCATAGAACGCCGCGCCCGGATTCGTCAGCTCGATCAAGGTCGCGAAGCCGATGCCGCGCTGAATTCCGCGCTGACTGCCGCGCTCGCGCAGCGCGGCCTGCTCGGCGCGCAGGGCCGGGTAGTCCATCAGCGCCTCGATCTTGCGCAGGCACTCTTCATGCGACAGCACTTCGAGCTTGATGCCCGAGGCGCCGACGGCCGGATACGCATCGTCGCGGATCACGTTGCGCTTGCGGAATTCGAGCGGATCGATGCCGAGCCTGGCGGCCGCAAGATCGACCAGCCCTTCCGTCACCGCACACGCGATCGGGTGGCCCACGCCGCGGTACTGGCAGGTCGGCGTCTTGTTCAGGAACACCACCTTCAAGGTGGCGCGGTAGTGCTGATGCCGGTACGGCCCGCCGGTCAGGTTCACGACCTGATTGCCTTCGATCGCACTGGTGCGCGGGAACATCGAGTACGCGCCGATGCCGGTCAGGTCGTCGATCTCGAAGGCCAGGATGTCGCCTTCCTTCGACGCCGCGATGCGGCCTTTGATGCAGTGCTCGCGCGCATGGATGTCGCTGGTGAAAGACTCCAGCCGATCGGCGACGAACTTCACCGGGCGGCGCAAAAGCATCGACAGCGCCACCGTCGCGAAGTCGTCCGGGTAGGCATGCACCTTGATGCCGAACGAGCCGCCGACATCCTTGCAGATGACGCGCACCGCCGACTCGTCGAGGCCGAACTGGCGCGCGTACAGGTCCTGCATCATGTGCGGCGCCTGCTGCGAGTGATACACCGTGAGGCGCTGGTCGCCCGGGTTCCAGTCGGCGATCTGGCAACGCGGCTCCAAGGTCACGCCGGTGTGGCGGCCGAACTCGAAGGTCGCGTCGGCCACCACGTCGGCCGAGGCGAATGCGGCGTCGACGCCACCGGTGTCCAGGCTGCGCGTGAAGCACAGGTTGTCGCCGAGTTCGGGGTGGATCAAAGGCGTGGCCGCATCGAGCGCGCTCGCCATCTCGGTGACGGCGGGCAGGTCTTCCCATTCGACCTGCAGATGCTGCAAGGCGTCTTCGGCCTGGGCGCGGGTCTCGGCCACCACCGCCACCACCGGCTCGCCCTGCCAGCAGGCGCGGTCGATCGCGAGTGCATGTTGAGGCGCCGACTTCATGCCCGCCAGGTGCCCGAGTGTCGCGACCCACGGCTTGCACAGCGCGGCCACCTGCGCCCCATCGACGACGGCGATGACGCCGGGCATGGCGCGCGCGGCGTCGCGCTCGATGCCGACGATGCGGCAGTGCGCCACCGGCGAACGCCAGTACACGACATGCGCCATGCGCGGCAGCTTGATGTCGTCCACATACGTGCCGCGCCCTTCGACCAGCCGGCGCGCCCCGGCCCGAGGCACCGACGCGCCGATGTAGCGCGGGTCGTCGGTGACGGCGTGCAGCGCGGGCGGGTGGCGGTCCGGCGCGTTCATGGGCGGGCTCCTGCGCCGATCGAGACCACCGCTGCGGTGACGGGTGCTTCGGCGCCCGCCGCCTTGCGGCGCGCCAGCACATCGCACACCGCATCGACGATGGCCTGGTAGCCGGTGCAGCGGCAATAGTTGCCGGAGATCGCCACGCGCACCTCGTCGCGCGTCGCATCGGGCCGGGTCTCGAGCAGCTCGGCCGCTGCCATCAACATGCCCGGTGTGCAGTAGCCGCACTGCAGTGCGTTGCGGGCCACGAAGGCGTCTTGCAGATCGCGCACGCTGCCGCCTTCGCTCAAGCCTTCGACGGTCTCGACGCTGCGCCCATCGGCCTGCACCGCCAGCACCAGGCAGCCGCGCACCACCCGGCCGTCGAGCCGCACGGTGCAGGCGCCGCACACGCCGTGTTCGCAGCCGAGGTGCGAGCCGGTCAGGCCCAGGTCTTCACGCAGGAAATCAACCAGGTGCTGGCGCGGCGCGACCTTGCAGCGGTGCGCTTCGCCATTCACGGTGAGGTGGATGGTTCGGGTGAAATCGCTCATGGATGGGTCCTCGGCAGGCCGGCTTGCGCCGTTCACATCGACAGCGCCGTGGCCAGCGCGCGGCGCGTCAGCACGCAAGCCAGGTGGCGCTTGGTGGCTGCGGAGTTCGTCAGGTCGGGCATCGGGTTCAGCTCGGCGGCGAGCGTGATCATGGCCGCGTCGAGCACCGCCGAGCTCAACGCCCGGCCTTCGAGCGCGGCCTCGGTGCGCACGGCGCGCAGCGGCGTGGAGCCGACCCCGAGGAAGGCCAGCCGCACGCGTTGCATGCCATCACCGCCACCGCCACCGCCACCGCCACCACGCCGCGCGGCCAGTGCCAGGCCGACGATGGCGTAGTCGCCATGGCGGCGCGCGAGTTCGTCGAACACGAACACGTCGGCGGGCTGGCGCAGCGGCAGCTCGCAGGCGGTGACGACCTCGCCGGCGGCGAGCGCGGTGGTGTACAGGTCAATGAAGAAATCATGCGCGGCGATGCGGCGTTCGCCATTCGCCCCGCGCACCACCACCACGCCTTCCAGCGCGGCCAGACACGCCGGCCATTCGGCGGCCGGGTCGGCGTAGGCGATCGAACCGCCCCAGGTGCCGAGGTTGCGGATCGCGCGGTGCGCGATGTGTGGCGCGGCCAATGCCAGCAACGGTGCATGCTGCGCGACGAGAGCAGATGCTTCGATCTCGCTGTGCGTGACGAGGGCGCCGATGCGCAGGACCTGCCCCTGGCCCTGGCCTTGCCCTTGGCCATCGCCCTGAACCGATATGCCTTGCAGCGCCGCGATGCCGCCGAGGTCGATCAGCATCGATGGCTCGGACAGCCGCATGTTCAGCGTCGCCAGCAGCGTCTGCCCTCCCGCCAGCAGCCGCGCGCCGTCGCCATGCGCGGCGAGCAGGCCGAACACTTCGTCAAGGCTGGCGGGTTTGGTGTAGTCGAAGGCCGGGGCTTTCATCGGCGCTGCTTTCGAAAGGCTGTTGGCGTGGTCGCTTCGGGGTTTCCACGGATGATGCTGTTTACCAATGGATCAACAATGTTATGCAATGTTGACCAACGGGTAAACAGCGATGACTTCGGACTTACCCCGAGCCTGATCGCCCAACGAATTGATCGACAAAGCCCACCATGCGCCAGCGCATTCCTGCCACCCCGACCCGCAAGCGCCTGCCCACCGCAGAGCGCGAACAGCAGATCGTCGCCGGCGCCATCCGCTTCTTCTCCGACCGCGGGCTCGACGGCCAGCTGCGCGACCTGGCAAGGAACATCGGCGTCACCCACGCCTTGCTGTACCACTACTTCCCGACCAAGCAGGCGCTGATCGAGCGCGTCTACACGGAGCTGTTCGAAGGCCTGTGGAAGCCCGAGTGGGAACGCATTCTCGACAACCCGAAGCTCGACGCGCCGACCAAGTTCACGCGCTTCTATGCCGACTACACGAAGGCAATCTTTGCGCGCGAGTTCGTCCGCATCCTGGTGTTCTCGGGCCTGAGTGACCACTACATCCCGGACCGGTTCTTCGAGTTGCTGCGCAACCGCCTGTTCCCGCGCCTGATCCGCGAAACGCGGCGCCACTGCGGTGTCGTCAGCCGCGCGAAGCCGAACTCGCGCGAGCTGGAATTGCTGATGGGTCTGCACGGCGGCATCTTCTACATCGGGCTGCGGCGCTCGGTCTACGAGCAGGCAGTACACGGCGCCGAAACGCCCGAGCACGACGAGACCTACATCGCCGACCGCATCACGGGCTACCTGCTGTCGGCCAAGGCGATCTTGTATGCGCCGCAGAAAACACCCGCGGCATCCGCCCCAGCGCGGTCCACCCGATCCCGAAAGGCATGACATGGCACTGACGCTGAACCACTACTCGATCCGCACCACCGACCTCGACGCGAGCCGGCGCTTCTATGCCGATGTGCTCGGCCTGAGCGTCGGCCCGCGGCCCGATTTCCCGTTCCCCGGCCTGTGGATGTACCGCGGTGACCACGCCGACATGGCGAACGCGGTGGTCCACATCATCGGCATCGACCGCAGCGATCCGCAGGGTCTGAAGCAGTACCTCGGCGACCGCGCCGAAGCCTCGCTGGCCGGCTCCGGTGCCGTCGATCACATCGCGTTCTATGCCGACGGCCTGGCCGCGATGCTGGCGCACTTGCAGGCCCAGGGCGTGCCGTTCCGCGAACGCAGCGTGCCATCGGTCGGTCTGCACCAGGTGTTCCTCGACGACCCGTGCGGCGTGATGATCGAACTCAATTACCCGGCGGCCGAGAAGGCCGCACTCGGCGCTTGAACCCGAACCCGAACCCGAGCCCGAGCCCGAAACCGCTACCGAACGCAAGCGCATGGCCCGCATCCTGATCGCCGGTGGTTCGCTCGGTGGCCTGCTGGCCGCCAACATGCTGCTGCGCGACGGCCACGACGTGCAGGTGCTCGAGAAGGTCACTGGCTCGTTCGACGGCCGCGGTGCCGGCATCGTCACGCACGCCGCGCTCGGCCGGGGCCTGAAGCGCGCCGGCGTGGCGGTTGACGACACGCTCGGTGTGCGCGTCGAGTCGCGCGTCGCGCTGGCCGCCAGCGGCGATGTGGTGGCGCGGCTGGCGATGCCGCAGCTGCTCACGTCCTGGAGCCGGCTCTACGCCTTGCTCGCCGGGGCCTTTCCGGCCGAGCGCTGCCATGCGGGCCAGGCCGTTTCGAAGGTCGAGCAGCACGCGCATGGGGTGCGCGTGTTCGTCGATGGCGGTGCGTCGGGCTTGGCGTCGGGAAGTGCAGCGGGAAGTGCATCGGGAATTGCATCAAGCACCGTCCTCGATGCCGACCTGCTGATCGCCTCCGACGGCATCCGCTCCGCCGTGCGGGCCCAGTTCGCGCCGCAGGCCGTTCCCGAATACGCCGGCTACATCGCCTGGCGCGGCGTCTGCGACGAGGCCGTGTTGTCGCGCCACACGCTGGCCAGCGTGTTCGATCACTTCGGCTTCGGTCTGCCGGCCGGCGAACAGTTGATCGGCTACCCGGTCGCCGGCCACGCCAACACCACGGCGCGCGGCAGCCGCCGCTACAACCTGGTCTGGTACCGCGCAGCCGACGAACACAATGCGCTGCGCGATCTGCTCACCGACGCCGACGGCGAGCACCACGCGCTCGGCATCGCACCGAACAAGGTTTCGTGGCGCCATGTGGCGGCGATGCGCGAAGCCGCGCGCCGGCTGCTCGCGCCGCAGTTCGCCGAGATGCTCGAGAAGACCGCCCAGCCGTTTCTGCAGCCGATCTTCGATGTGGTGTCGCAGCGCCTCGCGTTCGAGCGCGTCGCGCTGATGGGCGACGCCGCCTTCGTCGCCCGCCCGCATGTGGGAATGGGTGTGACCAAGGCCGCCGAAGATGCGATGGCGCTCGGCGACTGCATTCGCGCCCATGGCGCGACGCCCGCCGCGCTGCGCGCATTCGAGGCGCTGCGTCTCGCGCCGGGTCGCGCAGTGGTGCAGCGCGCTCGCGATCTCGGTGCCTACATGCAGGCGCAGGGGCAGAGCAGCGTCCACGCCGGCGCGCGGCGCGATGCCCAGGCCGTGCTGCGCGAGACCGCCGTCGATCCGGCGTGGCCCGCCGCCGACGCGCCGCCGCTCACTTCACTTCACGCTTCACTTCATTGAGCCCGTAGAGGCTTATTCCCCGCCCTCACCCTGTTGGAGACAGACCATGAACCCGCCCCTGATCGACACGCGCCGCCGCCAGCTGCTCACCGCCGGCAGCGCCGCTGCGGCCACGCCGTTCATGTTCAGCATCGCCCGCGCGCAAGCCGCACCGATCAAGATCGGCTTCCCCGTTCCGCTCACCGGCGCGTTCTCGGCCGAGGCTCAAGACCAGGTGCGCGCCGCCGAGATCGCGATCAAGGACTTCAACGACGCTGGCGGCTTCGGCGGCCGCAAGGCCGAGCTGCTGGTGCGCGACGACAAGCTCAACCCCGGCGAAGCTGCTACCCGCACGCTGGAGCTGATCGAGAAGGACAAGGTCAACTTCATCGTCGGCTCGCTGTCGGCGGCCACGCAGTTGTCGATCAATGCCGTGTCACGCGATCGCAAGATCATCTTCAATTCGATCAGCCAGTCGGACGCCATCAACGAGGCGAAGGACTGGAGCCTGTACACCTTCCACGAGGCGCTGAACCCGCACCTGACGGCCGGTGCGGTGGCGCGCTACGCGTTCCCGAAGTTCGGCAAGAAGGTCGTCTACCTGACCGCAGACTACGCCTACGGCCACGAGATGGTGCGCGGCTTTCAGCGCGCCGGTGGGCCGCTGGGTGCCACCACGCTGGCCGACATCCGCCACCCGCTCGGCGTGGCCGACTACTCGGCCTTCCTGCCGCGAATCCAGGCGCTCAAGCCCGATGTGCTGGTGCTGTGCAACTTCGGCCGCGACCTCGTCAACTCGGCCAAGCAGGTGACCGACTTCGGCCTCAAGGCCAACACCAAGGTGATCGCACCGGTGCTGCTCTACACCTCGCGCCAGGCCGGCGGCGCCGAGGCCTTCGAGGGCATCCTCGGCGGCACCTCGTACTACTGGGGCATGGAAGACAAGATCCCGGCCGCGAAGGCCTTCAACGACAAGTTCCGCAAGGCCCATGGCGGCGCCGTGCCGTCCGACTACGGCGCGCTCGGCTACGCCGGCATCCGCAGCGTGCTGCAGGCTGTGTTGAACGCCAAGACCACCGACTCGGTGCCGGTCAGCATCGCGCTGCGCCAGCTCAAGTACAACTGGTACAAGGGCGAGCAGTTCTACCGCAAGTGCGACCACCAGTCGGTGCAGTCGGTGGTCATCGTCGAGTCGAAGTCGAAAGACATGAAGGACAAGTACGACGTGTTCAAGGTGCTCGCTATCGAGGCCGCGAACGAGGCGAACCTGCGGACCTGCGACGAGCTGGGGCACAAGGTCACGACTTGAGCCGAGTCGAATTGCTCCCGACGTTTTACTCCCTCGCCTTCTGGGAGAGGATTGGGGTGAGGGGCGCGGAGCGCGCCTAACGTTCAAACTGCGCGGCCCCTTCCCTCACCCCCACCCTCTCCCCGCCGGGGAGAGGGAGTAATCCAATCCAAGATGGCCGAGATCACCCCTTCCCTGCTGCTGCTCCAACTCATGACCGGCATCGCCCTGGGCGCCGTCTACGCCTTGCTTGCGCTCGGCCTGTCGCTGATCTTCGGCATGCTCACGGTCGTGAACTTCGCGCATGGCGCGTTCTTCATGGTCGGGGCCTTCCTCGGCGTGTACTTCCTCGGCCTGACCGGCAGCTTCTGGTTCAGCCTGCTGCTCACGCCCCTCGCGGTGGGCGCCATCGGCCTGGTCACCGAGCGCTTTCTGGTGCGCCCGCTGTATGGCCGCGGCATCGACTACCCGCTGCTGCTGACCTTCGGCCTGTCGTACGTGATGGTCGAGGCGATGCGCGTCGCGTTCGGCATCGAAGGCCTGCCGACCTCGACACCGGCCGAGCTGCGCGGCGCGGTAAATCTGGGCTTCGGCATGTTCCCGAAGTACCGCCTGTTCCTGATCGCCGCCACCGCCGTCGTCGTGCTCGCGCTCTGGCTCTTCATCGAGAAGACGCGCTTCGGCCTGATCATCCGCGCCGGCTCGCGCGACCCCGAAATCGTCCGCGTTCTCGGCATCGACATCGCCCGCGTCTGGCTGCTGGTGTTTGGCATCGGCACGGCCATCGCCGGGCTGTCGGGCGTGCTGGCTGCACCGACGCGGGCGGTGAATCCGGAGATGGGCATCTCGGTGCTGGCCGAGTCCTTCGTCGTCACGGTCGTGGGCGGTATGGGTTCGCTGCCGGGCGCGGTGGTGGCCGGCCTGCTGGTCGGCGTGGTGTTCAGCATGACCTCGCTGTTCGCACCCGACCTGGCCGAGCTGTCGATCTTCGTGCTGATGGCCGTGGTGCTGCTGATCCGCCCGCAGGGCTTGTTCGGCAAGGCCGGGTTGATGGGCTGATGAAGACTGCTGCGCTGACCTTCATCGCGCGCCACCGCGTGGCCGCCGTGCTCGCCGTGCTGCTGGTGTTCCCGCTCGTCATGCCCTACGAGGCACTGGCCATCAACATCCTGATCTTCGGCCTGTACGCGGTCGGCTTCAACCTGCTGTTTGGCTACACCGGCATGCTGTCGTTCGGCCACGCCGCGTTCCTCGGCGTGGGCAGCTACCTGTGCGGCATCGCCATCGTCAGCGGCGGCTGGCCGTGGTGGGCCGCCCTCTTCGCGGGCGTGGCGGCATCGGCACTGGTCGGTGTGGTGATGGGCTACCTGGCGATCCGAACGCGCGGCATCTACTTCTCGATGGTGACGCTGGCGCTGGCCCAGATCGTCTACTACGCGTTCTACAAGGCCGAGCGCTGGACCGGCGGCGAGAACGGCCTGCGCGGCATCAAGGTCGAACCCATCGACGTGCTCGGCTGGAAGCTCGACTTCCTGAACCCGACCACCAAGTACTACGTGATCCTGGGGTTCGTCGCACTCGCGCTGTGGTTCGTCTCGCGGGTGCTGAACTCGCCGTTCGGCGCCGTCATCGAAGCGATCCGCGAGAACGAACAGCGCACTGCTGCCTGCGGCTTTGACGTGGCGCGCGCCAAGCTGCTGGTGTTCGTGCTGTCGGCCGCCGTGTGCGGCCTGGCCGGTGCGCTGCGTGCGCTGCACCTGTCGATCGTGCCGATCGACTCTTTGCACTATCTGCAGTCGGGCCAGGCGGTGATGATGTGCCTGCTCGGCGGCATGGGCACCTTCTTCGGGCCGTTCGTCGGCGCGGCCGTGTTCCTCTACCTCGAAGACGTGACCACGGCCCACACCTCGCACTGGATGGCCGCCGTCGGCGTGATCTTCATGGTGTTCGTGCTGTTCTTCCCGCGCGGCGTGTGGGGCTCGATCCTGCACTGGCTGAATCGGCCTGCGGCAGCAGGCAAGGCATCGTGAGCGGCGTCGCGAACAACATCATGATCGCGCCGATCCTCGAGGTCGAACAGGTCACGCAGCGCTTCGGCAACTTCGTCGCGTTGAACCGGGTCAGCGTGTCGTTCCGGCCCGGCGAGCTGACGGCCATCATCGGCCCGAACGGCGCCGGCAAGAGCACCTTCTTCAACGTCGTCAGCGGCGCGTTCGCGCCGACGCAGGGGCGGGTTCGCTTCCAGGGCCAGGACATCACCGGCCTGGCCCAACATGAATTCGCGCGCATCGGCATCGCGAAGAGCTTCCAGATCACGAACGTGTTCAAGCAGCTCAGCGCGCATGAGAACGTGCGCGTCGCAGCGCAGATGCGCGCCTCGCGCTTCGAGCTGCTGCGCCCGCGTGCCAGCCTCGCGGCGCTGATCGACAAGGCCGATGCGCTGCTCGAACGCGTCGGCCTCGCTGCCCTTCGCACCAAGACTGCGGGCGACCTCGCGCACGGCCAGCAACGCGCGCTCGAGATCGCGATGGCGCTCGCCAGCGACCCAATGCTGCTGCTGATGGACGAGCCCACCGCCGGCATGTCGCCCGAGGAAACCGGCGTGATGATGCGACTCATCGGCGCGCTGGCGGCCGAGCGCACTGTCGTGCTGGTGGAGCACAAGATGAAGCTCGTGATGGGGCTGTGCGAACGCCTGATCGTGCTGCACCACGGCGAGTTCCTGGCCGAGGGCACGCCGGCGCAGATCCGCAGCAACGCCGAGGTGCGGCGGGTCTACCTCGGGGAAGGTTGAGCATGTTGCAGGTGCAAGCGCTGAACGCCTGGTACGACCGCAGCCACGTCGTGCAAAACGTGTCGTTCGAGGTGAATCGCGGCGAGATCGTCACGTTGATGGGCCGCAACGGCGCCGGCAAGACGACCACCCTGCGCGCGCTGATGGGGTTGGTGGCCAGGCGCACCGGCAGCGTGCTGTTCGACGGCCAGGAGCTGCTCGATCAACCCGCCCACACGCGCTTCCACGCCGGCCTGGCCTATGTGCCGGAAGAGCGCCGCATCGTGCCCGGCCTGACGGTGCGCGAGAACCTGCAACTCGGCATCACCGCCGCGAAAAACCGGGGTGACGCGGCGCGCATGATCGACGAGATCGCCGAAACCTTCCCGCGCCTGAAGGAGCGGCTGGGCCAGGACGCCACGTCGATGTCGGGCGGCGAACAGCAGATGCTGGCGATCGCGCGCGCGATGATGGCGCGGCCGAAGATGATCCTGCTCGACGAGCCGTCGGAAGGCATCATGCCGCTGCTGGTCGACGAGATGTTCCACCTGTTCGCGCGCATGAAGCAGGCCGGCACGACGATCCTGCTGGTCGAGCAGAACGTCGAGCGCGCCCTGCGAGTTTCCGACCGCGCCTACATCCTAGACCAGGGCGAGGTCGTGCACTCGGGCACCGGCAGCGAACTGCTGGCCGACACCGCGATTCAGGAACGGTACTGCGCAGTGTGAACGTTAGCCTTCCGGTCAATGCGCAAGACCCACCGACCCTCAGTTGACCCGGATCAGCTTCTTGTTGACGAACTCCTGGATGCCGGCGCCCGACAGCTCGCGCCCGTAGCCGGAATTCTTCACGCCGCCGAACGGCAGCTCGGGTGACGACACCGCGCCGGAGTTGATGAACACCATGCCGGTGTCGATCTGCCGCGCCACCCGTTTGCCGCGCTCGATGTCTTGCGTGAACACCGAGCCACCGAGGCCGAAGGGCGAATCGTTGGCGAGCTTGACGGCGGCGGATTCGTCGGCGACGCGGAAGAACAGCGCCACCGGGCCGAAGAACTCCTGGCGGTAGGCCGGGTTGGCGCTGCTCAGATCGGCCAGGATGGTCGGCTGCATGAAGGCGCCGGCCAACCCCGCGATGCGCTTGCCGCCCATCAGCACGCGGGCGCCGTGGCAGACGGCATCATCGACCTGGCCGAGCAGTGTCTTCAGCGCCTGCTCGGACGACAGCGGCGCCAGCGTGGTTTGCTTGTCCATCGGGTCGCCCGGCTTGAAGCCCTCCATCGCCGCCTGGAACTTCTGCAGGAAACGCTCGGCCAGGGCCTCGACCACGATGATGCGTTTCGACGCGGTGCAGGCCTGGCCCGAGTTGCCCATGCGGCCGCTGACGGCGTGCTTCACGGCCTTGTCGAGGTCGGCGTCATCAAGCACGATGAAGGCGTCACTGCCGCCCAGTTCCAGGGTCGACTTCTTCAGGCCCTTGCCGGCCTGCGCCGCCACCACGGCACCGGCGGCTTCGCTGCCGGTCAAGGCCACGCCGCGGATGCGCGGGTCGGCGATGACCTGTGCCACCTGGTCCTTCGAGATGAACAGGTTCGTGTACGCGCCCACCGGTGCGCCGGCTTCTTCCATCAGGCGCTCGAAGGCCAGCGCGCACTGCGGAACGTTCGACGCATGCTTGACCATCACGACATTGCCGGCCATCAGGTTCGGCGCCGCGAAACGCGCCACCTGGTAGTACGGATAGTTCCAGGGCTCGACCCCGAACAGCACGCCGACGGGGCTGCTTTCGACCATCGCCTCGCCCCTCGGCGTGGTCAGCTTTTCGGGCGCGAGAAAGGCCTCGGCGTGCTCGGCGTAGTAGTCGAGGATGGCCGCGCTCAATGCCACTTCGCCCAGGCTCTGCGCGATCAACTTGCCCATCTCGAGGGTGATGAGTTCGGCGAACTCTTGTGAGCGGTCGCGCATCAGGGCGGCGGCGCGCGCCAGCACGGCACGGCGCTCGGCGAAGGTCTGGTGGCGCCACACGTTATCGAAGCAGTCGGTTGCCGCCGTCAGCTTTTCGCCGAGCTGCCGGTCGTTGATTTCGTCGAAGGTCTTGACGACCTTGCCGTCGTAGGGATTGGTGCTTTGGTAGGCCATGGAGTTGCTCAATGATTCACAAAGTGGATTGGGCGACTCGACACGCGCCGAACAGCCCGAACGGCTACTTGCTGCCGAGTTGCGCCAGTACCGCAAGCGCTGCCGGTGCCGACGATGCGGGGTTCTGCCCGGTGATGAGTTTGCCATCGGTCACGACATAAGGCTGCCAGTCGCCTCCCTTGCTGTACTGGCCACCGTACTTCACCAGCATGTCCTCGACCAGAAACGGCACGACCTTCGTCAGCTGCACCGCCGCTTCTTCGGTGTTGGTAAATCCGGTCACCTTCCTGCCCTTGACGAGGGGCGAGCCGTCGGCCGCCTTCGCATGGCGCAGCACCCCCGGCGCGTGGCAGACCGCCGCGACGGTTTTGCCCGCAGCGACCATGGCCTCGATCAACGTGATCGAGTGCGCGTCTTCCGCCAGGTCCCACAGCGGGCCGTGGCCGCCGGGATAGAACACGGCGTCGTAGCCCTCGCCCGACACGTCGGCAAGCTTTGTGGTGTGGGCCAGCGCGGCCTGGGCCGGCGCGTCGGCCTTGAAGCGCCGGGTCGCATCGGTTTGCGCATCCGGCTCATCGCTCTTCGGGTCCAGTGGCGGCTGGCCGCCCGCCGGTGAGGCGAGCGTCACGTCGGCACCGGCGTCCTTGAACGCGTAGTACGGGGCGGCAAACTCTTCGAGCCAGAAGCCGGTCTTCTTGCCGGTCTCGCCGAGCTGGTCGTGAGATGTGAGCACCATCAAAATCTTCATGTCGTTTCCTTGGATTGCATCGGAATCCGACAGGCTAACGTGATCGGCAATTCATCGGCATCCGCCTCGCACTTGCGGACTTGTAAGAGAAGCAGCCGTGGGTGCAGGGAGGCCGACGCATGGCTCGCCGTAACGGCGTGAAACGGTCATGGCACCGACATGTCCGCGTTGGTAATCGGCGCGGCGGGTTGTTGCCTGGCGGTATCAAACGGCGCCATGCTGCCGGCGACCTCGGTCGATCAACCTGCGGGCGACGCTGGCGCGCTGGTTCGGCTTGTCGGACGGGCAGATCGCCGACATCTTCCCGAACCTGGCGAACTGGGACCTCGCGAAGCGCAATCTGGGATTCTTCATGCCGCCGGCATGATGGGCGGGTCGCAAGGCGGCTTCGCGGCGAAACGTCTTGAGCGATGAGAAAAGGCCCCGCGAGGGGCGTTTAACTCGTTTGGTTGGCGGAGCCGGAGGGATTCGAACCCTCGAAGCAGGTTTTGCCCACTTACTCCCTTAGCAGGGGAGCACCTTCGGCCACTCGGTCACAGCTCCGTAAACCACCCTGGATTCTAACCTCGACCGCCCGCCCGTCAGCCCGGCGGCTGGTCAAGGTCGAAGGCTTTGTGCAACGCGCGCACCGCAAGCTCCATGTACTTCTCGTCGATCACGACGCTGGTCTTGATCTCGCTGGTCGTGATCATCTGGATGTTGATGCCTTCGTCGCTGAGCACGCTGAACATGCGGCTCGCCACGCCCACATGGGAGCGCATGCCGATGCCGACGATGCTGACCTTGCAGATCTTCGCGTCGCCGATCAGATCGGTGGCGCCGGTCACCGGCAGCACCTTGACGCGCAGCAACTCCATCGTGCGTTGAAAGTCGTTGCGGTGCACGGTGAACGAGAAGTCGGTGCGGCCATCGTGCGAGACGTTCTGGATGATCACGTCGACATCGATGTTGGCCTCGGCCACCGGCCCG
Organism: Rhizobacter sp.; assembly: GCA_025355745.1. Taxonomy (GTDB): domain Bacteria; phylum Pseudomonadota; class Gammaproteobacteria; order Burkholderiales; family Burkholderiaceae_C; genus LMDS01. The sequence goes on along the minus strand of JANXZA010000175.1, from coordinate 25,713 downwards.
AGGATCAGGTGCGCGATGCCCGGCTTGTCGGTCACTCCCATCAGGCTGATCTTGGCCTCGTCGCGGTTGAAGGCGATGCCCGAGACAACGGCTTGTTCCATTTTTTCGTCTTCCTCAAAGGTGATCAGGGTGCCGGATTTCGCTTCTGCATCGATGTCGATGTCCCACGGCGTGAAGCTCGACAGCACGCGCAGCGGCACGCGGTACTTGCCGGCGAATTCGACCGAGCGGATCTGCAGCACCTTCGAGCCCAGGCTCGCCATCTCCAGCATCTCTTCGAAGCTGATGGTGGTCAGGCGCCGCGCGTCGGCGACGATGCGCGGGTCGGTGGTGTAGACGCCGTCGACGTCGGTGTAGATCAGGCACTCGTGCGCCTTCATGGCGGCGGCGACGGCCACGGCCGAGGTGTCGGAACCACCACGCCCCAGGGTCGTGATGTGGCCGTGCTCGTCAACGCCCTGGAAGCCGGTGATGACCACCACCTTGCCCGCGGCCAGGTCGGCGCGCACGCGGGCATCATCGATGTGCTGGATGCGCGCCTTGGTGTGGGCGGAATCGGTGCGGATCGGCACTTGCCAGCCGGCGTAGCTGACGGCCTGCATGCCTTCGGCCTGCAACGCGATCGCGAGCAGGCCGACCGACACCTGCTCACCGGTCGAGGCAATCATGTCGAGCTCGCGCTGCAACTCAGGCGTGGTGGCGGCCGGCGACAGTTCCTTCGCCATGCCAAGCAGGCGGTTCGTCTCACCGCTCATCGCCGAGGGCACGACCACCATCTGGTGGCCGGCGCGCGCCCATTTGGCGACCCGCTTGGCGACACTGCGGATGCGCTCGGTCGAGCCCATCGAGGTGCCGCCGTACTTGTGAACGATGAGTGCCATGGAATGAATCAGGTCGCAAACTGAACGGGTTCGTCGGGCTCGGGCGGAGCCGGAATTCTAGCGGGGTGATGCGGCGCAGCAATGTCGCGCGCGTCGGCGTGGGATGGGCGCTGCGGCCTCAATCGCCCGAGTCGCCGGCGACCCATTGCAAGGTGACCAGCGACTGCCCGGGTACGCCGATGACGCGCGCATCCAGCCCCAGGCCGGGCACGAACACCAACTGACCGCTGCTATTGACCAGCGGGCCAATTCGTTCCCAGGCCGACACACCGGCGCTCTGAAACTGCTTTTTCAGGCTGCGCGGCGGCCGGCCGATGCCGGCCTGGAACTGCTCCGCGCCATCGCGCGGCTTCAGTTCGAGATCCGCCAGGCATGCCAGTGGAACGCCGTTCGCGGCAACGCGCTTGACCACCAGTTGGCCACCCCATCCTGGCAAGACGAACGTGCCGGCGCGACGCACGCTGAGCGAAGTCTCGCGCGGCACTTCGGCGGGCGCGTCGCCGGGGTTTGGCCTGTGGTGCAGCACGCCCCGATGCAGGCGCAGCTCGCCCGCATCGAGCAGCCATCGGGCGCTGCGCGCGGCGGGCAGTTCGGCCAGCAGGCGCGTCACCAGGCTGGCACTTGCCGCCCGGCCCGACTGCGCCTTGAGCCAGGCGCGCAGCGCGTTGCTGCGGCGCGCCTTGGTCAGCATCCGCCACGGCCCGACCAGCAGCCCATGCGGCGAGGCGACGCGCTCGAGATCGATCTGCGCCAACTCGTGCAACGCGGCGGCCGCTCCCTGCGCCCAGCCGGCCGTCGCGGCCAACGCGGCTTCGGCGTGTGCAAACGCGCTCGTCAGCGCCGGCCACACGTGCAGCCGCAAGCGGTTGCGGGCGAAGCGCGGGTCGTCATTGCTTTCGTCATCTATGTGCTTAAGGCGATGCCGCCGAACGTAGGCCTCGATGATCTCGCGTGGCTGGTTAAGCCACGGCCGCTGCCACTCGATACCGTCGCGGGTGGCGCTGCGCGGCATGCCGGACAGGCCGGCCACGCCGCCGCCGCGCAGGGCCTGCAACAGCACCGTCTCGGCCTGGTCACGGCGATGCTGGCCCAGCAGCACCACGTCGGCCCCATGCGCCAGCGCCATCTCGCGCAAGGCCCGATAGCGGGCCTGGCGCGCCCAGGCTTCGACGCTCTCGCCCTTCGATGGCCGACCGGTCAAACGTTGCGAAACGAAGCGCAGCCTCGGATGACGCCGGCCCCAGCGCCGGCACTGATCGGCACAGTGCGCAAGCCACGCGTCAGCGGTCGGGCTCAGGCCGTGGTGAACGTGCAGGGCCAGCACGTCGATGCGCCAGGGCGCCGCAGCGGCCAGCGTGGCGTGCAGCAGCGCGGTCGAGTCGCGCCCGCCGCTGTAGGCCACGGCGACGGTGGGCGAAACAAGTTCCGCAGCAACCGTTGGCGAGGCAGTGGCCCTGTGCAGGGCAGCCACGCGTTGGGCGTCGGCCGCCACCATCCCTCAGCGCGCGATTGCAGCCTCGGCCAGACTGGCCAGAGCCTTGCGCAGGCCCTCGACCGCCGGGCACTGCGCAGCCCCGTGGCGCTGCGCGAGATAGGCCGGGTCGTTGTAGCCAAGCCAGACCTGCGCGGACGCGTCTTCCCAGACCAGCGCCTTGAGCGGCAGATCGATGCCGGCCGTCTGTGCGCATTCCATCAACGGTGTTCCGCCCATCGGGTTGCCGAAGATCAGCACCTCGGTGGGCCGCAGGATCTTGCCGACCCGCAAGGCGCCGGTCGCGTGATCGATGCGCGCAAAGATGTTCAGGCCGCGCTGCTTCACGCCTTCTTCAAAGCGGTCCATCGTGTTCTTGGCGCTGTGCGGGCTCTTGAGTTCGACCAGGCCGTCGGCCGCCACGGCGAACGAGCTGATTCCGATCAGAGCGATGAGCGCAACAAGCGTGAGACCCGCGACACGCGCGCCCCGCAACATATCCATCAGGCGCTGAAAAAGCTTCATGAGTGGTTCCCTTCGCATCCTGACGCAGCCCGGCACCCGACCCGGTCTACCGATCCTTGGTGTCAGTAAAACGGCCATACGACTGCAGCCGCTCGTAGCGCCGCTGCAGCAGTTCCTTCGGCTTCAGGTCGCTGACCTGGCGCAGCGCGTCGTTCAGCGCGCGCTTCAGAAACGCAGCCATCTGCTTGGTGTCGCGGTGCGCGCCGCCCACCGGCTCGTTGACGATCTTGTCGACCAGCCCGAGCGCCTTCAGGCGGTGTGCCGTGATGCCCAGCGCATCGGCCGCTTCCGGTGCGCGGTCGGCGGTCTTCCACAAGATGGAGGCGCAACCCTCGGGCGAGATCACGGCATAGATCGAGTACTGCAACATCAGCAACTGATCGCCGACGCTGATGGCCAGGGCGCCGCCGGAGCCGCCTTCGCCGATGATGGTGACGATGATCGGCACCTCGAGCTGCGCCATCTCGAAGATGTTGCGCCCGATCGCTTCCGACTGGCCGCGTTCTTCCGCACCGATGCCGGGATACGCGCCCGGCGTGTCGACGAAGGTGAACACCGGCAGGCCGAACTTCTCGGCCAGCTTCATCAGCCGCAAGGCCTTGCGATAACCCACGGGGCGCGACATGCCGAAGTTGCGCAGCCCGCGCTCTTTGGTGTCACGCCCTTTTTGATGGCCCAGCACCATGCAGGCCTGGCCATTGAAGCGCGCCAGGCCGCCGACGATCGACTGGTCGTCAGCGAACGCGCGATCGCCATGCAGCTCCTGAAAGTCGGTGAAGATCTCGTTCACGTAGTCGAGCGTGTAGGGCCGCTGCGCGTGCCGTGCGATCTGCGTCACCTGCCACGGCGACAGGCTCGAATAGATGTCCTTGGTGAGTTGCAGGCTCTTCTTGGCAAGCCGGTCGATCTCTTCGGAGATGTCGACCGCCGACTCGTTCTGAACGTAGCGCAACTCTTCGATCTTCGACTCGAGGTCGCAGACCGGCTGCTCAAACTCGAGGAAATGTCGTTTACTCATGAAGCATTTTCCTTCAGCCCTACCGGGCGGCCAAGGTGTCAATAGTCTACGGGCAGCGGGTCCAGGCTGCGCCAGATGTACCAGGTCGCGACCGAGCGAAACGGGGCCCAGGCATCACCCACCTCGCGGGCCTCGGCGCGCGACACCGGCTCGCCGCTGAAGTAGTTCAGGCTGATGCCTTTCAACAGGCCGACATCGTCGAGCGGCAGCACGTTCGGGCGCATCAGGTGGAAGATCAGGAACATCTCGGCAGTCCAGCGGCCGATGCCGCGGATCGCCACCAGTTCGTCGATGATGGCCTCGTCGTCCATCTGCTGCCACTGGCCGACGTGCACCGCACCCGCCCCGAAGTGCAGCGCCAGATCACGCAGGTACTCGACCTTGCGGGTCGACAGGCCGGCCGCGCGAATCGCCGTGGCGTCGAGTGCCAGCACGGCGGCCGGAGCCAGGCACTGCGAAGCCGGCGACATCAGCGCCACAAAGCGGCCCCAGACCGCCTGCGCCGCCTTGACCGAAATCTGCTGGCCGACGACGGAGCGGGCCAGGGTCGTGAAGGCATCGCTGCGGCTTCGCAACCTGCCCTCGCCGAGCTTGGGGATCAGCTTGCGCATCACGCGGTCGCGCTTGCCGAGGTGCTTGCAGGCTTCGTCCCAATAGGTGGGCGTGATCTCGGCGCTGGCACCGTTGGCCTTGATGGCGCTTGCAGTGCTTGCAGCCGACACGCCTGCAGTGTCGCCAGGCTCGGTCTCGGCCGCCTTCGGTCGCGACACCATCAGGCTTTCATCCAGGTGGTGCCGGTGGGCGAGTCTTGCAGCACGATGCCTTGCGCCCGCAGCTCCTGGCGGATCTGATCGGCGAGTGCGAAGTCTCGGGCGCCCTTCGCGGCAGATCGGGCTTCGATGCGCTGCGCGACGAGGCCTGTGTCGAGGCCGTTGCCCGCTTGCAGATAGCTGCGCGGCGGCTGCTGCAACACGGCCAGGGTGGCGGCCAGGGCTTTCAACAACGCGGCACTGGCCAGCGACCGCGTGCGGTTCACTTCGCCCGCCAACTCGAACAGCACCGCGAATGCCACTGGGGTATTGAAGTCGTCGTTCATCGCATTTCGAAATGCGGCCGCCTGCGGCTGCTGCCAGTCGATGGCCCCCATCGCCACCTCCGGCACATCAAGCCCGTCGAGCGCGGTGTACAGACGGCGCAGCGAGTTGCGCGCATCGTCGAGGTTGGCATCACTGAAATTGAACGCGCTGCGGTAGTGCGTGCGCAGCATGAAGAAGCGGATCGTCTCGCCGTCGAAGCGCTGCAGCACCTCGCGGATGGTGAAGAAGTTGCCGAGCGATTTCGACATCTTCACCTGGTCGACATTGAGCAGGCCGTTGTGGGCCCAGACGATGGCCGGCGCGACGCCATTGGCGCCTTCGCTCTGCGCGATCTCGTTGTCGTGGTGCGGGAACTGCAGGTCGGCGCCGCCACCGTGCAGGTCGAACTGCGGGCCCAGCAACGCGCAGGCCATCGCCGAACATTCGATGTGCCAGCCGGGCCGGCCCGGGCCGTACATCGACGGGTACTTCGCATCGTCGGGCTCATCGGGCTTGGCCGCCTTCCAGAGCACGAAATCGAGCGGGTCGTGCTTGGTGTCGGCGACCGCAATGCGCTCACCCGCGCGCAAGTCGTCGATCGACTTGCCCGACAACTTGCCGTAGCCGGGAAACTTGCGCACCGCGAAGTTCACATCGCCGGCAGGCGTGCGGTAGGCCAGGCCCTTGTCTTCGAGCGTGTTGATCATCGCCAGCATCTGCGGCACGAACTCGGTGGCGCGTGGCTCGTGGGTGGGCTGGGCGATGCCGAGCGCGCCGAGGTCAGCGCGCATCGCGCCGATCATCTCGTCGGTGAGCTGGCGGATCGGGATGCCGCGCTCGAGCGCGCGGCGGATGATCTTGTCGTCGATGTCGGTCACGTTGCGCACATAGGTCACACGGTAGCCGAGCACCTGCAACCAGCGGAAGATCAAATCGAACGCAACCATCATGCGGGCGTGGCCGACGTGGCACAGGTCGTAGATGGTGATGCCGCACACGTACATGCGGACGTGGTTCGCCTCGATCGGCGTGAAGGTGACAAGCTCCCTGGACAGGGTGTCGTGAATGCGAAGAGTCATGGGCCGGGAAAAGATGTCGAAGCTCGCGTGCGAGCCGTGTATTGGGCTGCGCGCAGTGCGGCGCTCAGTGCCGGCGCGACGCCGGCCGGCCCGGTGTCCGGGACGTTCACACGAGGGCCTGCACTACAATCGAATCAGTATAGCGGCCCGCTTTTTGGCGGCCCACCCGCAACTCGGCGGCGCGCTCAAGCCCGACTTCAAGTCCCGCCGCCCGACCCGCCCCTTGACCCCGCCACGCGACTCCAAGTCAACCCGACGCCCATGCCTCGCCTTCACTTCCTGCCCGCCGGCCTGGCCCTGTTAATCGGCTTGATGGCCGGCGCCGTGACCCGCGCCGACGAATTGAGCGACGTGCAGCGTTTGCACTACGCGGGCCAGACGACAGCGGCAATGCAGCGCGCCGACCAGTTCCTCGCCACCCACCCGAAAGACCCGCAGATGCGCTTTCTGAAGGGTGTGATGCTCAGCGACGGCAAGCTCGATGCACGGGCCATCGAAGAGTTCCAGAAGCTTACCGAAGACTACCCCGACCTGGCAGAGCCGTACAACAACCTGGCCACCTTGTACGCCGCCGGCGGCGACTACGCCAAGGCCCGCGCCACGCTGGAGCAGGCGCTGCGCACCAACCCGAGCTACGCGACAGCGCACGAGAACCTCGGCGATGTTCACGCCGCCCTGGCCAGCCAGTCGTACGCGCGCGCGCTGCAACTCGACCCGAAGAACGTGACGGTTGCGCCGAAGCTTGCACTCGTGCGCGAGTTGTTCAAGCGGCGCGTTGCGAGCGCACCGCCTGCGGCCCAGTGACAGACGCTCCATCCGTCGCTCACCGCGCTACCCATCTCACCATCCATCCCCGAGGAATCTCCATGGTTCGAAGTCTCCCCCGCTGGGCTGCCGCTGCCGCCTTCACCTTCACGCTGGCGGCCAGCTTCAGTGCCCAGGCGCAGAAGGTCAAGCTCGCCACGTCGGCCGGTGACATCGTGATCGAACTCGACGCCGCGAAGGCGCCGAAATCGGTCGACAACTTCCTTCAGTACGTCAACGCCGGCCACTACAACGGCACGGTGTTCCACCGCGTCATCCCGACCTTCATGATCCAGGGCGGCGGCATGACGGCCGACATGAAAGAGAAGGCGACCCGCGCCCCGATCCCGCTCGAGAGCAAGAACGGCCTGAGCAATTCACGCGGCACGGTGGCGATGGCGCGCACCAACGACCCGAACTCGGCCACCTCGCAGTTCTTCATCAACGTCAAGGACAACGAGCGCCTGAACGCGGCCAACGCGCCCGACGGCAACGGCTACGCGGTATTTGCCAAGGTGGTGTCCGGCATGGACGTGGTCGACAAGATCCGCGACGTGCCCACCGCCAGCAAGGGGCCGCATGGCGATGTGCCGACGACCCCGATCACGATTAACAAAGCCACTGTGGAGAAATGAGCATGAGCACCCAAGTCGATCTGGAAACCAGCAAGGGAACGATCCGTGTCGAACTCGACGAGGCGCGCGCGCCGGTGTCGTCGAAAAACTTTCTCGAGTACGTTGACGCCGGCCACTACAACGGCACGGTGTTCCACCGCGTCATCCCCGGCTTCATGGTGCAAGGTGGCGGCTTCGAGGCCGGCATGAAGCAAAAGCCCACCAACGCAACGATCACCAACGAAGCCAGCAATGGCGTGAAGAACCAGCGCTACACGCTGGCGATGGCGCGCACCTCGGCGCCGCACTCGGCGAGTTCGCAGTTCTTCATCAACGCCACCGACAACACCTTCCTGAACTTCACCGCTGAAACGGCGTCGGGCTGGGGCTATGCGGTGTTCGCCAAGGTCGTCTCCGGCAATGACGTGGTCGACGCGATCGAGAAGGTCAAGACCGGCAGCAAGGGCGGTCACGGCGACGTGCCGCTCGACGACGTGCTGATCGTGCGCGCTTCACGAGTTGAATCAGCCACCTGACGCATCGCTGGCTCATCAGGCAACCTCCTGGTCTCATGCGGTGAGCGAGTTGTCCGCCGCGGCCGATGCAGTCGCTGGGTCAGGCGTCGTTGCTGACCTGGCCGCGCCGATGTTCAACGCACCAGCTCACTGGCGCAGCATCGATTTCATCAGCGACCTGCACCTGGCCGACGACACGCCGAACGGCGTGCGGGCGTGGACCGACTACCTGGACGTCACACCGGCCGACGCGGTCTTCATCCTCGGCGACTTGTTCGAAGTCTGGGTCGGCGACGACGCGCGCCATGAAGGCTTCGAGGCGAAGTGCGCCGAAGTGCTGAAGGGTGCCAGCGCGAAACGCACGCTCGCCTTCATGGCCGGGAACCGCGACTTCCTGCTCGGCGCCGAGATGCTCGATGCCTGCGGCGTGCTGCGCCTGCAAGACCCGACTGTCCTGTGCGCCTTCGGCCAGCGTGTCCTGCTGACGCACGGCGATGCCTGGTGCGTCGGCGATGTCGCTTACCAGCGGTTCCGCCGCCAGGTTCGCGACCCGGCCTGGCAGGCGATGGTACTGGCCAAGCCGCTGCCCGAGCGGCGCCTGTTCGCGCGCCATCTGCGCAGCGAAAGCGAGCGTCGGCTGGCGGCCCACAGCGGCGCCTGGTTCGACGTCGACACGCCCACCGCCCTGACATGGATGCAGGCCGCGCAGGCGCCCACGCTGATCCATGGCCACACCCATCGGCCCGGCAGCAACGCGTTGGCGCCGGGGATCGCGCCGGGCATAGCGCCGGGGATGGCGCCGGGGATGGCGCCGGGGATGGCGCCGGGCATGGCGCCGGGCATAGCACCGGGGACAGCGCCGGGTTTCGTGCGGCATGTGCTCAGCGACTGGGATCTCGACCATGCCCAAGGTGCCGACTGCAGCCCCGCGCGCGCCGAAGTCCTGCGCTGGCGGGGCGGCGAGTTCATGCGCCTGGCGCCGCGTCTGGCCCAGGCCGGCGCGGCGTGACTATGCGCGCCTGGCTGCAGCGCTGGCGTGAGGCGCGCACGCTCGAAAAGCGCGCCATCCCTGACGCGCTCTGGCAGCTCACGCTGGCCCGCTTCCCGTTCCTCGGCTATCGCGCCGAGGCCGATGTCGCGCGGCTGCGCGACCTGGCCACGCTGTTCCTGGCGCGCAAGGAGTTCACCGGCGCGCACGGCCTCGCGGTGGACGACGCGATGGCGGTGGCGATCGCCGCCCAGGCTTGCGTGCCGGTGCTCGAACTCGGGCTGCCCTGGTATGACGGCTTCATCGGCATCGTCGTGCATGCCGACGCGGTCGTCGCGCAGCGCGAAGTGGTGGACGCAGCGGGCGTGGTGCACCATTACGAAGAAGAACTGTCGGGCGAGGCGATGCACGGCGGGCCGGTGATGCTGGCGTGGTCCGACGTCGATGAGGCAGGCGAGTCGGCCGAAGCTGGCTACAACGTCGTGATCCACGAATTCGCGCACGTGCTCGACATGCGCGACGGCCAGGCCGACGGCATCCCGCCGCTGGCAGACCGCCCCGCGCGCGACGCCTGGCAGCGCGTGCTGTGGGTCGAATACGACGCCTTCTGCCAGCGCACCGCCGTGCGCGACCAGACCTTGCTCGACCCCTACGGGGCGCAGGCGCCGGAAGAGTTTTTCGCGGTCTGCGCCGAAGCCTTCTTCGTCGCACCGCAAGAGTTCCTGGCCGAACACGCAGCGATGTACGCGCTGCTGCGCGGCTTCTTCAAGCAGGACCCGGCGGCGCATGTTGCTGCGGCAGAGCGCACGTCAAAGCGCACGTCATAGCGCACCTCATAGCGCTCGTCGATGCAGCCCTAGAAAAAGGGGCCAGGCGGCCCCTTCTCGCATGCGCGTGCAAGAACGTTATGCCGTTGCCGGCTCGGCCTTCGGCTTGTCGCTCTTCTTCAGCGGCTGGATGTCGAGCAGCGGCTTGCCGTCGGCGTCGACATCGACCGTCAGCCGGCCGCCGTCGACCAGCCGGCCGAACAGCAACTCGTCGGCCAGCGCGCGACGGATCGTGTCCTGGATCAGCCTTTGCATCGGGCGCGCGCCCATCAGAGGGTCGAAGCCCTTTTTCGCGAGCTGCCGGCGCAATTCGTCGGTGAAGGTGACCTCGACCTTCTTCTCGGCCAACTGGCCTTCGAGCTGCAGCAGGAACTTGTCGACCACCCGCAGGATGATCTCTTCGTCGAGCGCCTTGAAGCTCACGGTGGCGTCCAGGCGGTTGCGGAACTCGGGCGTGAACAGCCGCTTGATGTCGGCCATCTCGTCGCCCTGCTCGCGCGCGGTGGTGAAGCCGATGGTCGCCTTGTTCATGGTCTCGGCCCCCGCGTTCGTCGTCATGATGATGATGACGCTGCGGAAGTCGGCCTTGCGGCCGTTGTTGTCGGTCAGGGTGCCGTGGTCCATCACCTGCAACAGCACATTGAGGACATCCGGGTGGGCCTTCTCGATCTCGTCGAACAGCAGCACGGCGTGCGGCTTCTTCGAGATCGCCTCGGTCAGCAGGCCGCCCTGGTCGAAGCCCACATAACCCGGCGGCGCGCCGATCAGCCGGCTCACCGCGTGGCGCTCCATGTACTCGCTCATGTCGAAGCGGATCAGCTCGATGCCCAGGATATAGGCAAGCTGCTTCGCGACCTCGGTCTTGCCCACACCCGTGGGGCCGCTGAACAGGAACGAGCCGATCGGCTTGTCGGGCCGGCCCAGGCCGGAGCGTGCCATCTTGATCGCCGAGGCGAGCGCGTCAATGGCCGGCTCCTGGCCGAACACGACGCTCTTCAGGTCGCGGTCGAGCGTCTTCAGCTTCGAGCGGTCGTCGTTCGACACGCTGGCCGGCGGAATGCGCGCGATCTTCGCGACGATGTCTTCGACCTCGGCGCGCGTGATGGTCTTCTTCTGCTTGTTCTTCGGCAAGATGCGCTGGGCTGCGCCGGCCTCGTCGATCACATCGATCGCCTTGTCGGGCAGGTGCCGGTCGTTGATGAATTTGGCCGACAGCTCGGCCGCCGCCTGCAACGCGCCGAGCGCGTACTTCACGCTGTGGTGCTCTTCGAAGCGCGACTTCAGGCCCTTCAGAATCTCCACCGTCTGCTCGACCGAGGGCTCGACCACATCGACCTTCTGGAAGCGCCGCGACAGTGCGGCATCCTTCTCGAAGATGCCGCGGTACTCGGTGAAGGTGGTGGCGCCGATGCACTTCATCGCGCCCGAACTGAGCGCGGGCTTGAGCAGGTTGCTCGCATCGAGCGTGCCGCCCGAGGCCGCGCCGGCGCCGATCAGGGTGTGGATCTCGTCGATGAACAGCACTGCGTTCGGCTGGTCCTTCAGCTGCTTCAACACGCCCTTCAAACGCTGTTCGAAGTCACCTCGGTACTTGGTGCCAGCCAGCAGCGCGCCCATGTCGAGCGAATACACGACCGAGCCGGCGAGGATCTCCGGCACGTCGTTCTGGGTGATGCGCCAGGCCAGGCCTTCGGCGATGGCCGTCTTGCCGACGCCGGCCTCGCCGACCAGCAGCGGATTGTTCTTGCGCCGCCGGCACAGGATCTGGATGACGCGCTCGACCTCGTGTTCGCGGCCGATCAGCGGGTCGATCTTGCCGTCTTTCGCGAGCTGGTTCAGGTTTTGTGTGAACTGGTCGAGCGGCGAGCCCTTGGCGTCGCCCTCCTCCTTCTCGCTCTCGCCGCTGCCGCTGCTTTCGCCCGGCTTGGATGGCTCGGGCGGGTCGCTCTTCTTGATGCCGTGAGCGATGAAATTCACCACGTCCAGGCGCGTCACGCCCTGCTGGTGCAGGTAGTAGACGGCGTGTGAATCCTTCTCGCCAAAGATCGCCACCAGCACGTTCGCGCCGGTCACTTCCTTCTTGCCGCTGCCGGTGCTTTGCACGTGCATGATGGCGCGCTGGATCACACGCTGAAAGCCCAGCGTGGGCTGGGTATCGACTTCATCCGAGCCGCCCACCGTGGGCGTGTTCTCCTTGATGAAGCCGAGCAGGCTCTTGCGCAAATCATCGACGTTGGCCGAACAGGCGCGCAGCACCTCGGCGGCCGACGGGTTGTCGAGCAGCGCCATCAACAGGTGCTCGACCGTGATGAATTCGTGGCGTTGCTGGCGCGCCTCGACGAACGCCATGTGCAGACTGACTTCAAGTTCTTGCGCGATCATGCGGCCTCCATAATGCATTGCAACGGGTGGCCACCGCGCCTCGCGGCGGCCAGCACCAATTCAACCTTCGTCGCTGCGACGTCCTTCGAGTAGACGCCACAAACGCCGCGCCCGTCATGGTGAATTTTCAACATGATCTGGGTCGCGGTTTCGAGGTCGCGTTTGAAATACTCCTGCAGCACCATCACGACGAATTCCATTGGGGTGTAATCGTCGTTCAACAGCACCACCTGGAACATTCGCGGCGGCTCGGTTTTCTGAACCTGGCGCTCGACAACAACCGTGCCTTGCCCGTCGTCGGGCACGGGTCGCGCAGGAGGCGCGGCAGGGGGCGGCGGGGGCTTGTCGTCGGGCATGGAATCATTCTATCGAGTTGACGCCGGCGCGTTTCAACCCCTCCCATATTGCGCCCACTGGCCGGAGTGCAAGGCCCGAAATGAAGGCGGTCGGCATGCCAACTTCGCGTTGCCCGCAGCGGCGATCAGGTCCTTGACAGGCCATTTCTCACGGCATGAGAATCCGCTTCTGCGACACCTGCACTGCCGCACACGAGGGGAGCAGCTTCATGGCCACCGGCACCGTCAAATGGTTCAACGATGCGAAGGGCTTCGGCTTTATCGAGCCCGAAGCCGGGGGTGAAGACATCTTCGCCCACTTCTCGGCGATCCGGATGGAAGGCTTTCGCTCTTTGAAGCAAGGCGGGCGGGTGCGGTTTGAAGTGGTGCAAGGTCCGAAAGGGCAACTGGCACAGAACATCGCACCGATCGATGCCGACGCGGCGGACGAACCCGCTGCCGCAGCCGAACCCGCTTCTGCTGCAGCGACCGCAACGGTGCCCCGCTCGGAGTCATAGGCGCCGCGCCGCCAGGCTCCCGGGCCTGGGGACGCGGCTCGGCACTACTCGGCGATCAACTGCCAGGCGCCGTTCTTCAACGTCATCAACTCGCGGCCGCGCTTGTCGAAGCCGGCGTGGTCTTGCGGCGTCATGTTGTAGACGCCCTGCGTGCCGACCAGCTCTTTCGTGGCCTCCAGCGCATCGCGCAGCGCCGCCCGGAATTCCGGCGTGCCCGGCCGGGCCTTCTTCAAGGCCTCCGGCACGGCGCGCTGCAACAACAGGCCGGCATCGAACACATTTGCGCCGAAGGTTGCCGGCTTCGTGCCGTAAAGCTTTTCGTAGCCGCCGATGTAGTCGAGCGCGACCTTCTTCGACGGGTTGCTGTCGGGCATCTGGTCAAGCACCAGCATCAGGCCGGCTGCCATCACCGTGCCCTCCACCGCCTTGCCGCCCAGGCGCACGAAGTCGGGCGTGGCCGCGCCATGCGTCTGGTAGACCGTGCCCTTGTAGCCACGCTCCACCAGCGTGGTGTGCGGCAGCACCGTGGGGCCACCGGCCGCGCCGACCAGCACCGCGTCCGGGTTCGCCGCGATGATCTTCGCGGCCTGGCCGATCACGCTCTGGTCGGTGCGCTGGAAGCGTTCGCTCGCGACCAGCTTGATGCCCACCTTTTCGGCCATCGGCACGAAAGTGCGGAACCAGGCTTCGCCATAGGCATCGGCCTGGCCGATGAAGCCGACCGTCCTGATGCCGGTCTTGACCATGTGCGCGACCAGCACCTCGCAAATCAGACTGTCGTTCTGCGTCGTCTTGAAGACCCAGCGCTTCTGTTCGTCCATCGGCAGCACCACCGCCGGCGTGCCCACCGGCGCGAGCAGCGGGGTCTTCGCCTCGGCGATGAACTGCAAGGCCGCCATCGCGTTCGGCGAGCCCGACGGCCCGATGATCACATCGACCTGCTGCTCGACCAGCAGCTTCTTGACCAGCGCGACGGTGCTGGTGGAGTCAGACGCGTCGTCATAGATCGTGTACTCGACATCGATGCCGCCGATCTTCTTCGGCAGCAGCGCGGCGGTGTTGCGCTGCGGGATGCCGACCGCGGCGGTCGCGCCGGTGGCCGAGGTGATCACGCCCACCTTCATCTGCGCCTGCGCAGCGAAGCTCAGGCCGGCGGCGAGCGCGGCGGCCAGCAAGGTGAACAAAGTGGGCAGCGGGGGTCGCAAGGTCATGGCGTGAGTTCCAAAAGTTGATCATGCGAATGGTGACAGGTCGGGCGAGATTCGCGCCCTCGCTACACTTTCCGACCATGCCGATCACCTACGCCAGAGGCTTGACCGGCCGGGACCGAACCGCGCGGGCGAACCGCCATCTCGGCCTCGCGCTGGCTTTCGTGGCGGGTGCCACGAACGCGGGTGGCTTTCTGGCGGTTCAGCAGTACACCTCGCACATGACCGGCATCGTGTCGGCCATGGCCGACAACATTGCGCTCGGCGCCTACGGCCTGGTGTGGGCAGGCGCGGGCGGGCTGGTGTCGTTCGTCGCCGGCTCGGCCTGTTCGGCGATGCTCGTCAACTACGGGCGGCGCCACGAAATGCACAGCGAGTACGCCCTGCCGCTGCTGTTCGAAGCCTTCCTGCTGCTGTGCTTCGGCGTGCTCGGCGCGCGCTTGTCCCGGATCGAAGGCTTCTTTGTCCCCCTGACGGTGATGCTGCTGTGCTTCATCATGGGTCTTCAGAACGCGGTCATCACCAAGCTCTCGCGGGCCGAGATCCGCACCACCCACATCACCGGCGTCGTCACCGACATCGGCATCGAGCTCGGCAAGCTGCTCTACTGGAACGCCAGCCACCGGGCCGGCCAGAGCCGTGTCGTGGCCGACCGGAGCCGGCTCGCGGTGCTGTGCGGCCTGGCGGCGTGCTTCTTCATCGGCGGCGTGATCGGTGCGCTCGGGTTCGGGCACCTGGGCTACCTGTCGACGGTGGCACTGGCGGGGGTGCTGGTGACGCTGGCAAGCGTGCCCGCCTTCGACGACCTGGCAGCGCTCGTGCGCCGCCGGATCAAGGGCGCCGGCCGCTGACGAGGCGCGCCCGGCGCGCGGTTCGATTGACGCCGCAACCCGGCTCGCTTAAAAACGAGCGGCGGCAGCCGGCCGTCGATTCAGGACCCGCCATGAAACCCGCTCCAAGCCATACCTTCGGTGCCCTGGCCGTGTTGCTGGTCAGCGCCTGCGCCGTGGCGCCTTGGCAGCCCGACCTGGCCGCGCGTGCGCCGGAGCTGGCGGGGTTTGGCCGTGTCGACCTGCCGACCAGCAACCGCTCACCGGCGGCGCAGCGCTGGTTTGTGCAGGGCGTGTTGCAGGCCTATGCGTTCAACGAGGTCGAAGCGGTGCGCATGTTCAAGGCTGCCCTGGCCCAGGACCCGCGCTGCGCAATGTGCGCCTGGGGCGTGGCCTGGCAGCTCGGCCCGAACATCAATGACACCAGCCGGTCCCGCGTGCCACAGGCCTTGCCCTACCTCGACCTGGCGCTGCAAAACGCCGCCACCGCAACCCCGCGCGAGCGCGCCCTGATCGAAGCTCTGGCACTGCGCTACGCCCACTCCAGCCAGGCCGTCGCGACGGCGCCGCTGCTGGCCGACCGTTGCGGCCGCCCCGGTGACGACGGGCAAGCCGACCCGCTCGACGCCGCCTACGCTGACCGCCTGCATGCGATGGTGCTGGCCGCGCCCGACGATCCCGAGCTGCTTGCGTTGTGGGCCGAGGCCGAGATGGTCGCCACGCGAGACGACTGGTGGCCCGCCGGCGGCCCGCCCGCCGGGCGCATCGGCGAGCTGGCGAACGCACTCGAGCATGGGCTCGCGCTGCACCCCGAGCACATCGGCCTGAACCACTACATGATCCATGCGACCGATGCCGATGGGGTGGCGCAACGCGCCGTGGCCGCCGCCGACCGCCTGGGCGCGCTGGCGCCGGGCTCGCCGCATCTGGTGCACATGCCGTCGCACACCTACCTCCACGTCGGCCGCTACGCCGATGCGCTGCTCGTCAACCAGGCTGCCGTGGCGGCCGACCTGACGCTGGCCGAGCAGCAGAAAGCGCAAGGCTTCGTCGTCAGCAAGGACTGGCGCAATCACGACCAGCACTTCCTGTGGTTCGCCGCGCTGATGCAAGGCCGTGGCGACGAGGCGCTGCTGGCCGCGCGCGGCGTGGCCGAACGCGCAGCCTCGGCCGATCACATCTTCAGCGAGTACCGGCGCGCCCTGCCGGTGCTGGCACTGCTGCGCCTGCAGCGCTGGGACGCGCTGCTGGCCGAGCCGCCGCTGGCCGGCAAGCACGGTCTGGCGCAGACGCTGGGCGAGCACGCCCGAGGCGTGGCGTTCGCCCGCAGCGCGCGCCTGCGCGAGGCCCGCGCCGCGCTGGTGCTGGCCGACGCCGGCGCCGTCAAGGTGATCCAGGCCAACCCATCGCCGAAGGGCTTTGAGCGCACGCTGCGCGACATGGTGACGGCCGCCACCGACCGCTTGCGCGCCGAGATCGCGTCAGCCGAAGGCCGACACGACGTCGCGCTGGCTTATCAGGTGCAGGCCCTCGCCGCATCGAGCCGCGCCGATGAAAGCGAGCCGCCAATGCTGGCCGCCGGCGACAGGCTGGCGCTTGGCGACATGCAATTGCGGGCCGGCCGTGCGGCGCTGGCCGAGCAAACGTTTCGGCAAGACCTCAAAGCGCAGCCCGGCAGCGGCTGGGCGCTGGACGGGCTGGCGCGCGCACTCGGCACGCAGGGCAAGACGGCCGAGACGCAAGCGGTGCGCACACAGCTGGCGCAGGTCTGGGCGCAGGCCGATGCCAGCTTGCGCCGCGAGCGCTGAACGCCCGCGCGCTGGACTGCTGCTCACCCGATCGATGGCTCATGCGCCGAGCGCCTCCACGGCGCGCTCGACCCAGCCGAACCCGATGCGCTCCTGCTCCAGCCGCACTGGCGTGGCGTGCAGGCGCAGCCAGCGCAGATCGTCGTAAAGCCGGCGCTCGGCATCGGTCAACCGAGGCAGGTCGCGCAAGGTCGGTTGCGGCTCGTCGGCCCACTGCGGCTGGTGCGCGAGCAAGGTGTCGCGGTCCATCAGGAACGACTGCGCGTGCGGGAAATGAGCGCGCAGCTGGTCGAGGATCGCAAAGCCGTGGGTGTCGATATCGCCCCAGTAGTGGAGCGAGCGCCGCGCCAGCCACGCGGCCTGCGCGAGTGCCTCGAAGCCGTAGCCGGCACCGAAGATCACCAGGCTGTCGGTGGCCGGCGGGAAGGCCAGGAAGTTGACTTCGTTCTCGGTGATGAAGACCCGCGACGCCGCCGGATCGAGGCGTGCAAAGTTTTCTTGCAGCAGCGTGTAGTCCTGGTCCGCGCCCGGCGCCCACGCCGCGTGCTGCGGGTCGAGGAAACGCAGACGCACGCGCGCCGGCTTGTCACGAAAACCGTAGCGCTGCGCGAAGCGAGTCACGCCGCTGACGTTGGCATCGACCGCATCGGTCGGCAGGGCAAGGTCGAGCAGTTCGGCCAGCACCGCCCGCTGCGCCTCGATGAACTTGCTGTGGATGCCGGGAAGGTCGACTTGCCTGAGATACACGCCCGGCCGCGGATGGACTTGCATCCAGCCCACCATGGCCAGCAGTTGCGCCCACTCATCGGCCAGCGCCAATGCGCGCAGCGGGTGCATGCGCAGCCACGGCAGCAGCGCCGGTTGCCGGGCGCGGGTCTCGGCCAGCAGTGCCGCAAAGGCCTTCGCCTCGCGGCCCTTGCCGATCAGTTGCAGCGCGTCGGCCAGCGTGTCGACCCAGGCTTCGTCGGGCAGGCTGTTCTGGCCGATGACGCGGTGCCGCACCTCGCGCAGCACCAGCCGGTAGCCGCCCGCGCCGGTGGCCCCGGCCGACCCGCCGCGCCGACCCTGTTGCAACCCGGCCGCCCATTCGCGCACCGCATCGAAACGCTCCGACAAGTCGAGCGAGCGCGGCATGCGCAGGCTCAGGCGCAGCGGGAATAGCGCGGGCTCGTCCACGTCGTCCACGCCCTCCATGGGCGCCACCAGGCAGGCCAGCAGCCGGCCCTTGTCCCAGAGCTTCAGCACCTGCGCGCGCAGCTCGGCCGGTGTCGTCCAGTCGCTCGTCATCAGCGCCGCGCAAGTCTCATGGCGGCGTCAGCGCATCGCGCTGGGCGCGGTATTCCTCGATGCTGAGGTTGCGCAGCCGCGAGGCGCTGCCGTCTTCGTTGTGGACGAAGCCGACACTGGCGACGAAGGGCTCGATGATGTGGATCTTCTGCAGCGGCGTGACGATCAGCAATTGCAGGTTGAGCTGCTGGAACAGCCGCAGCCCGTATTCGGCCGAGTCGTCGGAGCCGCGGCCGAAGGCCTCGTCGATGACCACAAAACGGAACGAACGCGAGCGCACTGCGCCCCATTCAAGCCCGAACTGGTAGGCCAGGCTCGCGGCCAGGATAGTGTAGGCAAGCTTCTCCTTCTGCCCGCCCGACTTGCCGCCCGAGTCGGAGTAATGCTCGTGCTCGCGGCCGTCTTCGCGCCAGCGTTCGCTGGCGGCGAAGACGAACCAGTTACGCACATCGGTGACCTTCGCCGACCAGCGCCGGTCTTGTTCGGCCGAGCCCTCGCGGCCGCGAAAGCGCTCGATGATGTGCTTGACCTGCAGGAACTTGGCCTCGGAATACTGGGCATCGTCCGAGCCGGTGAGCGTGCCTTCGGTGCAGGCGCGCAGCTCGCTCTGGAAGTCGCGCGTGTCGGCGTCGGTGGCGGGCTGGGCCTCGATGGCGATGAAGCGGTCTGGGTTGTAGTCGATCTGCGTCAGCGACTCGTTGATGTGCGCGATGCGTTCCTTGATGGTCTCGCGCTCGCGGTTCAGTTGCGACTGGAAGTTGGCCACCTCGCGGATCGTGTTCTCGTTCAGCAGCTCCTTGAAGCGCGCCTCGAAGCGCGGCAGGTCGTCAGCGTTCAGCGTATCGAGCATCGCGCGGTACTCGAATCCCGCCGCCACGCTGGCGTCGACCTCCTGCGTGTCGAGCCTGAAGGCCTGCTTGTACTCGGCCATCGCGCGCACGATCTTCTCGCTCAGGCGGGCGAGCTTCCTGTCTTCGGCGTCGATGCGTTCCTGCAGCCACTTGCGCAGCTCCTGCTCGCGGGGGTCGCAGGACTCGACGCTGAGCGCGTGCTCGCCCAACGCCTCGCTGCGCAGGCTTTCAATCAGGCCGAAGTGCGGCGCATGGGTCGCCGCATCGGGCGCATCGAGCAGTTGCTGCGTCTGTTCGCGCAGCCCGCTTGCCTGCTGCCGGCGCAAGGTGGTGCGTGTCTGTTCGGCCTCGCGTTCCTTGAGTTTTTCGGTGGTTTCGGCCAGCGTGAGTTCCAGCGTCACGACCTGCGCGGCCAGCGTCTTCAGCACATCCGAGGCCGTTTCAAGCTGGCGCTTCTCGGCCTGCAAGGCGGCGATCTCGGCGGCGCTCGCGGCCCAGTCGAGCTCGGCGAAATCGCGGTACTCCTCGATCTTGTTCAAGGCCTGCAGGCGCTCGCGCGCCGCGCGCTGTTCCTTCTGCTGCTCGGCGATGCGCTTGCCGATGTCGTGCAGGCGCGCCTCGAGCCCGCGCGCCTTGGCTTCGAGCGCGGCGATCTTGGCCGCGTTGCTCCAGCCCAGCACGTAGCGGCTGCGGTCGTCGAGCCGATGGCGGTCGTCCTTCTCATGGCGCTCGCCCGGCGCCTTGGTCTGCCCGGCGCGCGTCAGGGCCCGGGTCTCGCGGCGAAACTGCTCGGCGCTGCTGCAGCAGGCCAGATCGAACCGGTGCGCCAGCTCGCGTTCGAGCCAGCCGTAGAACGGCGAATCGGGCTTGACCGCGAGCTTGCGCGCCAGGGAGTCGGGGTGCAGCACGGGCAGCTCGCCGCGCGTGTCCTTGCGCGCGGTGCGAACCCGGAAGTAGACGAGTCGCCCCTTCAGGTGCGTGCGATCGACCCACTCGCTGACCAGCGCATAGTGTTCGTCGGGCACCAGCAGCGACAGGCCGAAGCCGCGCAGCAGGCGCTCGGCCGCACCTTCCCAGTCGCGCTCATCGTCGCGCACCTGGATCAGCTCGCCGGCATACGGCATGTCGGCCTCGCGCAGGCCGAGCGCCTGGCACAGCGCGCTGCGCATCGCCACCTGCTGCGCGTCGATGTTGCTGCGGCGCGCCTTCAGGCTGGTGATCTCGTCGGCGAGTTCGGCGTGTTCCGTGCGGCCCTGCGCGAAGGCGACACCGGCCTCGTTGAGTCCGTTCTGCACAGCAGCTTCGCGCTCGGCGGCGGCTTCGCGCAGCGGCGCGCACAACTGGCGCTGGGCCAGAAAGTCTTCGGCGTTGTGCATCGCCAGCAGGCCGAGCACCAGACGCAGTTCGTCGTAGCGGCGCGCCTTCTCGGCACGGCGCTGCTTCTCCTCTTCCTTCTGCGCGATGTCGAGCGCCAGGCGTTCGATGCGGTCGCCGCCGTTGTCGGCCATCGCGCGGCGCAGCTCGCGCACCTGCGCCTGCTGCTCACGCTGCTGAGTGCCGAGCCGCTCGACCTGGCCCGCCAGGCGCGCCAGCTCATCGGCCAGATGCGCCAGGCGCTTGTCGAGCAGCTCGGCCTTCAGCACCGCGAAGAAGGCTTGCAGCGCATCGCGCGCGGCGCGCCACTGATCGATCTGCACGGCCAATGCCTCGCGGCGTTCGCAGTCGGCCACCAGCGGCAGCAGCAGCGCCACCTGGCGCTTCGCCTTCAGCACCGCTTCATGCGCGCGGTGCAGGTCGTCGAAGTGGGCGATCAGCGCCTGCAGGCGCGGCGCCACGTCGAACGGTTCGAGCATGTGGCTGCGCACGAAGTCAGTCAGGTTCCCGACCGACTTCATCGACACGGTCTGGTGAAAGAGTTCCAGCGCCTGGTCGTTCTTGATACCGAAGTGGCGGCGAAACAGCGCGCCGTAGGGTGGGAAGCTGTCTTCCACCGTGACGCCGCTGGCGCGCAGGCGCTTGCGCAGCTTGGTGATGTCGGCGCCGAACTCGGCGAAGTCGGTGGCGATGCCCAGCGCGCGCTCGGCCACCGCATACAGCCGCAACGGCGCACCGTGCGGGTCCTTGAACCAGAACACCTGGGCGAGGGTCACGGTCTGGTCGTAGCCGGCGTTGTGGAACACCGCCAGGATCACGGAGTAGCTGTTCGGCCCGCGCAGCGCCACCGGACGGCCCGAGCCGCCCTGCTCGTTGCGCTCGGCCTTGTAGTGGCCGAGCACATAGGAGCGCAGGGTGCGCTCGCGGGCGTCGGCACCGGCCGCCTTGTTGTAGGCGACGCGATGCGCCGGCACCAGCAAGGTCGTGACCGCGTCGACGAGCGTCGACTTGCCCGAGCCGATGTCGCCGGTCAGCAAGGCGTTGCGGCCGTCGGCGCGCAGCGCCCAGACCCGGCCGTCGAAGGTGCCCCAGTTGAAGACTTCGAGGCGTTGCAGGCGAAAGCCCGCAAGGGCTTCGTCGGCCATGAAGTCGAGCGCCAGCGAATCATTCTTCATCGGCCGGCCCTCCCTTGCCTTCGAGCTGCGCACGGTACGCGCCGAGCCGCGCGTCGAACTCGGCCAGCCACTGCGCATCGACGAACGCCTTCAGGATCCGCTGCACCTCGAACATCGAATCCTGCCCGCGCAGGCGGCGCACGAAGCCGAGGTCGGCGATGCGGTTCAGGTGCGTGTCGACCTGGTCGATGATGCGGGTCTCGTTGCTGCCTTCGGGCAGGAACACGCGCAGCAGCTCCACCACCTGGTCGCGCGACAGGATCAGCCGGGTCTCGCTGCCGGCGGCGTCGAACTCGGCCAGCTTCTTGCGCAGCAGGGCCAGCAGCAGGCTGACCGGGAACGAAAGCGGGCGCCGGGCGATCAGGCGCGGCAGCTTCGGGGCGGCGTCGTCTTCGGGTTCGGGGCGCGAGCGCAGGAAGGCGTAGCCCTCGGCTTCATCGAGCGTCAGCTCCAGGTCGAGCACGCCGACGAAGTCGCGCACGCGGCCTTGCAACTGCAGCAGCGCGCTCCAGTGCGCAGTATTGTCCTCGCGGTAGATAACGCCTTTCATCAGCGGCACCACGACGGCCGACAAATCGGTGGCCGGCGCTTCGCCGGCCCCGGACGCGGCCGGCGGGAGACCCAGCTCGGGTTCGTGTTCCTGGTTGGTTTCGGCTGCGCGGCGCTTCATCGTCATCTCGCAAAGATCACGCGCGGCAGCCGCGCGGTTTTCGTTCGGCCGTCGCGGGCTTGCCAGCTCACGCGGTCTTCCACGCTCTCGTCGATCACCGTACTGCCCTGCTCACCCGCCAGGCTGAAATAGGCCACCAGTTCGGCCAGGCCTTGTTCGAGGGGGCGCAGCGCCAGCAGCTCGGCCAGCGTGATTTGCGAGCGCTGCTGCAGGCTCTGGCGCACATGCCGGGCCAGCGCCGCCTTGTCGACGACGAACTGCGAGAACAGCGCGCCGGCGTCGAGGTCTTCATCGCCGGCAACGAGAGCGGCGCTGTCGAGGGCCAGCTTGATCGCCGGCGCGTGCAGCGGCCGCTCCATCGGCAGCTCGACGGTGGGCGCGGTGTCGGCGATCAACATGAAGTCGCCCACCGGCGGCGCGCCGCGCACGGCCAGCGCACCGGCCTCGACGGCGCGCAGGATGTCCATGATGCGGCGGTTTTCGAGGTAGGCCTGGTCATCGAGAAAGCGCCGCAGTTGCTGCGACAGCAGCGCCACCGTGCGCTGGGCGTGTTCGCCGGCCTCAAGCCAGTCGTGGTGGACGCGGCGCAGGCGCGCGTCGGGTTTCAGTTCGGCCACCGGCGCCAGTTGCAGCACGCGGTCGAGCAGCTCGGTCAGCTCGTCCTGACGGGTGCGCGACATCAGGAAATCCCAGAACGCGCGGAAGCTGCGGCCCTGGTCCGATTCGGCGATCAGGTCGCGTTCGCCCAGGATGTCGTGCAGCAGTTCGCCCTTCGCCCCCGACCACAGCGCGATGCGCTCGCGCACCCGCCGGTCGAGGCCGCGAAAGTTGTGCTCGACCTCGCGAAAGTCGGCCAGCAGCTCGCGCGCCAAAGTCGAGAACTGGGCGAAGCGTTCCTTCAGCGCGGTGTCGTTCAGCACCGGCATGTCGCCGGCCAGCACGCGGGCGATCTCGGCGTCGATTTCGTCGCGCTTGCGTTGCAGTTCGCGCACCCGCACTTCGGGCTGGGTCTCGCTGCCCACGCTCATCTGGCGCAGCAGGTCGAACAGCGTCAGCAGGCGCGACTCGGTGCCGACGAAGCTGCGTTCGCCCAGCCCGACCAGCCAGGCGATGGCCCGCTCGGTGGCCGGCGTGAGGTCGAAGTGCGGCTCGTCGGAGCCGGCCGGGTAGAACTTGCGCAGCCAGGCCTTGTCGTTCGCGGCCCAGTCGTTCAGGTACTCGACGGCCGGCTTCGGATAAGCGCTGGCGCCGCGCTGCTCGCGCAGTGCGTACAGCGTGTCTTCGAGCGCCTCGGCCAGGTCGGCCTGCGCCATCACGCGCAGGTTCGGCAACACGAACACGCGGTGCAGAAAGCTCGCGACCAGCGGTGCCGAGTCGGCCACCAGCAAACGCCAGGCGGGATGCTGGCGGCGCAGGGTCTCGAGCGTGTCGATGTCCAGGGGCATCAAACCAAGGCGCTGACGATGTCGGTCTCAGAGAAATCATCCCCTTTGAACAGCAGCGGCAAGTCGCGCACCTTGGCCAGCGCATAGCTGAAGACGTCACCAAAGTTCAGCCGCGCCGCGTGCCCGCTGCCCTTGCCGAATGCCACGAAGGCCGCATACGCGGCATCCATTTCGGCCGGCCCGGGAGGGACGACTTCAAACAATGAAAGCCGAATCAAATCGTCCACCAACACCATCGCGCGCGGCCCGCGCCTGCCGTGCACGACCATGCGCGCCTCGACCACCGACACGGTGCTGATCGAGACACGCTCGGCGCGGTGAAGAATGTTGACAAAGGCCTCGCGTCCCGGCTCGGCAAACGCAATCGCCACGATGGCGGACGTGTCGGCGACGATCATTTCGGCAGGCCGTGCTGATCCCATGCCAATGGATCGGATGCATCCGCACGGTCGGGTATGCGGTCGAGTTGGGCCAGCAATGCGGTTATTCGCGCGGTCTTGTCAGAGGCGCCCAACGTCTTGCCAATGAGATGGTCAAGCGCGCGCTCGACCACCGCAGTCTTGCTTAGTCCGGTGCTCTTGGCCAAGCGTTCGACCTTGCTGACGACCGTGGGGTTTGCAGTTTGGAGTGCCATGGAAGCAAGCCTGGATGTTTATCTAAAGTCCATCAATATATATGGGAAATTTCCCAGCCGGCCATCGGGGGGCCGTGGACAGGAAGACGCTCGATACCGACGGCGGGCAGCAAGGCCGACGGCGCTCAAACTCGCCCGGCGGCCGCGTCAATCCCGGCCACGAAGCGCGGCCACAAAGGCGCCGGCAGGTCGTGGCCCATGCCGTCGATGAGGTCGATCCGCGCGCCCGGAATCTTCGCCGCGAGGTCGATCCCGGCCGCCACCGGCACCAACGGATCCTGCTTGCCGTGGATGATCTGGGTCGGCACCTTGATGCCCGCGAGCAGCTTTGAGCGGTTCCCATCGGCAGCGATCGCAACCATCTGCCGCGCGGTGCCCTGCGGCCGGTACGAGCGGCGCACCGAATGGCCCAGGCGCTGCTTCAGGTCGGCCTCATCGGCGGGAAAGCCGGGGCTGCCGATCAGGCGGTACAGCTTGACGTAGTGCGCCACCACGCTGTCCACATCGTTCGGGTCTTGCGGGCGCGAGATCATCGCGCTGCGCACCTTCAAGGTCGGCCCGGGCAAGCGCCGCGAGCCGCTGCTGGTCATGATGAGCGCCAGGCTCTTGACGCGATCCGGGTGCCGTATCGCGAGCTGCTGGGCGATCATGCCGCCCATCGAGGCGCCGCAGATGTGGGCCGACGCAATGCCCAGCGCGTCGAGCAGGCCGGCAGCATCATCGGCCATGTCGGCCACCGTATAGGGCGCGCTGACCTTCATGCCGACGGCATAGCGCAGCGAGTCGAGTGCCAGGTTCGGCACGCCGAGCTGATCGAAGCGCTGGCTCAGGCCGATGTCGCGGTTGTCGAAGCGGATCACGCGGTAGCCGCGCGCCACCAGGCTGGCGACGAAGCCGGGCTGCCACGCAACGAGCTGCATGCCCAGGCCCATGATGAGCAGCAGCGGCTCGCCGGTGGGTGAGCCGTGATCCTCGACTTCGAGGTTGATGCCGTTGGCGGAAATCTGCATGGATGGTTCTCGATGAAGTGTGAGCGTGGGGGCAACTGATCAACCCGCCGTGAATGCGAGAGACAACTCACTCACCGCAGAGGCGCGGAGAACGCAGAGTTGCGCAGAGTTGCGCAGAGTTGCGCAGAGTAAATTCAAACGAATTGTCTTCTCTGCGAACCTCTGCGTTCTCCGCGCCTCTGCGGTGCGTGGGTTGACTTTCGCACGCCGGCCCGGTCAGGCCGGAATGCGCAACAACTGGCCCGGGTAGATCTTGTCTGGGTTGCTCAGCATCGGCTTGTTGGCCTCGAAGATCTTCGGGTAGTCGTTGGCATTGCCGTACTGCGACTTGGCAATCGCCGACAGCGTGTCGCCACGCACCACGGTGTAATAGCGCGACTCGTCGGCC
>JANXZA010000168.1 GCA_025355745.1 Rhizobacter sp. | reverse complement strand
GGGAGCGCGGGCTGAACAACCGGTCCGCGTCCTGCAGGAGCCGCGTGGCCGGGTCGAGCAGGCGCAGCGCGGTCTCGGTCAGCGCCATGTTGTTGCCGGCGCGCACCAGCAACGGGTCGCCCGTCAGCGCCCGCAGCTTCTTCAGCTGGGCACTCACGGCCGGCTGCGTGCTCTGCAATCGCATGGCTGCCCGGGACACGCTGCGTTCTGTGATCAAGGTCTTCAGCACTCGGATGAGGTAGAGCTCGATCTTGTCGAAATCAGCGCGGTCTGTCATAAGTGAAAGTGGATATGCGATATGTTCAAAACTGTATACCTCTGGCGCCCAAAGCGACTAACTTTCGGATAATCCCGCAGCAACCGCCCTCGCCCATGACAAGCCAACCGATTCGCTTCTTGCACCGCGGCGCCGTTGTCGAAGTGGCCGACGCGGCCGCGACCCGCACCGTGCTCGACTGGCTGCGCGAAAACGCGCGCTGCACCGGCACCAAGGAAGGCTGCAACGAGGGCGATTGCGGCGCCTGCACCGTCGTGATCGGCGAAGCGGCCAAGCCGGGAGACCCGGCCGCGGTGCGCGGCTTGTCATTGCAAACGGTGAACGCGTGCATCCAGTTCCTGCCCACGCTCGATGGCAAGGCGCTGTTCACGGTCGAGGACCTGAAAGCGATGAATGCCGACAAGCTGCATCCGGTCCAGGATGCAATGATCGAATGCCACGGCTCGCAGTGCGGCTTTTGCACGCCGGGCTTCGTGATGTCGTTGTGGTCGGCCTACGAGCGCCACCAGGCCTGCGCGACCCGACCGACGCGCCAGCAGCTCGCCGACGAACTCTCGGGCAACCTGTGCCGCTGTACCGGTTACCGCCCCATCCTCGACGCCGGCCAGCGCATGTTCGATCTGCCGGCCACCACGCTTGCCACGACGCCGGTGCTCGCCGCGTTGAAAAGCATCGCGCGCGCGAGCGCATTCAGCTACACCGCCGCAGCGGGCGGCGACCGCTTCTGCGCCCCGACCACGCTGGACGAACTCGCGACGCTGCGCGAGCAGAACCCGAAAGCGCAGCTGCTCGCAGGCTCGACCGACATCGGCCTGTGGGTCAACAAGCTGTTCCGACCGCTGGGCGACATCATCTTCGTCGGCGCCGTGGGCGAGATGAAGCAGATTGTCGAAAAGAGCGACGAGCTGTACATCGGTGCCGGTGCCTCGCTCGAAAGCGCGTGGGCCTCCCTCGCGCGGCGCGTGCCCGAACTCACCGACGTGTGGCTGCGCTTCGCCTCGCCGCCAATCCGCAACGCCGGCACGATGGGCGGCAATGTCGCCAACGGCTCGCCGATCGGCGATTCGCCACCGGTGCTGATCGCGCTGGACGCGCAGATCGAGCTGCGCAAGGGCGCGCGCGTGCGGCGCCTGCTGCTGAGGGATTTCTATGTCGACTACATGAAGAATCAGCTCGAGGCCGGCGAATTCGTCCAAGGCATCGCGGTGCCGCTCGCGGCGATGCGGCGCCAGGTTCGCGCCTACAAGATCAGCAAGCGCTTTGACTGCGACATCTCGGCACTGTGCGCGGGGCTGGCGATCGAGCTCGATGGCCACACCGTCATGTCGGTGCGCCTTACCTATGGCGGCATGGCCGGCATCGTCAAGCGCGCCGCGAAGGCCGAGGCCGCACTCGTCGGCCAGGCATGGACGCAGGCCAGTGCGAACGCAGCAAAGGCCGCGCTCACTGAAGACTTCAAGCCGCTGTCCGACATGCGCGCCAGCGCAGACTACCGCCTGCAGGTCGCGCAGAACCTGCTGCAACGTTTTTGGCTCGAGACGCGCGCGGAGAACCCGCTCGCCAGCAGCGCGACCAGCGTGTTCAGCATGATGCCGCACGACACGCGCGCACTCACCGCCAGCGCAGCCTGAGGAGCAAGACCATGAACAAACCTGTAGACCCCCTGCTGCTGCAACCGAACGAAGCCTTTGCCGACTACCTAAAAAACGCCGCCGCGCGCATCGACCAGAGCGGCGAAGCAACGCTGGAGAGCGCCGGCGCACGCGTGGGCATCAGCCGGCCGCACGAATCGGCGCACCTGCACGTGGCCGGCGAAGCGACCTACATCGATGACATCCCCGAACTCGCCGGCACGCTGCACTGCGCGCTCGGGCTCTCACCGGTGGCGAACGGCAAGCTCACAGGGATCACACTCGACAAGATCCGCGCGATGCCCGGCGTGGTCGCCGTGATCTCGGCCAGCGACATCCCCGGGCCGAACGACTGCGGCTCGATCGTTCACGACGACCCGATCCTGAGCGACGGCGAGATCCGCTACATCGGCCAGCCGGTGTTCGCGGTGATCGCCGAGACCCGCGACGCCGCGCGGCGCGCGGCCGCGAAGGCCAAGGACGTGCTGACGATCCAGGCCGTGCCTGCGGTGATCACGCCCCAGCAGGCTCACGCGCTGGGCCAGTACGTGCTGCCGCCGATGCACTTGATCCGCGAGACGAATGCGGGCGGCGCAAAGGCCGCGATCGCGAAGGCGCCACATCGCCTCAAAAGCACGTTCGAGGTTGGAGGCCAGGAGCAGTTCTACCTCGAAGGCCAGATCAGTTACGCCTGTCCGACCGAAGGCGGCGGCATGCATGTGCACTGCTCGACCCAGCACCCGAGCGAGATGCAGCACCTCGTCGCGCACGCGCTGAAGTTGCGCGCTCACGACGTGCATGTCGAGTGCCGGCGCATGGGCGGCGGCTTCGGCGGCAAGGAATCGCAGTCGGCCCTGTTCGCCTGCGTCGCGGCGGTGGCGGCGGCGCAGTTGAAGCGGCCCGTCAAGCTGCGGCTCGACCGCGACGACGACTTCCTGATCACCGGCCGGCGCCACTGCTTCTGGTACGAGTACGAGGTCGGCCATGACGACGCCGGCCGGGTGCTTGGCGTCGAAATCACGATGGTCTCGCGCGCCGGCCACTCGGCCGATTTGTCGGGCCCCGTGATGACGCGCGCGCTGTGCCACTTCGACAACGCCTACTGGCTGCCCGACGTCGCCATGCATGGCTACTCGGGCAAGACCAACACGCAGAGCAACACCGCGTTCCGCGGCTTCGGCGGGCCGCAGGGGGCGATCGCGATCGAGAACATTCTGGACACGATCGCGCGCACGCTCGGCCGCGACCCGCTCGACGTGCGGCGCGTGAACTTCTACGGTGTGGGTGAGCGTGACATCACGCCGTATGGCCAGCAAGTCGCCGACAACATCCTCCATGAGTTGTGCGCCGAGCTGGAAGCCAGCAGCGACTACCGCGCCCGCCGCGACGCGATCGGCGCGTTCAACGCGAGCAGCCCAGTGCTCAAGCGCGGTATCGCGCTGGCGCCGCTGAAGTTCGGCATCTCATTCAACGTCAAACACTTCAACCAGGCCGGCGCGCTGGTCCATGTTTACAACGACGGCTCGATCCTCGTCAACCACGGCGGCACCGAGATGGGCCAGGGCCTGAACACCAAGGTCGCGCAGGTGGTGGCGCATGAACTCGGTGTGGGCTTCGACAGCGTGCGCGTCACCGCCACCGACACGCAGAAGGTCGCGAACACCTCGGCCACCGCCGCCTCGACCGGCGCCGACCTGAACGGCAAGGCCGCGCAAGACGCGGCGCGGCAGATCCGCGAGCGGCTCGCCACGTGCATCGCCGCGCACCATGGCGGCGAGCCGCAGGACGTGCGCTTCGCCAACGACAAGGTCGAGGTCAACGGTCGCTCGCTGCCCTTCAGCGCGGTGGTGGCGCAGGCCTATCTCGACCGGGTCCAGCTTTGGTCCGACGGCTTCTACGCCACGCCCGGCCTGAGCTGGGACAAGGAGAAGATGTTCGGCCGGCCGTTCTACTACTTCGCCTACGGCGCAGCCGTCAGCGAGGTCGTGGTCGATTCCCTCACCGGCGAATGGAAGCTGCTGCGCGCCGACATCCTGCACGACGCCGGGCGCTCGCTGAACCCTGCGATCGACATCGGCCAGATCGAAGGCGCGTTCATTCAGGGCATGGGCTGGCTGACGATGGAAGAGCTGGTTTGGCACCCCGCCGACGGCTCGAAGAACGCGGGCAAGCTGACGACGCATGCGCCGAGCACCTACAAGATCCCGACCGCGAACGACTGCCCGCCGGTCTTCAATGTGAAGCTGTTCGACGGGCCTAACGCAGAGGACAGCATCCACCGCAGCAAGGCGGTCGGCGAGCCGCCGCTGCTGCTGCCGTTCTCGGTGTTCTTCGCGATCCGCGATGCGGTGTCGGCGGTGGGTGGGCACCAGGTTGATCCGCCGTTGTCGGCGCCGGCGACCAGCGAGGCGATCTTGCGGGCGGTGACGGCGGTGCAGGTGGGGTAAGTGGGATGAACGACGACGCAAACCCTCTTGACTTCCTCCCCCGCTGGGGGACGGCTGGGGTGGGGGCCGCGCACCACGAAGACCCCCATCCCCACCTTCCCCCAGCGGGGCAAGAAGTAACCCGCGCAACGCTGGATCAAGTCACGAGATGAACCGCCACACCCGCGAAGCCGCACAACGCTGGCTCACCGAAACCCGCCGCGCCATCGTCGTCGAGATCAGCAAAGCCAAAGGCTCTGCACCCCGCGAAGCCGGCACGCGCATGCTGGTCAGCGCCACCGAGGCCGTCGGCACCATCGGCGGCGGCCACCTCGAACAGAAGGCGATCGCGCAGGCCCGGGCGATGTTGTACCGGGGCGACACCGATATCAACACCGAA
>JANXZA010000134.1 GCA_025355745.1 Rhizobacter sp. | reverse complement strand
GGCGGCCACGCGCGCGCATCAGCCCATGCCCCATACGCTGGCTTTGAGCGGGTTCAACTACTGGGCCGCCGACCGCCGCAACCCTTGTTCGGTGCTCGGCATGATGTACACGCTGGAGGTGATCGCCTCGGTGTATGGCGGCACGTTCGCGTCCGCCATCCGCGACTCGCTGCTGCTCGACGGCGAACGCGGCATCTCGTTCATCGGCTCGCACGCGACGATGGACGCCGAGCACATGATCGATCTGCGCGAGGTACTAAATACGCTCACCGACGACGCGGCACGCGACGCGGTCACCGAGTCGGTGCTGGTCAACTTCCACCACATCACGCGGATCTTCTGCGCGGTATGAGCCCGGAGTCGATGGCGCGCCTGACGGCGCTGATGACCCGCCCCTACAAGTACCTGCGGCTCGAATGGAGCGGCGAGCTGGCGGCGCTGCGGGTGCGCACCTTCGTCAAGCCAATCCAGTGCTACAGCCTGGCGGGCCTGACCGAAATGCAGCGCGTACTCGACGACCTCGCCGAGAACCCCGGCCTGGTGCGCCACCTGGTGCTCACGTCCGACGTGACCGGCGTGTTCAATTTCGGCGGCGACCTGTCGCTGTTCGTGCTGCTGATCCGGGCCCGCGACATCGACTCGCTGAAGCTCTACGGCCGGCGTTGCGTCGACCTGATCTGGTGGCTCGAAAACGCTTCGGCGCGCGGCGTTCACACCACGGTGCTGGTTCAGGGCGACACGCTCGGCGGCGGCCTGGAATCGGTGATGCCGTTCCACAAGGTCATCTTCGAGCGCAGCGCGCAGGCCGGCTTTCCGGAGGTGCTGTTCAATCTGTTCCCGGGCATGGGGGCCTGGAACTTCGTGATCCGCAAGGCCGGCTTCGCGGTCGCCAACGAGATGATCCTGTCCGGGCGGCTGTACACCGCCGATCAGCTGTTTCGCCGCAACCTGGTCGACCTGGTGGTCGAGGACGGTGAAGGCGAGGCTGCCATCGAGGCCGTGGTGCAGTCGGTGAACCCGCGCCTGCGCGGCACGCTGGCAGCACTCGAAGGGCGCCGCATGTCGTCGCCGATCACCTATGAAGCGCTGATGCTGATCGTCGACAAGTGGACCGAAACGGCGATGCAGCTGACCGACCGCGACCTGCGTCTGATGGAGCGGCTGGCACGCGCCCAGGTGCGCAAGGCCGGTGGTGCGCAAGATGGCGCGGTGGCCGAGATCAAGCGCATCGAACTCGACAAGGCCTGGGGCGAAGAGCGCACCGGCATCACCGAATGGGCCTCGCTGTAAGGGGCACGGCGTTCGGCGCACAGCGCGCGCTCAGAGCCAGTTCTTCAGCAGCGTGCGCAACTGGTCGCGCGTGTAGGGCTTGGCCAGGTGGCCGTCCATGCCGGCCTTACGCGAGAGCTGCGCATCTTCCTCGAAGGCGTTCGCCGTGAGCGCCAGCACCGGCAGCCGCGCCAGGCCGAGGCGGGCTTCACGCTGGCGGATCTCCTGGGTCGCAGCGTAGCCGTCCATCACCGGCATCTGGCAGTCCATCAGCACCAGATCGACCGGGTGCTGAGCGAGCAGTTCGAGCGCCTGCATGCCGTCGCCGGCCTCGACCACGCCCAGGCCGAGCGAGTGCAGCACCTCGCGCGCGATCATGCGGTTCACGTCGTTATCCTCGACCACCAGCACCGTGCCCACCAGCGGCACATCGTCGTCCAGGCCGCCCATCGCCGAGTCGGGCGGCCCCACATGCGGCGTCTTGTCGGGTTCGAGCACCAGCAGAAAACGGAACCGCGAGCCCTTGCCGGGCAAGGTCTTGACTTCGATGCGCCCACCCATGGCCTCGACAATGCGCTGGCTGATCGCCAAGCCGAGCCCGGTGCCGCCACGGCGCCGGGTGCGGTGGCCCTCGATCTGGTGGAACGGCTGGAACAGGCTGTCGGCGGCCGCCGGTTCCATGCCGATGCCGGTGTCGAGCACATCGAACACCACACCCACCCGGCCCGGATCGGCGCGCTTGCTGCGCAGCCGCAGCGACACACTGCCCTTCTCGGTGAACTTGATCGCATTGCCCACCAGGTTCAGCAGCACCTGCTTCAGGCGCTGTGCGTCACCAATCACCCAGTCTTCGACATCGGGTTCAATCTCGAGCGTGAGTTGCAGGTTCTTGCTCTCGGCGTTGCCACGGAACAGCGCGATCACCGACAGCGCCATCGCGTGCAATGAGACACTGGTGCACTGCAGGCTGAGCTTGCCGGCTTCGATCTTCGAATGGTCGAGCACGTCGTTCAGGATCGCCATCAACGACGTGCCTGACGACGAGGCCGTGCGCACCAGCCGGCGCTGGTCGACATCGAGCTGGGAGCGGCGCAGCAGCTCGAGCGCGCCCAGCACGCCGTTCATCGGCGTGCGGATCTCGTGGCTCATCGTGGCCAGGAATTGCGACTTCGCCTGGTTCGCGGTTTCGGCGGCTTCCTTGGCGTGCTGCAGCAAGGCATTCGCGGCATCGGCCTCCATGCCGTGGCGAACCGCGCGCACGGCCATGCTGGTGAATTCGCGAGCGGCGCGCAACATGGTCAGGCCGTAGAGCGCGACCAGAATCGCCAGCGGGATCGAGCGCGCGGTGTCGCTCACGAGCGTGGCGATGAAAACCCCGCCGAGCACCGGCACCACGAGCCAGATGAACGAGCGCCCGACCAGCGACATGAAGAACGCGGCGATCGAAATCGAGCCACACGCGAAGACGACATAGGCAGTGGCGGCCGGCCCCTCGAGGTGGATGTAGATGCCCAGCGAGCTGACCAGCCACATCAACCCGGCCAGCGCGGCATTGGCCTCGAGCTCGCGCGTGACCCGCAGCAAATCGTCTTCGGTCAGGTCGACGACATCGCTGTAGCGCCGCGCGATCAGCACCCGCCAGATGCCCACCGCGAGGCCGAGCAGAACCGTAGCCGCCACGGCGGCGTAGCGGCCGGCGAAAAACCCGATGCCTGCCAGCACCACCACCGCCACCAGCTGCAAGGGAACGCTGCTCGACAAGTTGCGCAGCGACAGCTGCAGCAGCTCGCGCCTTACGGCAACATCGGTGGAGGGGTCAACGCTCATCGGCGCAAAGCATAACGCGCAATCGACCTGTGATTCGAGCCGGCGCGGACGTTGATGGGGGCCCGGCCACAGGTCGCCCGGGGGCCGTCAGAGCGTCACACCAATCGCCCGTGGCACTGCTTGTATTTCTTGCCGCTGCCGCACGGGCACGGGTCGTTGCGCCCGACCTTGGGCACTTGGTCGGCGAGCGGAATGCCCGCCGGCCCGGTACCCTGACCGGCCTCCGATGAAATGCT
>JANXZA010000131.1 GCA_025355745.1 Rhizobacter sp. | reverse complement strand
TGCATCGCCTCGGACAGGCCGTGAATGCGGCAGATGCCGTCGGTCACCGACACCACGGTGCCCTGATTGCGGATGTCGCTCGCGGCCCCGAGGCCTTCGATGCGGCTCTTGATCAGTTCGGAAATTTCGGCGGGGTTCAGTTGCATTTGATTTCTCCGGTCTGCGGGCGGGTGCCTGGAGCAGGTTGGACGACTTGAGGATTTACCGGGGCGAACGCTTCGGCCTCAGGCCGTGAGCGCCACCCGCATTTGTTCGAGGCGCGCTTTCACCGAGGTGTCGAGCACTTCATCGCCGACCACGACGCGAATCCCGCCGATCAATTCGGGCGCGAGCACGACGCTGGCATTGAGCTTGCGGCCGAAGCGCTTTTCGAGTGCGCCGACCACATCGGTCAATTGCGCCGCGTCGATCGGATAGGCGCTGTGGATGACCGCATCCGACACCCCCGAACGTGCGTTCACGAGGGCATGGAACTGCGCTGCGACTTCCGGCAGCGCAGCCAGCCGGCCGTTGGCGATCACCGTGCGCAGCAGGTTTTTCGCAGCGTCGGACACCGGCGTCTTCACCACCGAGGTGACGAGGTCGAAGACCTGCGCGGCGCTGATCTTCGGGTCGTCAGCGAACTGCCGCAGTTGGGCATTCCCGGCGACGTCGGCCAGCGACTGCACCTGCGCGGCGAACTGGGCCTGATCGCCGACACCTTCGGCCTTGAACAGCGCCTCGGCGTAGGGCCGCGCGATGGTTGCGAGTTCGGCCATGGCGTCAGGCTCCCGCGCGACCGGGGGCGCGAACCGCCGCGCTCACAGCTCGGCCTTCAGGCGCATCAGCAACTCGGCATGAACGCCGGCATTGACCTCGCGTTGCAGGATCTTTTCGGCGCCCTTGACGGCCAGTGTGGCGACTTGTTCGCGCAGGACCTCGCGCGCCTTCGTGGCTTCCTGGTCGGCTTCGACCTTCGCAGCGGCGATGATCTTCGCGCCCTCTTCGGTGGCCCGCGTCTTGGCCTCTTCGACCATCGACTGCGCCAGCCGCTCGGCATCGGCCAGGCGCTGGCCGGCGTCGGTGCGGGCGGCGGACAGCTGCTCTTCGACGCGCTTGTTGGCGGTGCTCAGCTCGGCCTTGGCCTTGTCGGCGGCCGACAGCCCTTCGGCGATCTTCTTGGCGCGCGCGTCGAGCGCGGCCGTGATCGGCGGCCAGATGAATTTCATCGTGAACCCGACCAGGATCAGGAACACGATCATCTGAATGATGAATGTCGCGGTGATGCTCATGGATGCCTTCGGCAGAGGACGAAAGCCGGTTGATTACTTGGGCAGGTTGGCGATCTGGCTCAGGAACGGGTTCGCCGTCGTGAACCACAGCGCAATGCCAGTGCCGATGATGAACGACGCGTCGATCAGGCCGACCAGCAGGAACATCTTGGTCTGCAGCTCGTTCATCAGCTCGGGCTGGCGCGCGGCCGATTCGAGGTATTTGCTGCCCATGACGCCGATGCCAATGCAAGCACCCATGGCGCCCAGACCGATGATGAGACCTGCGGCGATTGCGACGAGACCGATGAGATTCATGTTGACTCCAGTGGTGAATTCAGGAATGGAAGGAAGGGAAATGCGAAACAGCGATGCGTGCGAGATCAGTGCGAGTCGTGAGCCTGGCCGACGTAGACCAGGGTCAGCATCATGAACACGAATGCCTGCAACGTGATG
The DNA here is from genome assembly GCA_025355745.1 of Rhizobacter sp. Taxonomy (GTDB): domain Bacteria; phylum Pseudomonadota; class Gammaproteobacteria; order Burkholderiales; family Burkholderiaceae_C; genus LMDS01. Next base: position 22,515 of record JANXZA010000131.1, on the reverse strand, counting down.
ATCAGGATGTGGAAGATCGCCCACACGGTGCCGGCCACGATGTGCAGGCCGGCGAGTGCGAAGCCGGTGAGCGACAAGGTGAATGCGCCGCCCAGCAACGCGATCAGCAGGAAGATCAACTCACCCGCATACATGTTGCCGAACAGTCGCATGCCATGCGACACGGTCTTGGCAACGAACTCGACGATCTGCATCGCGAAGTTGAACGGGTACAGCGCCCAGTGGTCGCCGAAGGGTGCCGCGAAAAGTTCGTGGATCCAGCCACCCAGGCCCTTGATCTTGACGTTGTAGACCAGGCAGGTGATCAGCACGCCGACCGAAAGCCCCATCGTGATCGACAGGTCGGCCGTGGGCACGACGCGCAGATAAGCGTGGCTGGGGTCGTGGCCGGCCAGGCCGTAGACCCACTCCCAGACCAGCGGCAGCAGATCGACCGGCAGCAGGTCCATCGCGTTGAGCAAGAAGATCCAGACGAACACCGTCAGCGCCAGCGGCGCGACCAGCTTGCGGCTGTGGGCGTTGTGGACGATGCCCTTGGCCTGGCTCTCGACCATCTCGAACAGAATTTCAACCGCGGCCTGAAAGCGACCCGGCACACCCGAAGTGGCCTTGCGCGCTGCTTTCCACAACAGGAAGCAGCCGAGCGCGCCGATCAGCGAGGAGAAGATGACGGAGTCGAAGTTGATGACCGAAAAATCGACCAGGCCCTTGGGCTTGCCGGTCGAGAGGTGGGTCAGGTGGTGAACGATGTATTCACCGGCGGTCGGTGCGTGTTCAGCAGCGCTAGCTTCGGCAGCCATAGTGTTCAGACTCTTGTTTCAGTCACCCGGGGCCGGCGCTGCCAAAGCAGTGCCAGCCAGTTCATCTTCACGCACACCATCATCGTCAGCAGCAGCGTCAGCCAACTCAGACCCTGAACCACCTTGGGCGCTGCCAGCAACATCGCGATGGCAGCACCGATCTTGATCATTTCCCAGAACATGAAGCGAAACACGGCATGGCCGAGCGCACCTGGAACGTTGCTGAGGTCGCGTGTCATGCCGCGCGCCAGCAAGGCACTCGGAACGACCACCGCTGCCGCACCGTACAGCGCCGACCCGGCCGCTGATCCGCGCTGCGTGAAGGCCCAGACCAGCGCACTGCACACGAGCCCTGCTGCGGCTTGCACCGCGACGACCCGCCATGGGGACAGCGACGGATTGACGCTGCGCCAGGCACTCGCCTGTTCCCGAGACCAGGGCTTGAACGACGCTTCATCTGCTGCATCTTCCCAGTCTGCGCCGGGTCTTGAAATTACCTTGTTCGTCATACCGCCGAGGTCAAACGTCTGAATCGTGGCGGGCTGAGAACGCATGCTGCAAAGCCTGACGATTATATGGGGAAACCCGCAGTCCCCAATTCGGCGGGTGCCAGCGCGAATGCGAGCTGCGTTGCGTCGGCGCGAATTCTGGTGCGCCAACCTTGCTGCCGCCTTGCACGCCTTTTCAAGCTGCGAAGTTCGCGGGCAGGCCGGCCACATCAACGTAAAGCGCGAGCACGCAGCCGGCGTGCGGCTGATCGACCAGTTCGGCGGCGGGCCGGTTGATGCGGGCCGTGGTGATGTACAGCGTGGTCAGGTCGGCGCCGCCGAAACACGGCATCGTGGCGCAGCGCACCGGCAGCCGCACCTCGCGCACGACTTCGCCCTCGGGCGACAAGCGCAACAGCCGCTGGCCTTCGTACATCGCAACCCAGTAACAGCCTTCCACATCCACCGCCGCGCCATCCGGCCGGCCGCCGTAGCTGGCCAGCGGCTGGCCCGGCTGGCGCGCCGCGAAGCTCGCGAACACGCGCCGGTTGCGGATCTCGCCGCTGGCGGGTTCGAAGTCGAAGGCATAGATGGTGTGGGCGTGCGTGTCGCTCCAGTACATCGTGCGGCCGTTCGGGCTCCAGGCCAGGCCGTTAGACACGGTGATGCCGTCGGCCTTGCGCAGCAGCCGGTCGCGCACCAGGCAGTGCAGCGACGCCAGCGCGGGTTGGCGCGGCTCGTAAATCGTGCCGACCCAGAAGCGGCCCTGCGGGTCGCACTTGCCGTCGTTGAAGCGCTCGGTCGACGTGTCGTAGGGCGGCTCGGCGATGCGGCGGCGTTCGCCGCTGCGCGGCTCGAAACGCCACACACCGTCGCGCATCGCCAACAGCAGCGCACCACCCTGCATCGGCGCGAGGCTGGCCACATCGGTGTCGAAGCGCCAGTGGTCGAGACGGCCGTCGCGCGGGTCGAAACGGTGCAGCGTGTGGCCGGGAATGTCGCAGTAGTACAGCACCTGTTCGGTCGGGTGCCAAACCGGCGATTCGCCGAGCAACGCGGCCGCTGCCACGGCCACGCGCACGCCGGGGTCGGGTGCGGGCTCGGGCGCGGGATCGAGGTCAGTGGCAGATTCGAGCGCCATCACAGCACCGCGATGTCGAGCTTCATCCAGGCCTCGAAGCTCTCGCCACCGGCGAGCGTGCGCAGCCCGTGTGCAGCCGGGTCGGCCATGTGGATCGCGTTCGACACATGGCTCACCGGCTCGACGCAGAAGTAGTCCTTGTCCTGCGGCGTGAACACGACGAGGTGATCGAGCGAGGAACTGAGCTGGAGCGAGAACTTCTCGTCGCGGATGCGCGCCGGCCCGGTCCAGCCCTCGAAGCAGTTGTCGAACGAAAGGTGCGACACATCGCTGTCGATGCCGGGCTGCGCGACCTTGCGGGTGGGCAACTGGGTGGCGTCCGAATCCCAGCGATCCGACAGCTCGATGTGCAGCCGGCTGCGCGCGCGTTTCGGGAAATACGGGTGCCAGCCCAGGCCCACCGGATGGGACACCTCGGCTGTGTTGGTGAACACCACCTGCACACTCATCGATTGCGGCGTGAGCGTGAAGTACTGGGTCGCCTCGAAGGCGAACGGCCAGTCGGCGTCGCCTTCGTGCCGATACCGCAGCACCACTTCGAGCACGCTGCTGGAGACGATCTCCCAGGGCCGCAACCAGCCGACGCCGTGGACCGAGTGCGGGCTGTCGCCGAAGTTCGCGGCGGTCGTGTAGTCGTGCCCTTTCCAGCGGAACTTGCGGTACCCGAGGCGGTTGGAATACGGCAGCAGCGGGTAGCAGGCCGAGGGTCGCGATGCCGTCAGCGCCGCCGGCTCGACCGAGCGCAGCACCGGCGTGTCACCGTGCCACAGGCCGGCGATGCAGCCGCCCAGATCGGGGCGCAGCGCCAGGCGCAGGGCCCCGGCATGAAGTTCGAACATTGGCGTCGATGATCCAGTCATGGCCCTCCCGGCGGGTTGAATCGTTCGCAGCACACATCGGAGCTGACGTGCACCACGGCTTGCATTCCATCGTACGCTGTCAACCCAGCTCGGCCTTCAGGTAGTGGGCGCCCTTGATCGGGTTGAAGTAGTACGGCGGAATTTCCTCGAAGCCGAGCGCAGCGTACAGGCCGCGGGCCGACTCCATCTCGTCAAGCGTGTCGAGCAGCATCACCGAGAAGCCGGCGCGGCGCGCCTCGTCGAGCAGCGCCTGGGCCAGCAGGCGGCCCAGGCCGAAGCGCCGGAAGGCCGGGCGAACATAAAGGCGCTTCATTTCGCAGGCATTCGCGTAGTCGACGTCGGCGAGTGCGCGCAGCGCGCCGCAGCCGGCCAGCGCGCCGTCGACAAAGGCGAGCAGGAGCTGGCCCGAGGGCGCTGCGTAATCGCCCGGCAGCCCGGCCAATTCGGCGTCGAAATCCTGGAAGCACAGGTCCACGTTCAGGCTCGCCGCGTACTCGCGCAGAAGCTCGCGCGCCGGCTCCAGAAACGGCGCTGCGGCCGCGCAGACGAGGCTGATTTCGGGCGGCTCGTCGGGCGGTTCGTCGGGCGGTTCGTCGGGCGTGTTGGGCATTGGGGTGGACGCCATCAAGCGCCGAGGCCGATCACCCACGCGACACCGGCCGCGCAGACGCCGAGCAGCGCCAGCGCGAACAGGCGCGAGCGCGGGGTGTCGATGGCGGCCGGCACATGGGCCGGCAGCAGCTTGTCGCCGGTGAGCATCGGGCGCACCAGGTTGTGCCGCCTCTTCAGCAGGTAGAACAGGATCGCCGCGATGTGCAGCAGCACCAGCGCAACGATCAACCACTGGCCGACGTTCTTGTGCCAGCCTGAGGCCAAGCTGCTGGTCGCGTCCGACACAAGCTTGATCAGCGGCCCGGTGGTGGCGATCTCGTCGTCGGCAAACAGTCCGGTCGCGACCTGCGCCGCCAGCATCGCCAGCAGGCCGAACACTGAGAACGCGCCCAGGGGGTTGTGGCCGACATCGTGGTGCTCATCGCTGCGGCTTGCGCCGCGCAGGTAGCGCAAGGTCGTGGCCGGCGCGTAGACGAAGCTGGCGAACCGCGACCAGTGCCCGCCCACCAGGCCCCACAGAATCCGGAACGCGAGCAGCGTGAACACGGCGTAGCCGCTGCGCAGGTGCCAGGCCATCGCATTGCCGCCGATGTGCGCGCTGACGATGGAGCCGACCACCAGCAGCGCCAGCGCCCAGTGGAAGAGGCGCGTCGGCAGGTCCCAGACGCGCACCGCAGCGGCTCCATCGGCGTCTTCATTGTCATCAACACCACCACCGCCACCACCGCCGCTCGTCAAAGGCATTCTCCGCATGTTGATCCGGGGCTTGAATGTGCTGCCGGCCTGCCAGCCCGAAAGATAACCGCAACCGGCCGCACCGCGACGCGGCACCGGGATTTCCCGAGGCCGGGAATTCGCCGCTGAGGTGCTGCGTAAACTCGCTGCCGCGCGGCGTGTGTGCGTCTGCGCTGCGTTCATGCTCGTCACCCAAACCTACTCGAACCCCGTCAGATTCAAAGGAGAGATTGAATGACACGCCGTTTCACCACGCTTTCGATGACCGCCGCCGGCCTGCTGGCCTGTGCCATCGCGCTGCCCGCCGCAGCACAGTTCGCCAAGCCGGAAGACGCCATCAAGTACCGCAAGGCCGCCTTCACCGTGATGGCGCGCCATTTCGGCATCGTCGCGGGCATGGCGAACGGCAAAATACCGTTCGATGCCAAGGCCGCCGCCGACAACGCCGAGATCGCGACCATGGTGTCCAAGCTGCCGTACGCCGGCTTCGTCGAAGGCAGCGACAAGGGCGACACCAAGGCCGAGCCGAAGATCTGGACCGAGATGGACAAGTTCCGCGCCGCTGCCAGCAAGATGCAGGACGAGATGGTGAAGCTGAACGTCGCGGCCAAGGGCGGCAACATCGACACCATCAAGGCCGCCGTCGGCGACACCGGCAAGGCGTGCAAGGCCTGCCACGACAACTACCGCAAGGAGTAGGTCGCCGGCCCTTGGGTCCGGTGGCCGGGGCCGGCCGGGGCCAACCGGACCCGGCCCTGGCGAGCGGGTTCAGCGCGGGTGTCGGTTCCGCTAAAATGCGGCACCGACCCCGCCTGTGGGTACGTCAACGCCGTCGCAGTGGCTGGCTTGCCAGCGCATTCGCGACGATTGGTCGGGCTGCTCGCCGGCCCGCGCCCGACACCGAATCCGTGGCCGACACCCCCATGACATTTGTTTCCGATCGCAGCCGCTACCTGCCCGGCGCGCTGCTGCTGGCGCTGGGTTTGACGCTCGGCGCCGGGCGCGCACAAGCCGCCGACGAACCGCTGCCACTACCCAACACCTTCACCACCCCCGCCTACCCGCAGGCCCTGAGCCCGCGCGGCGGTGTACCGCAAGGCGGGCAACCCGGCGCAGCGGGGCAAGTGCAGGGCCAAGGCGGTTTGCCGGCGAACGCGACCAGCCTGCGCCCGCTGCAAAACGGCGCGGCGCAGCGCTCGTCGAACCCGGCCGAGCCGAACCTGCGGCGCGCCGATGCGCCGCCGCCGAAGCCGAGCGAGTTTCAAAAATTCGTCGAGGCCGCGACCGGCCGCCTGCTGCCCTTGTTCGGTGCCGGTTTTTTCGCCGACGCCGCCGACAGCTTCGCGCCCGTCGACAACGTGCCCGTCTCGGCTGACTACACGGTCGGCCCCGGCGACGAGATCGTGCTGCGCGCCTGGGGTTCGATCGATGTCGACTACCGCGCCACCGTCGACCGCAATGGTCTGTTGAACCTGCCCAAGGTCGGCAGCTTCAATGTCGCCGGCGTGAAGGCCTCCGAGCTCGAAAAGAACCTGCGCAGCCAGATGGGGCGGCTGTTCAACAACTTCGATCTGAGCGTCTCACTCGGTCAGTTGCGCGGCCTGAAGGTGTTCGTTGTCGGCCCGGCCCAGCGCCCCGGCGTGTACACGCTGGCGAGCCAGTCGACGCTGTTGTCGGCCGTCGTGATGGCCGGCGGCCCGGCCCCCAGCGGCTCGATGCGCAAGGTGCTGTTGCGTCGCGACGGACGCGTCATCTCCGAGCTGGACATCTACGAATTCCTGGTCCAGGGCGACAAGTCGAAAGACGTGCAGCTCGCCGCTGGCGACGTGGTGGTGTTCCAGCCGGGCGGCGCGCGCGTTGCCCTGAACGGCGCCCTCGACCTGCCCGCGATCTACGAGCTGAAGACGCCGCAGGAGCCGCTGCGCGACGTGCTGCGCTATGCCGGCGGCACGCCGTCGCTGGCGAATCCGAACCGGGCCCAGCTCGAGCGCATCGACGTTGCGCAGCCGAAGGCGGCACGCTTCGTCGAAGAGTTCCGGCTCGACGCTGGCGGCTTGCAGAAGCTGCTGCGCGACGGCGATGTGCTGACGCTGCTGGCGATCTCCCCGCAGTTCGCCAACGCCGTCACGTTGAAGGGCCATGTGGCGCAGCCGCTGCGCTATGCGTTCAAGCCCGGCATGCGGATTCGCGATCTGATCCCCGACCCGGAGGCGCTGATTTCGCCCGACTTCTACCGCCGCAAGAACCTGCTGGTGCAGGTGCTCGAAGACGATGAGGACACGCGCGACGCGGCGGCTACTGCCGCGCCGGCCAGCGCGGTCCCGGGTGCAACTGCCGCCGAGCCCGCGCGCATCGCCCGCACCCGCGCCGAGCGGCAGCGCCAGCGCGAGGATCGCAGCGTGGTCGATCAGGCCAAGCGCGCGCCCACGGCCTTGTTCGACGAGCTGAACTGGGACTATGCGGTGGTTGAACGCTTGAATCCGAAAGACCTGAGCACCGAGGTGATTCCGTTCAACCTCGGCAAGGCCGTGCTGCAGGGCGACGCCGCCAGCAACATCGAGTTGCAGGCCGGCGACGTGGTCACGATCTACAGCCAGAAAGACATCCGGGTGCCGGTGTCGCGCCAGACCCGCCTGGTCTCGATCGAGGGCGAGGTGGTGTCGCCGGGGGTGTATCAGTTGAAGCCCGGCGACACCCTCAAGAGCCTGATCGAACGGGCTGGCAGCCTGACGCCGCAAGCCTATCTCTACGGCCTTGAATTCAGCCGCGAAGACACGCGCCGACGCCAGCGTGAAAACCTCACCGCCGCGATCTCGAGGCTCGAATCGCTGTCGGCGGTTCAGGCGGCGCGCGACGCGGCCAACCGGCGCGACGACGCGACCGCCGCCGCCTCGAGTGCGGCCGTCAGCAACGCCGCGACCCAGGCCCAGTTGACGCGCCTGCGCAACGTGCAGCCAAACGGGCGGATCGCACTTGAGCTCGAGGCCGAGACCAACCTGGCCAGCGCGTTGCCCGACGTGCCGCTTGAAGGCGGCGACCGCATCATCGTGCCGCCGCGGCCCGGCTTCGTGACCGTGGCCGGCGCAGTCGTCAACAGCAATGCGTTCCTGTGGCGGCCGGCGCGCACGGCCGGCGAGTACCTGCGGCTGGCCGGCGCCGACGAAGCCGCCGACCCGAGCAATATGTTCATCCTGCGCGCCGATGGCACTGTCAGCCACGCTGGCGACAAGCGCGGTCTGTTCGGCCGCAACAGCCTCGAATCGCAGGTGATGCAGCCGGGCGATGCGCTGATCGTGCCGAACCAGCTCGACTTCGAGACCTGGGGCCGCGCCTTCGTGCGCAACCTGAAGGACTTTTCGCAGATCTTTTCCGGCTTCGGTATTGGCATCGCCGCCATCAACCAGATCACCAAATGACGCGCGGAATGAACCACGAACACGCGCAGCCACCCTCGGCGGCCCTGGGCGACGATGCCGACGACGGCCCCGCCATCGGCCTGACCGAAACCCTGACCTGGATCGGCGAAGGCAAGCGCCTGATCGTCGTCGTGACCTTGGTCGCCGCGGTCGGGTCCGTTGCTGTCGGCTTGTTGCTGCCCAAGACCTTCACCGCCCGGGCGACCCTGATCGCGCCGGGCTCGCAGCAGCAAAGCGGCTCGGCGGCGGCGCTGGCCGCGCTCGGCTCGCTCGGCGGTCTGGTTGGCGGTGCGGCCGCGAAGTCGCCCGACGAGCTCTACGTGGCGCTGCTCAAGAGCGACAGCGTGCAACGTGCGCTGGCCGAACGCTTCGACCTGAAAACGCGCTACGGCGCGCCGAACTACGAAGCCTTGCGCAAGGCGCTGCCCATGTACATCCGGGTCTCGTCCGATAAGAAGAGCGGCCTGATCACGGTCGAGGTCGACGACAAGGAGCCCAAATTCGCCGCCGACCTGGCCAACGCGCACGCCGGCGAAACCACCAAGGTGCTGGGCCGGCTGGCGGTCTCGGAAGCGCAGTTGCGCCGGATCTTTTTCGAGGGCCAGTTGAAGGACACGAAAGAGCACCTGATCAAGGCCGAACAAGACCTGCGCCAGGTGCAGGAAAAGTCCGGCGTGATCGTGCTCGACAAGCAGGCCGAGGCGCTGATCGCCGGCGCGGCCCAGGTGCGCGCACTGATCGCCGAACGCGAGGTTCAGTTGAAGGTGCTGCGCACCTCGGCCACCGCGCAGAACCCGGATGTGATGCGTTTGAGCTCCGAGCTGCGCGCCTTGCGCAGCGAGCTGGCACGCATGGAGTCTTCGCAAGGCGGCAATGCCGGCAGCGCAGTCGACATGCCGGTGGGCAAGCTGCCGGAGGCCGCGATCGACTACGTGCGGGCGCGCCGCGAGCTGAAGCTTCAGGAAGCCTTGCTCGAATCGATGATCCGCCAGTTCGAGGCCGCCAAACTCGACGAGGCCAAGGAAGGTGCGACCCTGCAGCAGATCGACATCGCACTGCCGCCGGATCACAAGTCGAAGCCATCGGTGGCCACGATCGCGATGGTCACCACGCTGCTGGCGCTGCTGTTGTCCACCGCCTTCGTGTTCACGCGCCGCTTCAGGGCGTGGTCGCGCGAACAGAGCCCGGAGCTGGCCCCGGCGCGCGCGGCAATGGCCCGCGCCTGGCGCTGGCGCAACTGACCGGCCCGGCGGGTCAGGCCGGGGCCCAGGCGCCGCCGCCGAGAACCTGCGCGAACACGGCGCTGTCGACATTGCCGCCGGTCAGCGCCAGGCCGAGCGTGCGACCGGCCCAGCGCGCACGCTGTTGCAGGGCACCGGCCAGGGCCGCCGCACCGGCGCCTTCGGCCACGTTGTGGGTGTCGGCGAACAGGGCGCGCATCGCCTGCGCAAGCTCGAGGTCGGTGACGGCGATGACCTCGTCCACCTCGCGCATCATCACGGCCAGCGCCTGCGCGTCCGGCACGCGGCAGGCCAGGCCGTCAGCGAGCAGCGTGGTGACCGGCGCCTCGACCGCGCGGCCGCATCGAAACGAATCGAGGTAGGCCGTGGCGTGCGCCGACACCACGCCGATGATCTTCGTGCGCACCCCCGTGTGGGCGCGCGCCGCCACGCAGGCGCAGATGCCCGAACCCAGTCCGATCGGCACGAACACCGCGTCGGGTGTGGCGTGCGGTGACAGGGCGGCGAAGAACTCGAGCCAGTACGTCGCCACGCCGCGCACGAGATCGCCGTGGTAGGACGGGACCAGGTGCAAGCCGCGCTCGGCGGCGAGGCGGGCGGCATGTTCGCGGGCGGCCTGGAAGTCGTCGCCATGCTCGATCAGTTCGACGCCGAGAGCGCGCATCGCGGCGTTCTTCTCGACCGAGTTGCCGCGCGGCACGACGATGCTCGCCGCCAGGCCGTGGCGTCGCGCGGCGAAACCGATCGATTGGCCGTGGTTGCCGCGCGTGGCGCTGACCACGCCGCTGCAGCCCGGTTCGCGGCGCCGCAATGCGTCGAGGTAGACCAGCCCGCCGCGCAGCTTGAAGGCGCCGACGGCCGTGTGGTTCTCGTGCTTGACCCAGACCTGCGCGCCCAGGCGCTGGTCGAGCAAGGGCCAGCGCTGCTGGGGAGTCGCAGGCATGACAGTGCGCACGATGCGCAGCGCGTCATCGATCAGGCCGGGTTCAAACATGGTCAGCCCTTCAGTGAACTCGCTGTCAGCGTGACCGGGCCGCGCGGGCCGGCCAGCACGATGGTGATGGGTGCCGCCACAAGAGCGGCGTCGCGCTCGACGGCCGCTGGCAACAGCGCTGCCAGCGCCGCTGGCCAGCCGCCGATGCGCATCGCTTGCAGCGCCACACCGCTGGCGGCGAGCGCATCGGTCGGGTGCGTGGCGCCCCATTCGATCAGCGCCGGCGCCGCGCCCGCGAGCGGTCGCCGGCCATCGGCACGCACGCTGATCCGCCAGCGCAGCAGCCCGTTCGGCGTGGCGCGCTCAGCGTCGAGCACATCGCCGCAGTCGATGCCGCCGGCCCGCAGCGCGGTGTGCGCGGCGGCGATGCCAGTGCGGCGCGCCACCCAGTGAACCAGTTGTGGTCCGTGCGCCAGGGCGCGTTGCAGGGCCGGGTCGTCCAGATCGAACCAGCGCGGCCGCGGCGGTGCCGGCAGCGCCGGGTCGATCGCGATGATCTCGAGGTAGGCGCGCGGGAAGGCCGCCGACGCGATGCTGAAGATGCGGTTGTGCGTGCCCATGAACGCATGCTGACCACCGGCTTCAGGGCGCAGGCCGAAGCGGGCCTCGCACCACGCCAGTCCCTCGCCCAACGTGCGCGCGGCGACGACGAGGTGGTCGAGCGCCAGGCTCATCAGGCAACCTCCTGGTCTCAGGGCCTGAGCTTTACAACGTCAGCTCGCCGCGGACGCAGCTCACGCTGCCGCCACCGACCCACACCTGCCCGTCCACGCTGTCGATGAAGACGCGGCCACTGCGTTCCAGGCAGGTACCTTGCGCAGCGACGTAGGACGGCGGTGCGGCGCCCGTACCGATCAACCACTGCGCAAGGCTGGCGTTCAGGCTGCCGGTGACCGGGTCTTCGTAACCTGCGCCGTCGCCGATCAGCGCGCGCACTTCAAAGTGAGCCTCGCTACCTGCGGGATGCGCGCCGACCACGCCGAGCATGGTGCCGCGCAGCGCCGCCCAGTCGGGGCGCAGCGCCAGCACGGCATCGGCCGAGGCGAGGCGGATGGCGCACCAGCCCGGCCCATTGTCGACCCACTGGTGAGCCAGGATCTCGTCGCGCCGCAACGCCAGCGCCGTGCCGATGCGTGCCAGCAGTTCGGCGGCCAGCGGCCCCGTGCGCAGGCACGGCGGGGCTGCGAAGGCCAGCCGCCCGGCCTGGCGCCGGATGCGGATCAGGCCTGCGTTGCATTGCTGCACTACTTCGCCCGCTGCGCGCGCCAACCCGCCGGCTTCCAGCCAGGCATGGCAACTGCCGAGCGTCGGGTGGCCGGCGAAGGGCAGCTCGCGCTGCGGCGTGAAGATGCGCACCCGGTAGTCGGCCGCCGGGTCGGTAGGCGGCAGCAGGAAGGTGGTTTCGCTCAGGTTCGTCCAGCGTGCGAACGCCTGCATCTGGGCATCAATCAGGCCTTGCGCGTCGTGCACGACGGCGAGCGGGTTGCCGCGCAGAGGGGTGTCGGTGAATACGTCGACCTGGGTGAATCGTCGGTTCATGGTCAGTTCAATGTTGAAGCGATCGGCGTGGGTTCTAGAGGTGTGCGCAAGGCTCAATCCGAGGCGTGGATTGAGCGGCACATCGAGCGTCGCCGTCAGGCCGGCCTGTGTGCCAACTGGGAACTCCAGGCAACGCGCCCAATGAGCGCACCGCGTGCGCTGTGTGCGATCATCTGCCGCGTGCGCTGGACGTGTGGAGTTGTCAAAGCCCGGCAGTTGGCCCAACGGTCCGATGGTGTGCACTCTGCGAGCGGCCCCATTGTTGGCGTGTCCGGCGTAGAGTGGTGAAACAGGCGAAAACTGCAGCCGGATCGCTGTGCCGGAACGGCTGCAACGTGTTGATTGGCAACGATTTTCATCCAATTGACCCGGTACGGGCCGTTGTGCCTCATGGGGCTCATAACCCAAAGGTCGCAGGTTCAAATCCTGCCCTCGCAACCAAAACAACAAGCGGTTCGCCGCAGCAAAATGCCAGCCCTCGGGTTGGCATTTTGCTTTTGGCCACAGCGGCGCATTTGCGTTCAAAAAGACAATCGTGTCTGGGTGCGGCGTTGTGACTTTCCGGCCCTGCAGGTCGGACGTGGTCCCCGTCTTAGAATCAACGAGTTTTGCCGCCGGCGGTGTGTCGGATTTCAACCAGGAATTTTCCCGTGTTCATTTCAGAAGCTTTTGCGCAAGCCGCGCCTGCCGCTGCTGCGGCCGATTCACCGTTCGGCAGCCTGGGCAGCATGTTGCCGCTGGTGCTGATGTTTGTGGTGCTGTACTTCGTCATGATCCGCCCGCAGATGAAGCGCCAGAAGGAATCGAAGGCGATGATCGATGCGCTCGCGAAGGGCGACGAGGTCGTGACCACGGGCGGAATGCTTGGCAAGATCTCGAAGATTGGCGACAGCTTCCTCACGGTCGAGATCGCCAACGGTGTTGAGATTCAAGTGCAGCGTGGCGCCGTGGTGCAGGTCCTGCCCAAGGGCACTGTCAAGTAGGTAGGCGACCCGCCCGCCCGCACACACCAACCGCTGGCTCGTTGTCGATCGCGCCAGCGCGTCGCAGCCTCGGCGCTGCGATGCGCGCTTGCCGCTCCAGGAACACTTCATGAATCGCTACCCCGCTTGGAAATACGCGCTGCTGGTGATCGCCTTGCTCGTTGGCCTCGTGTACACGTTGCCGAACTTTTTCGGCGAAGCGCCGGCCGTGCAGGTGAGCAGCGGCAAGGCCACGCTGAAGCTTGATTCAGCGATCGCCCCGCGGGTCGAACAGATCCTTGCGCAAGCCGGCCTGAAGGCCGATTTCGTGCAGTTCGAAGGCGCGTCGTTGAAGGCCCGCTTCGCCGACCTGGATGCACAGCGCAAGGCCAAGGACGCGATCAGCGCCGCGCTGAACCCCGACCCCGCCGACCCCGGCTACATCGTCGCGCTGAACTTGCTGTCGCGCTCGCCGCACTGGTTGACCGCGCTGCACGCGCTGCCGATGTTTCTTGGCCTGGACCTGCGCGGTGGTGTCTACTTCCTGATGCAGGTCGACATGAAGTCGGCGCTGACCAAGCGGGCCGAGGCCCTGACCGGTGACATCCGCACCTTGTTGCGCGACAAGAACCTGCGCCATGCCGGCATCACGCGCGATGGCAGCGGCGTGGAAGTGCGCTTCCGCGACCGTGAGACGCTCGCGGCGGCGCGCAGCCTGCTGCTCGATCAACTGCCCGACCTGCAGTGGCTCGAAGCTGCCGACGGCAGCGATTTCAAGCTCGCCGGCAGCCTCAAGCCCGACGCTGCGCGGCGGGTCCAGGAAACCGCGATCACGCAGAACATCACGACCCTGCACAACCGCGTCAACGAACTCGGCGTGGCCGAGCCGGTGATCCAGCAGCAGGGCCTGGACCGCGTGGTCGTGCAGTTGCCCGGCGTGCAGGACACCGCGAAGGCGAAGGACATCATCGGCCGCACCGCCACACTCGAACTGCGCATGGTCGACAGCAGCGCCGAGGCCGCCGCGTCGGCCACTGGCAACGGCCCGGTGCCGTTCGGTACCGAACGGTTCACCGACCGCGACGGCAGCCCGCTGATCGTCAAGCGCCAGGTCGTGTTGACCGGCGACAACCTCACCGACGCGCAGCCCGGCTTCGATGGCCAGACCCACGAGCCGGTGGTGAATTTGACCGTCGATGCGAAGGGCGCGCGCCTGATGAAAGACACCTCGCGCGACAACGTCGGCAAGCGCATGGCGATCCTGCTGTTCGAGAAGGGCAAGGGCGAGGTCGTGACCGCGCCGGTGATCCGCGGCGAACTGGGTTCGCACTTCCAGATCTCCGGGCGCATGACCACAGCCGAGGCGAACGACACCTCGCTGCTGCTGCGCGCTGGCTCGCTGGCCGCGCCGATGGACATCATCGAAGAGCGCACGATCGGCCCGAGCCTGGGGGCCGAGAACATCGCCAAGGGCTTCAACAGCGTGCTCTACGGCTTTGCCGCGATCGCGCTGTTCATGTGCGTGTATTACCAGTTGTTCGGTGTGATCTCGACCCTGGCGCTCGGCTTCAACCTGCTGCTGCTGCTGGCGCTGTTGTCGATGCTGCAAGCGACCTTGTCATTGCCCGGCATCGCCGCGATCGCGCTCACGCTGGGCATGGCGATCGACTCGAACGTGCTGATCAACGAACGCGTGCGCGAAGAGCTGCGTGGCGGCGCGGCGCCGCAGGTGGCGATCAACATGGGCTATGAGCGCGCCTTCGCGACCATCCTCGATTCCAACGTCACGACCTTGATCGCCGGCCTGGCGCTGCTGACCTTCGGCTCCGGGCCGATCAAGGGCTTTGCGGTGGTTCACTGCCTGGGCATCCTGACCTCGATGTTCTCGTCGGTGGTGTTCTCGCGCGGCCTGGTCAATCTCTGGTACGGGCGGCAGAAGAAGCTCAAGAGTGTGTCGATCGGGCAGGTCTGGAAGCCGCAGGGCGACGTGCCCGCGAAGACCTGATCGCACCGCCGACACTGAGTCGAGCCGCACGCCGAACTGCACATCGAACCGCCCGCTGAACCGCACACCGAGACCTCACGATGGAATTTTTCAGAATCAGGCGCGACATTCCGTTCATGCGACACGCGCTGGTGTTCAACATCATCTCGCTGGTCACCTTCCTGGCCGCCGTGTTCTTCCTCGCCACGCGTGGCCTGCACCTGTCGATCGAGTTCACCGGCGGCATCGTGATGGAGGCCTCGTATGCGCAGACGGCCGATGTCGGCAAGATCCGCACCGAGGTCGAGAAACTGAACTTCGGCGATGTGCAGGTGCAGAATTTCGGCAGCTCGCGCGATGTGATCATCCGCCTGCCGGTGGCTGCGGGCGTGAAGCAGACCGAGGTGGTCAGGCAGGTCTTCGAGCGCATGTGCGCAGCCCAGGCCGGCACCGTGGCAACCCGCGAGGCCACCAGCGACAAGGGCGAGGTGTCGAGCCGGCCAGTGTGCTCGGCGGGCGGTGCCGAGCCGGTCAAATTGCAGCGCACCGAGTTCGTCGGGCCGCAGGTCGGTCGTGAACTGGCGGTCGATGGCGCGAAGGCGCTGGCCTTCGTCGTCATCGGCATCATGGTCTACCTGGCGATCCGCTTCGAGTGGAAGTTCGCGGTCGCGGCGATCATCGCCAACCTGCACGACGTGATCATCATCCTCGGCTTCTTCGCGTTCTTCCAGTGGCAGTTCGACCTGACCGTGCTGGCGGCGGTGCTGGCGGTGCTGGGCTACTCGGTGAACGAGTCGGTGGTGATCTTCGACCGGATCCGCGAAGCGTTCCGGCGCTTTCGCAAGATGAATACCCATGAGGTGATCGACCATGCGATCACCAGCACGATGAGCCGCACCATCATCACCCACGGCAGCACGCAGATGATGGTGCTGTCGATGCTGGTGTTCGGCGGCCCGACACTGCATGGCTTCGCGATCGCGCTGACCATCGGCATCCTGTTCGGCATCTATTCTTCGGTGTTCGTTGCCGCGGCCATTGCCATGTGGCTGGGTGTGAAGCGCGAAGACCTGGTAAAGGCCACGGCCAAGGACCTCGATCCGGATGATCCGAACGCCGGGGCGGTGGTGTAGAGTCCTTTCGACCCTGTTGTTGCCGGACCCGCCCCGAACCCCACATGCCGACCCCCGCCAACCCAACGGCATTGGCCCAGCAGGCGCGGCGGTCCTACGTCGAAGGGTTGCTCTCAGGCCTGCCGCTGGTGGTCCAGGCGGTCGATCAGGGGGCCCGGGTGATGGTCAGCCAGGTGGCGGAACCAGCGCTCTCGATGCGGCGTCGCGAACTGGTCCCCGACCTGCAAAAAGCCCAGTCTCACTGGCTGTCGGGCATGACCTCGATGTTGCGGGCAGCACTGCCCAATGGCCAGGTCTTGTCGTCCCGGCCCGGCGACTTGTCGATGCCGGCCGGGCGCGGCCCGAAGTTGAGCCTGGTCGACGATGACACGATCGAATTCGAGATCCTGACCTCGCGGCTGGCGCTGTCGATGATGGACCGCGCGTCTTCCGAATTCACCGATCTGCGGGCTCGCATGAACACGCTCGACGGTCGCGAAGACCTCGACACCAACGACGTGCTGCGGCCCCAGGTGACGGCCCGCATCGTCACCGCCTCGTGGCGGGCCGCAGGCCTGAGCCTTGATTCCTGGCGCCTGCTTCAGACCGTGTTGCACGAGGAGTTTTCGCACTTCGCCGAAGAGAGTTACCACGAGACCAACCGGTTCCTGATGCAACGCCATGTGCTGCCGGATGTCGACCTGCGGCCGTTCATCCGCCGCTCGCGGGCGGTGGCGACGCGCGGCTTCGGCAGCACCGGCAGCAGCAGTGGTTCGGGTGCACGCTTCACAAGCTCCGGTCGCGGCGGGTCGTTTGACCGCGGCGAGGCCGGCGAGGTCGGCGAGGAAACCCGCATGATGACGCGGGCTGGCGGTCTGGCTCGTGGCGCGGACCACGCCGAGGCTGTGCTCGGCAGGTTGAACCGGCTCGTCGGTCGGCAATTGCCCGAATTTGCCGTCACCTTGAACAACCCGCCCGCAGCGTCGCCGCGCTTGAAGTCGGCCATCGCCGATGCCCAGCAAAGCATTGCGCGGCGCCTGAGCCCGGGCGGTGGGGCGCGCACGGTGGCGGGCCAGGTCAGCACGCCGGCCCTGCTCGAAGAACTCAACCTGCGCCGCGAAGCGCTGAAGAAGGCCGCGACCACGCCGGTGGAGCGCGCCACGATCGAGATCGTCGCGCTGCTGTTCCAGAGCATCCTCACCGAAGAGCGCATCCCGTCGGCGGTGCGGGTCTGGTTTGCCCGGCTGCAGATGCCGGTGCTGCGGGTGGCCGTCAGCGAACCCGATTTCTTCGCCACCGTCGATCACCCGGCGCGGCGCCTGATCGACCGCATGGGCTCGTGCGTGATGGGCTTTGATGCGTCGAGTCGGGCCATCGGCGACATCCTTGAAAAGGAAATCAAGCGCGTCGTGCAGGTGGTCGAAGCCTACCCCGACACCGGCCGGCGCGTGTTCCAGACGGTGCTGGTGGAGTTCGAGAAGTTTCTCGAGCATTACTTCAAGAACGAGAACGAGGCCTCGCGCAAGGGCGTGTCGCTGGCCCAGCAGGTCGAGCAGCGCGAGACGCTGGCGATCCAGTACACGATCGAGTTGCGCAAGATGCTCAACGAGGTTCCGGTGCAGGAAGGCGTGCGCGAATTCCTGTTCCATGTGTGGGCCGATGTACTGGCGATGGCGGCCGTCAAGTCAGGCAACCAGAGTGACGAGACGAAGGAGATGAAGCGTGCTGCCGCCGACCTGATCTGGTCGGCCAGTGCGAAGGTGTCGCGCGAGGAGCGCGCCGAGGTGATCCGCCGGCTGCCGCCGCTGCTGAAGACGCTGCGCGAAGGCATGGACCATGCAGGCGTGCCGGGCCAGAAGCAGGACGAGCACATCCAGCGCCTGAACAACTCGCTCGCGGCGGCCTTTACCGCCAAGACGGCAGCGATTCCGCACGAGCGCCTGGAGGAGTTGATCGCCCGCCTGGACACGCTCGAAGAACTGCTGCCCGAGGCCGCTGATCTGGAGATCGACGAGTCGATGATTCATGACCTGTCGGGCCATGAAAGTTCGGAACTCGAGGTCGTCGGCGAAGGCGGCTCGATGCCCACGCCGGCGATGATCGCGTGGGCGCGCGAACTTCAAGTCGGCAGCTGGTACATGCTCGACTACCGCAGCCGCAACGAGGCGATGCAACTGGCCTGGCAAGGAATGCGCCGGCAACTGACGCTGTTTGTTTCACCCCAGGGCCGGGGTGTGCTGTTCCAGCAGAATCGCCTCGCGGCCTTCTTGCAGGCCGGCTTGCTGGTGCCGGCGCAGGATGAGTCGCTGACGGTGCGCGCCACGCGCAGCGCGATGGCCAAACTCGACGGTGACCCTTCGAGATTGCTGAGTTAAGGTGCGGCTGAAGCCGCGTAAGGCCGCGCCGCTTCGCGGCATAAAACAGTCAATGGATCAGCCGGTCTTCGACATCGACGAACAACTCGTCGAGGATCAGCGCGTCGGGCTCTTCGCCCAGGCTCCAGAACACCATCAACACGATGATCTTCAGGTCTTCCAGATCGAGCGGGCTGCCGGCGATGGCGCTGGACCGGTCGATGACCATTTCGCGCATCGGGGGCGGCAGCACCCCAGCCGATTCGAGGAAGCTGATGAAGCCGATCGAGTCTTCGCCGAGGTGCTCTTGCTCGGCGACCGAGTAGACGCGCATGCTGCGCTCGCCCTGAGCGCCCACATACGACTGCGCTGCCAGCGCCACGCCATCGAGCCACGACAGCGCTTCCTCGATTTCGTCCGACTCGAAGCCGACCGACGACAGCTTGCGGGTCAACTGGTCGTGATCGGGGCAGGCGTCGGGTCGCCAGTAGTTTTCGTACAGGTACACGAGCACATCGAACATGAATTCACTATACCGCAGGCTGCCGCGCAAGCCTGCCAGAACAGCGCGGGCAAATGAGCCGCAAACACGGCCAAATCAGCCGCGCCCGAGACGCTGGAAACGCTGGCCGGGCAGCCGCGCTACATGGCCTTCCAACTCGAGGTCGAGCAGGCGCACGTTCAGTTCGGCAACCGGCTGGCCGGTGCGCGCGACGAGGGCATCCAGCGTGATCGGATCGAAGCCCAGCGCCGCCAGCAAAGAGTCCGAAGCCTGCGGCGCGAGTGCGGGGTCGGCCGCGACGGTGGCGGCTCCGTTGGGCCCCGGCAGGCGCAGCTCTTCGAGAATGTCGAGCGCGTTTTCGACCAGCTTGGCGCCCTGCTTGATGAGCGCGTGGCAGCCTCGTGACTGTGGCGAATGGATCGAGCCCGGAATCGCGAACACATCGCGGCCAGCTTCGCTCGCCAGCCGCGCGGTAATCAGCGAGCCGGAACGCAGCGCGGCTTCGACCACGAGGGTGCCGCGCGTCAGGCCCGCGATGATGCGGTTGCGGGGCGGGAAGTGCGGCGGCAGCGGCGGCGTGCCGATCGGGTATTCGCTGATGATCAGGCCGGCGTCGGCGATGCGGTGCGCGAGCTTCAGGTTGCGGCTCGGATAGACCCGGTCCAGCCCGGTGCCGACGACTGCGATCGTGCTGGCCGGCCCTTCAAGCGCACCCTCATGGGCGGCAGTGTCGATGCCCAGCGCGAGACCGGAGACGACCGTCATCCCAGCGTGGGCGAGTTGCGACGCGAACGCCTTGGCGTTCTCGGTGCCCTGCGGCGTCGGGTTGCGGCTGCCGACTACGGCGATGCCCTCGGCCTGCAGCAGCTCGAAGCGACCTTGCGCGTAGAACAGCAATGGTGGGTCGGCGGCCTCGAGCAGCATGCTTGGGTAGAGCGGGTCGCCGAGCGGGATGACGGTGCGGGGCGGGCCAGATGCAGCGCCCAGCCAGTCCAACGTGGCCGCCAGCAGGGCCGCCAGCGACCTTGGCGGCGACGCAAGGGCCTCGGCCTGCGCCGCCCCCACGACCTGACCGCAAGCGCTGCTGCTGGCCGCAATCACGGCCTGCGCCGAGCCGAAGGCGGTGAGCAGACGCCGCGCCGACACGCGCCCGACCCCCGGCGTTTCCAGCAAGCGCAGCCAGGCGCCGAGTTCCTCGCGGTCCATGGCGCAGGCGCTGCAGGCAGGGCGGAGCCGGGAGCGGCTGCGGGGCGAGGTCGCTGCGGTGGGCCAGCCCGTCGGCTCAGGGCGGCGTGAAGTGGTCGCGCGGCTTGACGGGCGTTTGCGCTGACAGGATCAGCGCATACGACATGCGGTCGAAGACACGGAACACGAACAGCATGCCGTTGCGTTCGTCGGGAAGTTTGATGGCGGGGCGGGCGGGGTCAGTGCGGTCAACGCTGCGTTCGCCGTCGCGCAGCAAGGCCAGTACATGGCCGCGCTCCATGCCGTCGACGCTGCCCCGGTTCAGGGTCACGATCTGGTTTTGACCTGCGGTCAGCGCGTCGCCGTAGAGCGAGGCGATCTGCCCGAACAAGGCCGCCTGCGGCGCATGCGGGACGTAGTTGGTGAACTCGCGCACCGGTACCACGGCCAGCCGGTCGCCGACGCCGGCTTCTTGTCTGGCGCTGGTGACGACGAAGGTAGCCGGCACGATCTCCGACTTCCCAGCCGCATCGACGCGGGTACCGCCCTGGCGCGTGTACTCGGCAGCACCGACGAAGCGGGCCTCGTAGCCGAGCACCTCGCCAGTGGCCGGGTCGCGCAACGGGGTGGCTTCGCGGAAGATGCGGTAGTCGCGCGCCGCGCCGAGATCGCCGCGCACGTAAGCGGTGTCGCCGCGCGCCAGGATCACCCGGCCTTCCTGGGTGGCGACGATGCGCGGCGCGGTCTCAAGCTCATTGGCTTGAAAAATGATCGCTTCGTTCAGAAACGGTTCGATCAGATTGAAGGGAATTGACGGCAGCGCACCGTCGCCGAGTTCCGTGCTGCGCACGCGTGGCGACAATTTGGCGTTGCCGCCGTCGCCGACCCGCTGGCCGAGGCGCAGGCGGGCCCGGCCGCCGGTCTTGTCGAGGTACAGCACCTGGCCGGGGTAGATCAGGTGCGGGTTGCGGATCTGGTCGAGGTTCATGCCCCACAGTTCGGGCCAGCGCCACGGGCTTTTCAGGAACAGCTTGGAGATGTCCCAGAGCGTGTCGCGCGGTTTGACGGTGTGGGAGTCCGGCGCATTCGGCGCCAGCTCCGAGACCGGGATGCCGCTTTGCGCAACCGTCTGCGCGGTGCCGCGTTGCTGCGCGGTGATCGGCAGGTCGGCGGCCAGGGTGGTGCTGGAAAAGCTGGCTACCAACAGTGCCGCACCCAAGGACGCCACGCCGATGGCCGGTCGAACGGGGAAGGCACAGCGGATGCGACGGGTCATGGGAAGATCTTTCGGAGGAGGCGCAGTTGGCAAGCTCGCGCAACGGGTTATCGGGCCGGCGCAGACCGCCACCCGGCGGTTCAGCGAAAATCTTCAATCAGTTTCACAGATTCTGCCCCTAAACCCTTGATATCGCAACGAAAGTGGCCGGCCGCTGCGCCGCGTATGAGGCCTCCTTCACACCCTCGCGTTGCGCCAGTCCCACAGCGCCGGCGAGCGTGATCGCCAGCCCACCCGCAGGCTCCCAGCCGACACTGAACCCTTCTTCCTGCCCATGGCCAAGCTGATCATCCTTCGCTACCCCGATCCGCGCCTGCACACGGTGGCCAAAGCCGTCACGCGGGTCGATGCGCGCATCCGCCAACTCGTCGACGACATGCTCGAGAGCATGTACGACGCCGACGGCGTCGGCTTGGCCGCAACGCAGGTCGATGTGCATGAGCGTGTGATCGTGATCGACACCTCCGAAATGCGCGACCAGCCGCGCGTGCTCATCAACCCCGCGCTCGTCGCGCGCAGCGAGGAGATGACGTTCACCGACGAAGGCTGCCTGTCGGTGCCGGCGATCTACGACCGGGTTCGCCGCCACGCGCGCGTCACCGTGCGGGCGCTGGGGCGCGATGGCGAACCCCATGAGTTCGAGGCCGAAGGCCTGCTCGCGGTGGCCGTGCAACATGAGATGGACCACCTGATCGGCAAGGTGTTCGTCGAGTACCTGAGCCAGCTCAAGCGGGACCGCATCAAGACCAAGATGCTGAAGAAGGTGCGCGATGAAGAGCGCGATTGATTCGTTGGGCGAGGCGCGTGCTCCCGATTCAGCCAACGGAGGTCGCCGATGAAGGTGGCATTCGCCGGAACGCCGGAGTTCGCTCGGGTCGCACTCGAGCGCCTTAATGCGGCGGGCTTCAACATCGGCCTGGTGCTGACCCAACCTGACCGGCCTGCCGGGCGCGGCCTGAAGTTGCACGCTTCACCGGTCAAGGCGTTTGCGCAAAGCCACGGCATTACCGTGTTGCAGCCGCGCAGCCTGCGTCTGGACGGCAAGTACCCGATCGACGCTGCCGCCGCCCGCGCTGCGCTGCAAGCCGCGCAGCCCGACGTGCTGGTGGTGGCAGCCTACGGGCTGATCCTGCCGCCGTGGGTGCTGGCGCTGCCGCGCCTGGGCTGCCTGAACATCCACGCCTCGCTGCTACCGCGCTGGCGCGGCGCCGCGCCGATCCACCGCGCCATCGAGGCCGGTGATGCGCGCACCGGCATCACCATCATGCAGATGGACGCCGGCCTGGACACCGGCGACATGCTGCTCGTCGAAGC
>JANXZA010000114.1 GCA_025355745.1 Rhizobacter sp. | reverse complement strand
GGTTCACCACGTCGTTGGCGCCCAGGATGATGGCCACGTCGGCCTGGCCAAATTCGCCGTTGATGTCTTCCATCTCGAACACCTGGTCGTAGGGTACTTCAGCCTCGGCCAGCAACACGTTCATGTGGCCCGGCATGCGGCCGGCCACCGGATGGATCGCGTACTTGACGCGGATGCCCTTGTGGATCAGCTTCTCGGCCAGTTCCTTGACCGCGTGCTGGGCGCGGGCCACGGCCAGGCCGTAGCCCGGCACGATGACTACCGTCTCGGCGTTGCCGAGAATGAACGCGGCGTCGTCGGCGCTGCCGCTCTTCACCGGCCGCGCTTCGGCCGATCCGGCCACGGCCGTGGTCGCCTCGCCGCCGAAACCGCCGAGGATGACGTTGAAGAACGATCGGTTCATCGCCTTGCACATGATGTAGCTCAGGATCGCGCCCGACGAGCCGACCAGCGAGCCGGCGATGATCAGCATCGCGTTGTTCAGGCTGAAGCCGATACCGGCTGCCGCCCAGCCCGAGTAGCTGTTCAGCATCGACACCACCACCGGCATGTCGGCCCCGCCGATCGGGATGATGATGAGCACGCCCATCGCAAACGCGATCAGCAGCATCGCGAAGAACGCGGTCCAGCTTTCGTTGTAGACGAACAGCAGGCCGAAGGCCAGCATCGCCAGGCCGAGCAGCAGGTTCAGCTTGTGCTGACCGGGGAACTGCACCGGCGCGCCCTTGAAGAGGCGGAACTTGTAGGTGCCGGAAAGCTTGCCGAAGGCGATCACCGAGCCGCTGAAGGTGATCGCGCCGATGGCCGCGCCGAGGAACAACTCGAAGCGATTCCCGGGCGGGATCGGCTCGCCCTTCGCGACGATGCCGAAGGCGTATGGCTCGGCCACTGCCGCCACCGCGATGAAGACCGCCGCCAGGCCGATCATGCTGTGGAAGAAGGCCACGAGCTCGGGCATCTTCGTCATCTCGACCGTTTTCGCGCGCCAGGCGCCGTAGGCACCGCCGACGACGAGGCCGAGCATCACCCAGGCCATGCCGCCGAGGTGGCCGTCCGACAGCTTGACGATCAACGCCGCAGTGGTGACCGCCGCGATCGCCATGCCGATCATGCCGAACAGGTTGCCGCGGATCGAACTCGTGGGGTGCGACAGGCCCTTCAAGGCCTGGATGAAGCAGACGCTGGCGATCAGGTACGCCAGCGTGACGAGGTCCATGCTCATGGCTTCACCTCGACCTTCTTGTCCTTTTTGCGGAACATCTCGAGCATGCGCCGCGTGACCAGAAAGCCGCCAAAGATGTTGACCGCCGCGAGCGCCACTGCGAGCACGCCCATCGACTTGCCGAGCCAGGTTTCGGTCAGCGCGGCCGCGAGCATCGCACCGACGATGACGATCGCCGAGATCGCGTTCGTGACCGCCATCAGCGGCGTGTGCAGCGCCGGCGTGACGGTCCACACGACGTGGTAGCCGACGTAGATCGCGAGCACGAAGATGATCAGGTTGGTCAGGGTGTGGGAGACGATTTCCATGATGGCTTCCTCTTTACTTCACCAGTGGGATTACGTGCGCCGGACTTCGCCGGCTTGGGTCATCAGGCACGCGGCCACGATGTCGTCGTCCATCGGCACATTGAACGCGCCGTCTTTGGGCAGCACGAGCTTCAGGAAGTCGAGCACGTTGCGGGCATAGAGCGCGCTCGCATCGGCCGCCACCAGCGCCGCCAGATTGGTCTCGCCGACCAGCGTGACGCCGTACTTCACCACGGTCTTGTCAGCCTCCGAGAGCGGGCAGTTGCCGCCGCCGTTCGGCCCCTTGCCGGCGGCGATGTCAATGATCACCGAGCCCGGCTTCATGGCCTTCACCATCTCTTCGGTGATCAGCGTGGGCGCGGCCCGGCCCGGGATCAGCGCGGTGGCGATGACGATGTCGGCCGCCGCCACGCGTTTGGCCACCTCGACCTGCTGGCGCGCCAGCCAGCTGGCCGGCATCGGCTTGGCGTAGCCGCCGACACCGACGGCCGCTTCCTTCTCTTCCGGCGTGTCGTACGAGACCTCGATGAACTTGCCGCCGAGCGATTCGATCTGCTCTTTCACGCTCGGGCGCACGTCGCTGGCTTCGATCACCGCGCCCAGGCGTTTGGCGGTGGCAATGGCCTGCAGCCCCGCCACGCCGACGCCCAAGATCACGACGCGCGCCGCCTTCACGGTGCCCGCGGCCGTCATCAGCATCGGGAAGAAGCGCTGGTACTTGTCGGCCGCGATCATCACCGCCTTGTAGCCGGCGATGTTGGCCTGCGAACTCAGCACGTCCATGCTCTGCGCGCGCGTGGTGCGCGGCGCGGCCTCGAGCGCGAAGCTGGTGATGCCGGCACCGGCCATGCGGTGCAGGCCGTCGGTGTCGAACGGGTTCAGCATGCCGACAAGATTCGCGCCGGTCTTCATCATCGAGAGTTCGCTGTGCAGCGGGGCGCGCACCTTCAGCACCAGATCGCAGCCGAAGGCACCGCTCGCATCGGTGATCTCGGCACCGGCCGCTTCATACGCAGCGTCGGTGACGCTGGCCGCAACGCCGGCACCGGCCTGAACCCGGATCGTGTGGCCCTGCGCCTTCAACTTCTTGGCCGTCTCGGGCGTGACGGCCACGCGCGTTTCGCCGGCCGCTGTTTCGAGCGGAACTCCTATCAGCATGGATTGCCTCCTCAGGCGCTTCGAGCCAAGGGCCCTACTTGTGGATTTTGGCGCAGCTTACACAACAATCTTCGCTTGACATTGCGGGTCAGCCCGCAGAGTTGGGCGCCGCTAACATCCGGCGCATGGCCCCCCGTTGGAAACCCAGCGTCACCGTCGCCGCGATCATCGAGCAGGTGATCCACGGCGAGCGCCGCTACCTGCTGGTCGAGGAACACACGCCCGAAGGCCTGAAGCTGAACAACCCGGCCGGCCACCTCGACCCGGAAGAATCGCCCGAGCAAGCCGTGGTGCGCGAGGTGCTCGAAGAGACCGCCTGCGTGTTCACGCCGGCCTGCCTGATCGGGGTCTACCTGTCGCGCTTTCAACGCGTTGCCACCGGCGAAGACGTGACCTACCTGCGCTTCGCATTCGCCGGCACGGTGGGCCCGCCCGACCCGTCGCGCGCCCTCGACGACGGCATCGTGCGCACGCTGTGGCTGAGCCTGCCCGAGCTGCACGCCAGCGTCCACCGGCATCGCAGCCCGCATGTGCTGCGCTGCGTCGAAGACCATCTGAGCGGGCGGCGCTACCCGCTCGACGCGATCTCGACCGACGCCAGCGTGTACCGGCCCGAGAACAAGCGTTGACGGAACTGTCCATAGGCGGGAGCCCTGTGAACCGCCCGGCTCAGGCCGGCACGGCCAACCCGTCGCGCTGGTACGCCACCAGTTCGTCGATCGTCAGCATTGGGTAGCCGTGCCGACGCGAGAACGCGACCAGCGCGTCGCCGCGCATCATGCTGCCGTCTTCGTTCATCAGCTCGCACAACACGGCCGCCGGCTGCAACCCCGCGAGGCGCGCAAGCTCGACCGCGCCTTCTGTGTGGCCACGCCGTTCCAGCACGCCGCCGGGTGCGGCGCGCAGCGGGAACACATGGCCGGGGCTGACGAGGTCGGCGGCCGTTGCGTCGCCGGCCATCGCGGTCAGGATCGTCGCCACCCGATCGGACGCGCTGACGCCGGTGGTGACGCCCTCGCGCGCCTCGATCGACACCGTGAACGCGGTGCCGTAGCGGCTGGCGTTGTTCGCCACCATCGGCGCCAGTGCAAGGCGCTGCAGGTGCTCGTCGGTCAAACACAGGCAGACGATGCCCGAGCACTCGCGTATCAGGGTGGCCATCATCGGCACCGTGATGCGCTCGGCCGCAACGATCAGATCGCCCTCGTTTTCGCGCTCGTCGTCGTCTTGCAGGATCACGGCGCGGCCGTGGCGAATGGCGTCCAGCGCGATCCGCAGGCGCGGCGGCAGGTGGCGGGTGAAAGCGGCTGATGGAGTCATGGTTGAAACGTCCTCGCGTGGCTCGGTCAGAGCGTGCTCTTCGCAGAGCGGGTTGGCGAAAATCGTTTCAGGGCGCGCAAACGCAGACCGGCCACGCCGGCAGGCCAGCGCGGCCGAGCCGCATCGGCACATCTTCTTTCATCCGGACTTTGACGCTTTGAAGCGGTGCAAGCACCGCGCCATGGCGCTGAACCGTCGGCTCTGGCATCGCACCAGATCTGCTGACCCCTGCATGCAGGCATGCAGGGCGCTCGCGGGCTTCATCACTTTGCGTTTGAAGGCATCGCGATTTACCGCCGGTGGGGAATCTCGCCCCGCCCTGAAGACGTGTGCCGGTCTTTCGACCAGCGACGCCATCTTACGTTCATGCCCTTGGCCCCTGGCGTCGCGAGGGCGACACCTAAAATCGCGGCGATGAAATCCCAGCGTGTCGTCGTCGGCCTGTCGGGCGGCGTCGATTCGGCCGTCACGGCGTGGCTGCTCAAGCAGCAAGGCCACGAAGTCGTGGGCATCTTCATGAAGAACTGGGAGGCTGACGACGGCGACGCTTACTGCGCCTCGAACCTCGACTTCGTCGACGCGGCGGCGGTGGCCGATGTGATCGGCATCGAGATCGAACACGTCAACTTCGCGGCCGACTACAAAGACCGCGTGTTCGCGGAGTTCCTGCGCGAATACCAGGCAGGCCGCACGCCCAACCCCGACGTGCTGTGCAATGCCGAGATCAAGTTCAAGGCCTTCCTCGACCACGCGATGCGCCTCGGTGCCGAGAAGATCGCCACCGGCCACTATGCCAGGGTGCGCGAACGCGACGGCCGCTTCGAGCTGCTGAAGGGAGCCGACCCGCTGAAAGACCAGAGCTACTTCCTGCACCGACTGACGCAGGCGCAGTTGAGCCGCACGCTGTTCCCGGTCGGCGAATTGCCGAAGACCGAGGTGCGGCGCATCGCCACCACAGCCTGCCTGCCGGTGGCGGCGAAGAAGGACTCGACCGGCATCTGCTTCATCGGCGAGCGGCCGTTCCGCGAGTTCCTCGGCCGCTACCTGGCGAACACGCCGGGGCCGATCGTCGATGACCGCGGCCGCAGCATCGGCCAGCATGTGGGCCTGAGCTTCTACACGCTGGGCCAGCGCAAGGGCATCGGCATCGGCGGCTTGAAGGCGCGCGGCCCGATGCGCGGTGGCGGCGACCACGGCGCCTGGTTCGTCGCCCGCAAGGACATGGCGACGAACACGCTGGTGGCGGTGCAGGGGCATGACCACCCGTGGCTGCTGTCGAACCATCTGCACGCAGAAGACGCGAGTTGGGTCGCCGGCCATGCGCCGGCTGCAGGTACGGCGGCAGCGGCGGCGCTTTCGGCCAAGACGCGCTACCGCCAGCAGGATGCGGCTTGCGGCCTCTCTGCCGACGCGGCGGGCGGGCGCTTCGAGCTGCGCTTCGACACACCGCAATGGGCGGTCACACCCGGCCAGTCGGCCGTGGTGTACGACGGCGAGGTGTGCCTGGGCGGTGGGGTGATCGCGGGCTGACGCGCGGCGCGGCGCGGCGGCGCTTGGCGGGTGCACGGGGCAGCGGCGTGAATCATCTTCACGCGCAGCGTGAAGCTTGTGGCTCGATCCGCAAGGCACTCAAAAAGTCGCCCCGATCGACCCGCGCACTTCAGTTCCCCGGCCCGACGCCGATACCGCTGGGATGCGCCGCGAACGCGCGCCTTCGCAATGCACCGGCAGAACGGCATGACCTCTTCTCCTCAGTTTCGTCCTCAGTTTCGTCCTCAGTTCCGTCCTCACTTCCCCTTTCACTCCGACTGCGCACGCCGCGGTGCGCCGTTCCCGGCCGGTTGGCGGGCCCTGCGCGCCGCTCTGCCTGGGGTGATCCTGGCGGTACCGCTGGCGGCGCCCGCCGCCGCTCTGAACCTGACCTTCACCGACGCTGCCGGCAAGCCGCTGCTCGACGCCGTGGCCCTGCTCGAGCCAGCCTCCGGCAAGGTCGCGGTGAAGCCGCTGGCCGATGTGGAAATCTCGCAGGCGAAGCGCCAGTTCAGTCCGCGTGTCACGCTCATCACCACCGGCACACGGGCCACCTTCCCGAACTTCGACACCGTGCGCCACCACGTCTACTCG
>JANXZA010000105.1 GCA_025355745.1 Rhizobacter sp. | reverse complement strand
TCGGCCTTGACCCGCTCCTTGGTGCCGAAGGCGTCGGACACCTGGCTGGCCATCAGCGCCAGCCGCGGCGCCAGTGCCATGCCGAAGCCTTCGCGGCGCGCATCGGCGGTCAGCACGGTGGCATCGAGGGCGAGCTTCAGGCGCCGCTCTTCGAGCGCCACGTCGATGATGCCGTCGCGCGCCTTGACGCTGGCGATGCTGGCCTTCGGGTCGGCAATCACGTCGCGCATGCCTTTCGTGAAGGCACGCAGGAAGGCTTTCACGGCCTCGGGGTTCTTCTTCAGGAATTCCTCGCCGACGATGATCGCGTTGCCGTACAGCTTCACGCCGAAGTCGGGGTAGGGCAGCACGACCACGTCGGCGGCCGGCACGCCGCGTGCCTCGATGTTGAGCAGCGAGGTGAACGAGAAACCGGTGATGGCGTCGACATCACCGCGCACCAGCATGGTCTCGCGCAGTGGCGGGTCCATCGCGGTCCAGGCCACGCCGTTGATGCCGTTCGCCTTCGCGAAGATCGGGAACGCCTTGCGCCCGGCGTTGAACACCGGTGCGCCGAGCTTCTTGCCGCTCAGGTCGGCGGGCGTGCGGATGCCCGATTTCTTCAGCGCCAGCACGGCGGCCGGCGTGTTGTTGTAGACCATCATCACCGCCACCGGCTTGTTCGCGGCGGTGGGGTTGTTGGCATGGAATTCCATCAGCGCCGCCTGGTCGGCGAAGCCCATGTCGTAAGACCCCGAGGCGACGCGCGTGACGGCTCCCCCCGAGCTATTGCCGGCATCGACGTTGACGCTGAGCTTCTCGGCCTTGAAGTAGCCCTTCGCCACCGGCACCAGGAACATCGCGGCCGGGCCTTCGAAGCGCCAGTCGAGCTGGAACCTGACGGGTGTCTCGGGCGCTTGGGCCTGAGCCTGGGCGGGCAGGGCGGCGAGGATGATTGCGCTGACGGCGCTGATGGCGGCGAACAGTACGCGACGCGCAGGGATTGGCGGCGTGGTCAAGTCGGCTCCAGCGAAAGATTGGAAGGGCAGGCACGGTTGAATGCAAACGGACCCATGCAAACGGTCCCATGCAAACGGGCCCACGAGAATGGACTTCTGCAAATGGACCGATGCAAATTCTGTGCGAGGCCCGGACGAACTGCACCGTGATGAACCCGGATGCCCAGGGCCGCTCCAGACAGCCCCCTGTTTCGGGGGTGTGACGATGCGGCAGGGGCTCATCCTGATTCAGATTTCGCGGGTGGCGTGATAACTTCCCTCGACTTCTTTCAACCTTTGCAGGAGCTTCATGACCACCTCCCTTTTCCGCCGTGCAGTGTCGGCCACGGCGCTCGTCGTCGCCGCGCTTGCCAGCGTGCCCGCCCAGGCTGGCACCTTCAGCAATATGTTCGTCTTCGGCGACAGCCTGTCGGACACGCACAACCTGTTCCTCGCCACGGGCGGCATCTTTCCGGACCTCAACCAGGGGCCGTACTTCGATGGCCGCTACTCGAACGGGCCGCTGTGGGTCGAAACGCTGGCGGCCAACCTGGGCCTGCCGAACGGCGCAAAGGCTTACCTGCAGGGCGGCAACAACTACGCTTACGCGGGGGCGCGCACCGGCACCGACATCGTCCCGCCCGGCGTGCTGGCGCAAGTGGCCGGCCTGTGGGGCGGGGTGGGCGACCCGAACGCGCTGTACGTCGTCGTCGGCGGCGGCAACGACATGCGCGACGCGCGCTCCAAGTTCACCACCAACTCGGCTGCCGACAACGCCGGTCGCCAGCTGGCTGCCAATGCTGCGGTGACCAATCTGGCGCAAAGCCTGGGCTTCCTGGCCCTGCATGGCGTCAAGCATGTGCTGGTGTCCGACCTGTCCGACCTGGGCGGTACACCCGAGGCGAACTTCCTCAACCTGAGCGCGGCCTCGACCGATGCGACGAACCGTTTCAACGCGCTGCTGCCCGGCTTGCTTGCCACTGGTGCCGGCTACGGCCTGGACATGTCCTTCCTCGACCTGGCGGGCCTGCTGCAGAAGGTGATCGTCGACGCGAACACGAACGGCGGCGCGAAGTACGGCATCACCGATGTCACCGAGCCGTGCAAAGGCTTCCTCGGCTCGGTCTCGCAGCACGCGTGCAGCGTGTCGCTGTTCTCCGACTCGCTGCACCCGTCGGCTGCGGCTCACAAGTTGATCGGCGAGGCGGCATTTGCGGCCGTCGTGCCGGAACCCGAGACCTACGCGCTGCTGGCTTTCGGCCTGCTCGCAGTGGTGTTGCAGAGCCGCCGGCGCATGCACCGGATCGCCGGCTGAACCCTTGAAGTCAGCCAGCCGGCTGAACGCTTGCAATCAGCCAGCCGGCTGAGCTGTGAGTTAGCCCGGTTCGGTCAGCAGATCGAGCAGGGTGCGCGCCACCACCTTGGTGGCGCGCCGCAGATCTTCCAGCACCAGGTGTTCGTCGGCGCGCTTCGCGTTCGACTCGAACACCGTGCGCGGCCCGGCGCCGTAGATGGCGGCCGGCACGCCGGCTTCGCCGTACAGGCGCACGTCGGTGTACAGCGGGCTGCCGGATGTCGGGATGGCCTCGCCGAACACTTCAAGGCCGTGGCGCTGCAAGGCGTCGACGAGCGGCTGGTTGCCTGCCAGCGGCTGCAAGGCATTGGCCAGCAGCAGGCGCTTGATCTCGACCGTGACGACGGCGCCGCGCTGGTTGAACCTGGCTGCCGCCTCGTTGATGACACGGCGGATGTCGGCCTCCACCTCAGCCGGGTTCTCCTCGGGGATCATGCGCCGGTCGAGCTTGAAGACGACCGTGCCGGGGACCACGTTGGTGTTAGTGCCGCCTTCGATGCGGCCGACATTCAGGTACGGGTGGGTGATGCCTGCGACGTTCGAGCTGATCTGCTTGTAAAGACTGTTCTGCTCGTACAGCGCATTCAGGATCGCGACCGCGCCTTGCAGCGCGTCGATGCCGGTGTCGGGGATGGCGGCGTGCGCCATCTTGCCGTGGACGGTGACCTCCATTTGCAGGCAGCCGTTGTGGGCGGTCACCACCTGGTAGCTGAAGCCGGCGGCGAGCAGCAGGTCGGGCTGGGTCAGCTTGTTCCGCAGCAGCCAGCCGGGGCCGAGTTCACCGCCGAACTCTTCGTCGTAAGTGAAGTGCAGCTCGACGCTGCCGCTCAGTTTGGCCGTTAGCGATTCGAGCGCCCGCACCGCAAAGGTGTAGGTCGCGAAGTCGCTCTTGCTCACGGCGGCGGCGCGACCGTAGAGCCTGCCGTCGACCACCTCGGCGCCATACGGCGGGTGGGTCCAGCCTTCGCCGGGCGGCACGACGTCGCCATGGGCATTCAGCGCGATGGTGCGGCCACCGCTGCCATAGGGCCGGCGCACGATCAGGTTGGTGATCGATTCGAGCCCGTACTCATCGAGCGCCCATTGCGGAACCACATGCTTTTCGGCTTCGAAGCCGAAGCCGTGCAGAAGCTCGGCGGTGCGCTCGGCATGCGGCGCGTTGTTGCCCGGCGGCGTGTCGGTGGGCACCTGCACCAGGGCTTGCAGAAACGCCACTTCCTCGTCGAAGTGGGCATCGATCCAGACGTCGAGTTGTTCGTGTTGGGTCATTGGGCTTCATCCGATTCAAGGGCGAATTTACGAGCGAATTCAAGAGCGAATTCATTCACCGCAGAGGAACGGAGTTGACGGAGTTGGCGAAGAGTAAAGAGAAGAGCCAATTATTTTTCAAATCTGCGCAACTCCGCAAACTCCGTCACTCTGCGGTGAAGTATTTATCTTTCAGCCTTCACCCGCCAACCCGTTCAGCAAGTGCATGAACGCGTCCACTGCAAGCTGCATGTCGTGCGAGGTGCTCGACTCAAGAGGGTTGTGGCTGATGCCGGCGTTTTCGCCGCGCACGAAGAGCATCGCCTGCGGCATGATTTCGTGCAGTTTCATCGCGTCGTGGCCGGCGCCGCTGGGCATGCGGAACACCGGTAGGCCGGTCGTTTCGACGGCACGCTCCCAGCGCGCCTGCCACTGCGGCGCGCTGGGTGCGGCGGCGGCGCGCATCGTCTCCTCGATGCGGTGGCTCACGCCACGGCGGGTACAGATCTCGGTCAGTTTCGCCAGCACGTCGGTGGCGCAGGCGTCGCGCACCTCGTTGGTCGTGGCGCGGATGTCGATGCTGAACTGGCAGCGGCCGGGAACGACGTTGATCGAACCGTTCGGCACCGCGAGCATGCCCACCGTGCCGACCAGGTTTGGCACCGCCGCAGCCCGCTGCTCGACGTACAGCGCCAGCTCGGCGGCTGCGGTGGCGGCGTCGCGGCGCCGGTCCATCGGCGTGGTGCCGGCGTGGCTGGCCATGCCGATGATCTCGCCCACATAGCGCACGCTGCCGTTGATCGAGGTCACCACGCCGAGTGGCAGGTCGATCTCGTTCAGCACCGGGCCCTGTTCGATGTGGACCTCGACGAAGCCGAGGTAGCGCGCCGGGTCGCGCGCAATCGCCGGGATCGCGTCAAGGCTCAGGCCGGCGTGCTGCATGGCGGCGCGCATCGTGATGCCGTCGGCGTCCTGCTGGTCGAGCCAGCGGGCGTCGAAGTGGCCGGTGAGCGCACCCGAGCCGAGGAAGGTGGCCTTGTAGCGCTGGCCTTCTTCTTCGGCGAAGGCCACCACCTCGAAGCCAAACGGCAGGCGCTTGCCGGCGCGGTGCAACTCGCGCACGCAGGCCATCGGCACGAAGATGCCGAGCCGGCCGTCGTACTTGCCGCCGTTGCGCACCGTGTCATAGTGGCTGCCGGTGAGCAGGCGGCGGGTTTGCTTGTCCGGGCCGCGCTGGGTGCCGCGCTCGGTTCCGTCATGGGTACCGAAATACACACCGACAACATTCCCGACCGCATCGATGCCGACCTCGTCGAAGCCGCATTCGCGCATCCCTGCGGCGATCTGCTGCGCGCAGGCGCGGTGCGCGTCGGTCAGGTAGGTGACGGTGAGCTGGCCTTGCTCGCCGTAACCCGGATCGGTGTGCACGGCAAGCTGCTCCTGCCAGTCCCAGACGTCATTGCCGAGCAGCGGCGGAGCGCCTAACGTGTCGGTCAGGCGGATCTCGGCGATGCGGTGGATGTGGCGCAGCGCTTCCTGCAGTTCGAAGTCGACCGGGTTCGCCGCACGGCGCTCGAACGCGGCAATGATCTGCGCCTTGTTCAGCCCGTTGCCGCGCGGCCCGCGCACGGCCAGGATGAACGGGAAGCCGAAGCGCGCCAGGTACTCAGCGTTCAGGCGCTGGATCGTTGCGAGTTCCTGTGGCGTGCAGTTCGCGAGGCCGGCCCGGCCTTGCTCGTTCGTCGACTCGGCGGTCAGCGTGTTCGCCTGCATCGCCTTGCCGGCCAGTTCCGGGTGGGCGCAGATCAGCGCGAACTGCGCGTCGCGGCCGGCGCTGCGCACCACCTCGACGAGCGCCAGCTTCAGGTGCGCCAGGCTCCTGAAGGGCCGCTGCGACCAGGCTGCGCGTGCAATCCACGGCGAGTGCTCGTAGGTGCCGGCCAGCAGCGCCGTGAACTCGTCTTGCGAGGCGGCGTTCAGGCGGGCCATGGACAGGGCGGGCGACAGGGCAGGCGCTGAGGTTGTGGTCACGGTGTTGGGCGCGGGGGTGGGTATGTCAGTGGTCGAAATCTGCGACATGGTGGGCCTTTCGGTGGCGGGTCAGGGCGGGCTCGGGTGAACCGTGGCCCAGTGCCGCGCGATGTCGATGCGGCGCGTGATCCAGACCTGTTCGTGCTGCAGCACATGGTCGAGAAAGCGTTGCAGCGCACGGAGTCGGCCGGGCCGGCCGAGCACCCGGCAATGCATGCCGATGCTCAGCATCTTCGGCCGGTCCAGGCCGTTCGGGTCGCCTTCTGCGTAGAGCACATCGAAAGCGTCTTTCAGGTACGAGTAGAAGTGCTCGCCGGTGTTGAAGCCCTGCATCGACGCGAAGCGCATGTCGTTGGTGTCGAGCGCGTAGGGCACGATCAGGCGCTGCAGGACGCTGCCGTCGGTCTTGTGCACCGGCATCCAGAACGGCAGGTCGTCGCCGTAGTAATCGCTGTCGTACTCGAAGCCACCGTGGTCGGCGACCAGGCGCTTGGTGTTCGGGCTGTCGCGCCCGGTGTACCAGCCGCGCGGCCACTGGCCGTTCGTAAGGTCGCGGATGATCTGCGTGCCCAGCGCGATGTGGCGACGCTCGCGGGTCTCGCTCATGTGCTGGTGGTGGATCCAGCGCCAGCCGTGGCAGGCGATCTCGTCGCCGCGTTCGACGAAGGCGCGGGTCAGTTCGGGGTGGCGTTGCAGCGCCATCGCGACACCGAACACGGTGAGCGGCAGGCCGCGTGTGTCGAACTCGCGCAGGATGCGCCAGGCGCCGGCCCGCGAGCCGTATTCGTACATCGACTCCATCGACAGGTGGCGCATCTCGAAGGCCTGCGCACCGATCAGTTCGGACAGAAAGGTCTCGGACGTCGGGTCGCCATGCAGCACACAGTTCTCGGCGCCTTCCTCGTAGTTCAGCACGAACTGCAAGGCGATGCGCGCGCCGCTCGGCCAGCGCGCATGGGGCGGGTTGCGGCCGTGGCCGAGCAGGTCGCGCGGGTAGTCGGAGTGGCTTGTCATGGTGGCGTGGCGTGGCAGGGCGTGGCGGGGCTTAGCGTGCCAACGCCCGAGGCGTGGCGCTGCGCGGCGCAGGGTTGCGCGGCGAAGCGCCGCGCGGTGCAAGCCGGCGCGTTGCAGCTTCCAGCGGCAAGGCACCGAACGGCAGCAGGGCCGATTCGAGGTCGGGGGTGCGCGGGTCGAGCTGCAGATTGCGCTCGACGTTGTGCAGGTGCGCTTGCATCAGCCGGACCGCCGCGCGCGCATCGCGCTTCTCGAGCGCATCGACGATCGCCACATGCTCGTCGAAGGAATGCTCGGCCGAGTGCGCCGACTGGTACATCAGCGCGATCAGCGAACAGCGCGAGACCAGATCGCCGAGCATGCCGGCCAGCACCTTGTTGCCCAGCATGCGGGCGATCACGACATGGAAGTCGGCGAGCAGCCGGGTGCGGCCCGGCACATCACTGTTCTTCACCGCCTGGATTTCGGCGCGCAGGTGGGCGCGCAACTCGGCGATCTGGGCCGGGCGCAGTTCGGTAGCGGCGCGCTTGATCATCGCCGCCTCCAGCAGGTTGCGGGCCTCGAAGACCTGGCGCGCTTCCTCGATGCTGGGTTCGGCCACGCGCGCACCGCGCGCGGCTTCGAGCGTGATCAGCTTGTCGCGGCTGAGCTGGTTCAGGGCCTGGCGAACGAGCGTGCGCGAGACCTTGAAGACATCGGCGATCTTCTGTTCGGCCAGTTTCGTGCCCGGCATCAGCCGGCGCTCGACGATGGCCGTGGTGATCGAGTCGGCGATGCGCTGGGTGGCGCTGGCTTCGGGCGAGGGCGCAGGGGAAGGCATGGCGTGGCAGATTCCGGATCGGGCTTGATTTGCTCCATAAAGTGTATACACTTTTGTTGCAGATTCAAGTCTTGTTCCAACCGCATCAAATCTTGGGAGCCATCATGGGCAAACTCACCACGCATGTGCTGGACACCGCCCACGGCTGCCCGGCCGCCGGCATGGCGGTCGCGCTGTACCGGCTGGACGGCAGCGCCGCGACCTTGCTGCACGCCATCACGCTGAACCACGACGGCCGCGCCGACCGGCCGCTGCTGGAAGGCGCCGCCTTTGTGCCCGGGCGCTACCGGCTGGTGTTCGGCGTGGCAGCCTATTTTCGCGGCCTGGGCCTGGTGCTGCCCGACCCGCCGTTCCTCGACGAGGTGCCGCTCGACTTCGGCCTGGCGACGGTCGGCCAGCACTACCACGTGCCGTTGCTGGCGAGCCCGTACGCGTACTCGACGTATCGGGGGAGTTGAACTGTGTCGGGGAATTGCAAGATTCAACTCACGCACCGCAGAGGCGCAGAGGAACGCAGAGGAACGCGGAGAAGACTTGATGTGTTAGGAATGAAGCACTTGAATTGACTCTGCGCAAGTCTGCGTTCTCCGCGCCTCTGCGGTGAGTGAGTTGTCTCTTCGATTCGGGTATTTACGTACGCAATAACTTTATAAAACTGTATACAGTTGTGATGCGTCGCCGCGGAGCCCGGTCCCAAACCGGTCGTGACGTTCACGCCTCACAGAGCCCGCCGTGGTGAGGGATTGCACAGGCCTGCTTCTTGCTGACGAGATCGGCATGGCCTTTGCGACCGCTTGGAGTACTGCCGCATGGACGCGTACCTGCTCGACTGGCTGAACCTGCTGTTGCGCTGGGCGCACATCGTCACCGGCATTGCCTGGATCGGCGCGTCGTTCTATTTCGTCTCGCTCGACAACAGCCTGACGCCGCCGAAAGACCCGAACGACGCTGCGAAGGGCGTCGGCGGCGAGCAGTGGGGCGTGCACGGCGGCGGCTTCTACCACCACATGAAGTACCCGGTGTCGCCACCGAAGCTGCCCGATCAGTTGCACTGGTCGATGTGGGAAAGCTACTCCACCTGGCTGACCGGCTTCGCGCTGTTCACCGTGCTCTATCTCTTCAATGCGAGCACCTTCCTGATCGACAAGACGTTGTTCGACTGGTCGCCCGCCGCCGCCATCGCCACCGCGCTCGGCTTTTTCGTCGCGTTCTGGATCGTCTACGACACCATCTGCCGGGTCTTCGGCCGGGGCAGGAACGGCGACGCGATCGTCGGGCTGCTGGTGTTCGTCTTCATCGTCTTCGCGTCCTGGCTGTCGTGCCACCTGTTCGCCGGCCGCGCCGCGTTCCTGCTGGTCGGCGCCATGGTCGCGACGACGATGAGCGCGAATGTGTTCTTCTGGATCATCCCCGGCCAGCGCACCGTGGTGGCTGCCATCCAGGCCGGTGATCCGGTCGACCCGGTGCACGGCGAGCGCGGCAAGCAGCGCAGCGTGCACAACACCTTCTTCACCCTGCCGGTGCTGTTCACGATGATGAGCAACCACTACGGCTTCACCTACGGCGCGAAGTACAACTGGGGGGTGCTGGTGGCCATCATGGTGGCCGGTGCGTTGATCCGCATGTCGTTCGCGTTGCGCCACAAGGCGCTGGCGTTCGGCAAGCCGGTGCCGTGGCACTACGCGGTCATCGGCACGCTGCTGCTCGCGGGCGTGGTGTTCGCGTTGCTGCCACCACCGCAGCCGGCGCAACCTGCGGCCGCCGCGCCGGCCAGTTTTGCCGAGGTGCAGGCCGTCGTCACGCAGCGCTGCGCGCTGTGCCATGGCGCGGCGATGCAGAGCAAAAACGTGCGCCTCGATTCGGCCGACGAGGTGAGCAAGCATGCGCAGGCGATCTACCAGCAGGCCGTCGTGCTGAAGATCATGCCGATGAACAACGCGACCCAGATCACCGATGCCGAACGCGCGCTGCTCGGCCGCTGGTTCACGGCCGGCGCGTCCACCAAATGACCTGCAACCGCCACTGCCACCGCCATCATCAACAAGAGGGAGAACCATGACCGCCGCCACCTTCAACACCGCCTCGGCGGTGCACCCCGTCGATGAACTGCTGCCCGCGCCGCGCCTGGCCGCTCTCGGCTTGCAGCATGTGCTGGTGATGTACGCCGGCGCGGTCGCGGTGCCGCTCATCGTCGGCCGGGCGCTGAAGCTGTCGCCGGACCAGATCGTGCAACTGATCTCGGCCGACCTGTTCTGCTGCGGCATCGTCACGCTGATTCAGTCACTTGGCTTCGGCCGCTGGTTCGGCATCAGGCTGCCGGTGATGATGGGCGTGACCTTCGCGTCGGTCGGCCCGATGGTCGCGATGGCGAATGCCATGCCCGGCGTGGACGGCGCCCGCGCGATCTTCGGCGCCATCATCGGCGCGGGGCTCATTTCGATCCTGATCGCTCCGCTGGTCAGCCGGATGCTGCGCTTCTTCCCGCCGGTGGTCACCGGCACCATCATCGCGGTGATCGGCATCAGCCTGATGCGCGTGGGCATCGGCTGGGCGATGGGTGGGCCGCCGAACCTGGCGCAGAGTGTCGATGTGCCCAAGCTGGTGGCGATGGTCGATGGCGCGAAAGGCGCAGCGGCTGCGGCTGCTGCCGCTGCCTCATCGACGGCGGTGGTGAATGCGCCGCTGTTGAAGCTGCCCGGTCCGATCCCGATGCTGACCAACGCCAACTACGGCGCGCTCGACAACCTGGCCATTGCCGCCTTCGTGCTGGTCGTGATCCTGCTGATCGCGCGCTACTCACGCGGCTTCCTGGCCAATGTGTCGGTGTTGATCGGCATCGTCGCCGGCTGCGTGCTCGCGGTCGGTCTGGGCAAAATGGGTTTCGACAAGGTGGCCAAGGCGCAATGGTTCGATGTGGTCACGCCGTTTGCGTTCGGCCTGCCGACCTTCGATCCGGTGATGGTGCTGACGATGTCGCTGGTGATGATCGTCGTGATGATCGAATCGACCGGCATGTTCCTGGCGCTGTCCGACATGACCGACCGGCCGATCTCGCAGACCGAACTCGCGGCCGGCCTGCGCACCGATGGCCTGGGCACCTTGATCGGCGGCATCTTCAACACCTTCCCGTACACCAGCTTCTCGCAGAACGTCGGGCTGGTCGGCGTGACCGGCGTGAAGAGCCGCTATGTGTGCGTGGCGGCGGGCCTGATCATGATCGTGCTCGGGCTGCTGCCAAAGATGGGCGCGCTGGTCGAGTCGGTGCCGCAGTTCGTGCTCGGCGGGGCCGGTCTGGTGATGTTCGGCATGGTCGCGGCCACCGGCATCCGCATCCTTGCCAACGTCGACTTCAAGACCAATCGGCACAACCTGTACATCGTCGCCATCGCCATCGGTGCCGGCATGATCCCGCTGGTGGCGCCGCGCTGGAGCCAGCAGATGCCGCACGCGCTGCACCCGTTGCTCGAGTCCGGCATCTTGCTGACGGCCGTGGCGGCGGTGGCGCTGAACCTGTACTTCAACGGCAGCAAGGGCGGGGCGGCCGAGGCCGTTGCCGCCGCGAAAATGGCCGAGGCGCATTGAGATCGCTTCTTCTTGCGGGGCGCATTTGCCACGGCGGCACAAAGACACCAGGAAGCGAAGGACAGAGTTTTTCTTCCTTGGCGTCTTGATGCCCTGGTGGCAACTCCCCTGTCAGCCCGTCCTCGCAGTCCACCAGCACGCGATGCCGGTAATCGGCTGCAGCGCAACGCTCGGTCTGCGCCGTTCAGCACATGCGCCACCACAGGGGCGCGGTCAGCGTAGCGGGCGGTCTTCGTCAGCACGGCCGCTTCGATGCCCAGCGTCATCGGCACGGTCTAGGAGTAGCGGCGGGTGGATGCATGGCTGAACACCAGCGAGGCGGTCACACCAGCCGGCCCGCCGCCGCGTCATGCGGTTGCGGGTCGCCGCAGCGCGGCCCGCAGGGCCGACCCGTCGCGCCGCTGTGCCCGCGCCGCGGCCAGCTCGTAGGTCACGGCGGCCTCGGCGCGCAGTTCAACTGCCCGGGCCAGGGCCAGCTTGAACCGGTCCAGCGTGTAGGTGCCTTCGCTGCCGATGTACACACTCGTGCACTTGGTGCGCTGGCCGTGCTGCGGCAGCGACACCGACAACGAAGCCGTGCGAACGATAGAGTTGACCCGCGCCCGGACAATGGGCCCCGAGATGCCCGACGGCAGCTGGTTGCCCTTGTTCGCGCCCGGCGTTCGCTGCCGCGAGACCGGCGCCGGCTGCGCGGTCATGCGCTTCAGCAGTTCGCGCGTGGCCAGCGCCAGCGAACGCTGCGCGCCGCTGCCATCGGGCGTGTGATCGGAAAACATCTTCGTGCCTTGATAGCGAACCTGCCAGCCGTGGGTGTTGCGCGTATCGATGCGTTGCACGCATTGCGGCACCTTGAACTGCGCGCCGTTGAAGATAACGATGTCTCGGAATTTCATGATGATCCTTGCCTCTCGTCGACGCTTCAAACCAGACGGCCTCCCGCCCTGGTGCGGATTCTGACCGATGTGCGGCCCGCTGGCGAGGGCTGCTAGGTGCGCGAGCTGCGGAGTTAGGTGCTGCGTCGGCCACCGGCGACGGGCCGGCTCGCAACGAAGCGATGCTCGGTGCAGGGCGCACCGCGAAACACGGCGCTTGCGGTTGAGGCTCGGCGCATTCCGAGCCGCTCAAGCAGCCGGATCGAAGCTGCGTTGCGCGCGTCGGTGATGCCGATCACGCAGTCGACGTCGGTGCTCTCGAACAGCAGTCGAAGCGC
Source organism: Rhizobacter sp. (assembly GCA_025355745.1). Classification (GTDB taxonomy): domain Bacteria; phylum Pseudomonadota; class Gammaproteobacteria; order Burkholderiales; family Burkholderiaceae_C; genus LMDS01. Next base: position 6,378 of record JANXZA010000105.1, on the reverse strand, counting down.
TGCGCCCACTGCTTCAGTGGCCAGGCCCTGACGCTGAGACTGAGCGCACAGGCTGAAGCCGATTTCGGCCGATGCGCCATCGGCCGCGACGCGCCAGCCGATGTCGCCGATCAGCCGGCCGTTGAGTGCGTCGGCAATGCCGATCTGGAACCAATCGCCCGGTGCGAACAGCGCGGCGCCGGCCATCTGTTCGATGAACGCCAGCGACTGTTCATCCGTCTGCGGGCACCAGCCCTGGTAGAGCCCGATCAACGCGTCGTGGCGGTAGGCCTGGAAGGCGGCCAGGTCGCTGCCAACAAGCCGGCGCAAGACCACGCGACCGGCGGCGCAAGGCAAGCCCGACGCCGGTGTCAACGCAGCACCTTCTGCAGCAGCACGTCATGCGCCGCGGTGCGCTGCTGCGCGGCGAATTCAGGCGCTACCTCGACGAAGCCCAGGCGTTCGGCCAAGCGCACCGAGCGGCCGTTGCGGCGCTCGGCGACCACGAAGAAGATGCTGACGCCGAACTCCGCAGCAACCATGTCGAGCATCTGCGCGACGGCCGCCGAGGCGATGCCCCGACCCCAGAACGCGCTGCCGAACACATAGGCGATGTGGGTCTGCAAGTCTGCCGCCACGGTGGCCTGTACCTGGCCCGCCACATTCAATGCCTCGTCCCTGACGACCCAGTTGAGCCACTGCTGAGAGCCGTCCGGCGAACGCCTTGATTCGCTGCGCGCGAACCGCTGGCGCAACGCCTCGATCGAGGCTGGCGGATCTTCTTCGATGAACTCGTAAAGCGCCGGCTCCGCCAGCACCCGGAACAGTGCCTCGGCGTGCGCGGCGGTTCGGGGTTCGAGCGTGATAGCGGGCTTGATGCGCGTGATCATCGCAGCCTGTCAAGCCTGCCGTTTGGAGCGGTGGTAGGTCAACGCTGCCGCGATGCACAGGGCGAGCGAATCGGCCGGCACGGCGTCGGCGACATCGAAGACGATGGCACGGTGGCCTTCGAATCTGAACTCGCCCGGAAACAGGGTCCGGAACGTGTCGACGAGGCTCGTCTGGCAGTTGAAGTAGATCGCGTACTGCATTGCATGCGGCTTCTTCCAGCCGATGCGGATCGTGCTGCCGCTCTGGCTCGCGGTGGTCAGGTACGCCGGCTCGCCCCACTTCAACGTCTCTTCAATATCGCCCACGCCGGAGGTCTCGGCGGCCGTGCGGAAGATGAGTTCGCGCAAGGCCAGCAGCCGGGCCCGCGCCGGTGCCGGGCAGGCCTCGAAGGCCCGCGCGACGCCGCTGTCGTCAACGGGGCGCATCACGCCCTGGCAACACGGGCGCGGCCAGCGCCGGCCGGGCGCCGAACTCGGGCGCGTTGACGCCAACGCGCGCGATCTCGGCGAGCGCGGTGGCCAGCGCCACTTCGAGCTGCCGGTCGCGGCCGGCGGCTGCATCCTGCGGCGCGTTGTCGATCTCGATCTGCGGGTCGGTGCCGTAATTCTCGACGCCGAAGCCGGCGTCTCGGAACCAGAACGCAAACTCGGGTTGCGTGGTGGCCGTGCCATCGACCAGCGCATGGCGCGGCCAAATGCCGACCACGCCGCCCCAGGTGCGCGTGCCCACCAGCGGGCCGATGCCCATCAGCTTGAAGCTGTGCGAGAAAATGTCGCCGTCGGAGCCGGCGTGTTCGTTGGTCAGCGCCACCACCGGGCCGGCAACGGCTTCGTCGGGGTAGGGCGCCGGCCGGCCCCAGCGCGTCAGCGCGTAGCCGATGCGCTTGCGTGCGACCTTCTCGAGCAGCAGTTGCGAGACATGGCCGCCGCGGTTGTAGCGCACGTCGACGATGAGGGCGTCGCGGTCGCATTCGGCGTTGAAGTAGCGGTGGAATTCGGCGTAGCCGGCGGCCATCATGTCGGGCAGGTGGAAGTAGCCGACGCGCCCGCCGGATTGTTCGTGGACCCAGGCGCGATTGCGCTCGACCCATTCGCGGTAGCGCGCCGGCACCTCCTCGGCCAGCGTGTTGACGAGCACATTGCGGGTGGTGGAGTTGATGCCGACATCGACGTCACCCGAGGCCAGCGTCAACTCCACCTTCGCGTTCGCCTGATGCACCAGCAGCGCCTGTGGCGGGCGCTCGCGCGAGACACGCTGGCCGTTCACCGCGACGATGCGTTCGCCGATTCGGGCCTCGACGCCGACTGCGTTCAACGGTGAATCGGCACCGGCGTCCCAGGCATCGCCGCAGACCAGCCGGGTGATCTCGTAGCCGGCCTCGGCCGAGACGAAGCGTGTGTCGGCGCCGAGGAAACCCAGCGCCACGGCGGGCGGCTTGCGGTGGTCGCCGCCCATTTCGTAGGCATGCGAGGTGCCGAGTTCGCCTTGCATCTCCCAGACCAGATCCGACAGTTCGCCGCGCGTCGCGACCCGCGCCACCAGTGGTTCGTAGCGCGCGTACATGGCCGGCCAATCGACACCCGACATGTCGGCGGCCCAGAACTGGTCGCGCTGCAGCCGCCACACCTCGCGCAGCATCTGGCGCCATTCGCGCTGCGGCTCGACCGCGATGCGGATGCGCTCCAGGTCGAGCCAGCCGCTCTTGCGCGACGGCGGGCCGGCGGCCGCCGTGGCCTCTTCGCGGGCCTGCGCCGGCTTGACATGAACCGCGATCGCACGCAGCCTCTTGCCCTCGCGCAGCAGCAGCGTGACATGGTCAGCAGCGAGCTCGAAGGCGTCGGCCTTGTCGACCAACGGCTCGGTGCGCAAGGTCGCGAAGTCGAACACTTCGAGCTTCGCCGGCGCCTCCTTGTGGCCGCCGCGTCCGTGCGCGCCGACGATGCCCTGCACGCTCCACACGAGCTTGCCGTGCGCCGCGCCGACGAGCTTGCCGAAGCGGTTCTCGGCCACCGGAAATGCGGCGATGCGCTGTGCGATGCCGGGCAGGTCGATCTGCACCGGTGGCACCGCCAGGCTGGCGCCGGGTTCGGCGACGCCAGCCTCGGCACCGCTGCCGGCCGGCGCAGCATCGCCTCCCGGCGCGTCGTCCTTCATGCCCTTCGGCGCCGGGTCGAACGGCGGCGCGCCGCCGCTGCGCAAGGCGATCAGATACGGCCGCGCGGCGCGCGGAAAGCTCAGCTCGAACTGCACGCTGTCGTAGACCGGGTCGAAGGTGCGCAGCGACAGGAAGTACAGGTACTTGCCGTCGGGGTCGAACGACGGGCTGTAGTCACGGAACTCGGGCTGGGTGACCAGCGTGCGGCTGCTGTCAGCCACGCCGAACAGCTTGATCGCGACGTGGCGCGGGCCGGTCTGGAAGGTGTAGGCCAGCCACAGCCCGTCGGCCGACCAGGCGAGGTCGTCGCTGCGGCCGTCGTCGCTCTTGTCCACAGTGGTCAGCACGCCGCTGGCGGTGTCGCCGATCAGCACCTCGTTGCGGTGGTTGGCGATCGCCACCAGGGCGCCGCGCGGCGCGGCGCGCAGGGCGGTGACGCGGCCCACGTCCCAGGCCAGCGCGCGCGCCGCACCGCTCTCGAACAGCGTGATGCGCTCCTCGCCGCCGGCGTCGCTCACCGCCACCAGGGTGCTGCCGTCGGCCAGCCACTGGCCATGGCGCAGCCGTGCCGACGCCGTATCGGGGGTGCCCACCGCAGCGTCGTCATCATGCTGACGCACCGCGCCTTCCCACAGCGCCATCGTGACCAGCTTGCCGCGCGCCTCGATCGCCACGCTGTGGCCGGCGGGGTGCACATGCACGCTGCCGAGGTGGTCGGCGGCAGGCACGAAGCGGCGCGCCGCCTGGGTGCGGTGCGCGGGGGTGCGGATGTCGATCGGCGTGTTCGACTCGGCTCCGCCTGCATGGGTCGGCTGGTGCAGCCAGAGCCGCGCGCCACATTGGTAGGCGATGCGCTTCCCGTCGGTCTGCGCGTTGCGGACGTAGAAATCTTCGTGGTGGGTGTGGCGCTGCAGGTCGCTGCCGTCGGGCCGGCATGAATACAGGTTGCCCACGCCTTCGAAGTCCGACAGGTGATAGATGCGCTCGCCCAGCCACATCGGGCTGGTGATGTTGCCGCGCAGCTCGCTCATGCGGCGGAAGGCGCCGCTGGCGTCGGCGTCGATCCACAGATGGCCGGCGGTGCCGCCGCGGTAGCGCTTCCAGCGCGCCGGGTCGGCAGTGTTGCGGCCGATCACGCGCGCGCCGGCGGGGCCGAAAGCGAGGTGGTTCACCTGGCCCAGCGGCAAGAGCTGCGGCGCGCCACCTTCGGGCGCGATCGTGTAAGCACGGTAGTTGCGGAAGAACGGCTGACCATGGGTGCTGACGAACAGGATCTGACCGTCGGGCGTCCAGCCGCGCACGATCGTGTCCGGGCCGAGCCAGGTCAGGCGCTTCGCCGGGCCGCCCTCGGCGGCCATCACATGAACCTCGGCGTGCTGCTCATCGCGGCCGATGAAGGCCAGCCAGCGGCCGTCGGGCGACAGGCAGGGCGTGGACGGTTCCGACAGGCCGGCGGTCAGGCGCCGGGCCACGCCGCCGGTGGTGGCCACCTGCCAGAGATCGTCGTCGGCGACGAAGCTGAGGGTGTCGGCATGCAGCGTCGGGAAGCGCAGGTAGGCGTCGTGGTTCATGGGGTTTCGGGTCGGTCGCGGGAGGGTTTCGCGCCAGCAACTGGGCCGGCCGCAGCGAGTATGGGGGCAAGTTTTCCTTGCAGCACCGGGGTGCACCCGAACGAGGGTGCGGCGCCGGTCCAGCGCCGCCCGACTCCCCCGCAAGAGGGGTCGCCATTGATCGGGCTTGCCTTGGGTTAACCCGGATGGGAGGCGATCAAAACTTGACTACGTTCCTTGTATGCAAGATTTGTGATCTAACAGTTCTTGCAAGTCTGCAATGTGCAACCAATGGAGAAAGCGATGCCCTTCTTCCTGCGTCCGCTGCGTCCGCTGCGTCCGCTGCGTTCACTCTTCGCCCAGGTGCTGCTCGCGCTGGTGCTCGGCGTGCTGATCGGCCTGTTCATCCCCGAGTTCGCCCAGAAGCTCAAGCCGCTCGGCGACGGCTTCATCAAGCTCATCAAGATGATCATCCCGGTGCTGGTGTTCTGCGTCGTGGTGCACGGCATCGCCGGGGCCGGCGACCTGAAGCGGGTCGGGCGGGTCGGCGTCAAGGCGCTGATCTACTTCGAGGTGGTCACGACGGTGGCACTCGGCCTGGGCCTGCTGCTGGCGTACACGTTCCAGCCCGGCGCCGGCATGAACGTCGACCCGGCGACGCTCGACGCGAAGGCGATGAGCGCGTACGCGGAAAACGCCGGCAAGCTCACCGGCGGCGGCACCGTCGAGTTCCTGATGAAGCTGATCCCGACCACGGTGGTCGATGCGTTCGCGAAGGGCGATGTGCTGCAGGTGCTGCTGTTCGCGGTGCTGTTCGGCTGTGCGCTGGCGCTGATCGGTGCGCGCGGCAAGGCGGTCGCGACCTTCGTCGACGACCTCTCGCACGTGCTGTTCAAGATCATGGGCATCATCATTCGCCTCGCGCCGCTGGGCGTATTCGGCGCCATCGCGTTCACGGTCGGCAAGTACGGCATCGGCTCGCTGAAGCAGCTCGGCATGCTGGTGGTGCTGTTTTATGCGGCAGTGGCGATCTTCGTCTTCGTGGTGCTCGGCGCGATCATGAAGTTCTCGGGCTTCTCGATCGTCAAGCTGCTGCGCTACCTGCGCGAGGAACTGGCGATCGTCTTCGCCACCACCTCGTCCGACAGCGTGCTGCCGCAGATCATGGCCAAGCTGCGCCACATGGGCATCCGCGATTCGACCGTCGGCCTGGTGATCCCGACCGGCTACTCGTTCAACCTCGACGCGTTCTCGATCTACATCACGCTGGCCGCGGTGTTCATCGCCCAGGCCACCAACACGCCGGTCTCGACGACCGACCTGCTGACGACCCTGGCGATCGCGCTCGTCACCTCGAAGGGCGCGCATGGCGTGCCGGGCTCGGCCATCGTCGTGCTCGCCGCCACCCTGCAGGCGATCCCCGCGATCCCGGCCGTCGGGCTGGTGCTGGTGCTGGTGCTGGTGCTGTCGGTCGACTGGTTCATGGGCATCGCGCGGGCACTGGGCAACCTGATCGGCAACTGTGTGGCGACGGTGGCAATAGCAGCCTGGGAAGGCGACATCGACCGCCAACGCGCCCACGCCGTGCTCGACGGGGCGATCGTCACCGACCTGGTGGCCGAGCCTGCGGACGACCTTGCGCCGCTGCGCCTCAGCGCGGCTTGAAGCGCAGCGTCAATCGAGCCCCGCCATGGCCAGCCAGATCGAAATTGCCCAGCAGGTCGTCGAGTCGATCCTGGCCCAGAAGCTCAAGCCCGGCGAGCGCCTGGGCGAGCAGGCGCTGGCCGACATGTTCGGCGTCAG
>JANXZA010000080.1 GCA_025355745.1 Rhizobacter sp. | reverse complement strand
GCGCCGAAACCTCGTCGTGTCAGGCTTGAACCTGCTGGCGGCACGCACCTTGTTCAAGGACGCGCCGCTGGAACTGCGCATTGGCGCCTTCGTCGTGCTCGGCATCAGCGGCCCGTGCGAGCCCTGTTCGCGGATGGAAGAAGTGCTCGGCGCCGGCGGCTACAACGTGATGCGCGGCCATGGCGGCGTGACGGCGCGGGTGCTGGTCGGCGGGCCGATCAAAGTCGGCGACGCAGTGTGCTGCGTCCCGGCGCGCTAGTCGGTACACCGCGGCCGCATAACGACCACCCTGCGCCCACACAGCGGCTGCGGCATCTCACTCGGTCGGCAGAAAGCCCTCGATCGACAGGTAGCGCTCGCCGGTGTCGTAGTTGAAGCCGAGCACGGTGGCACCGGCCGCCAGCTCGGGCAGCTTCTGCGCAATTGCAGCCAGCGTGGCGCCGGACGAAATGCCCACCAGCAGCCCCTCTTCGCGCGCCGAACGACGCGCCATTTCGCGCGCGGCTTCGGCCTCGACCAGAATCACGCCGTCGAGCAGCGCGGTGTGCAGGTTCATCGGGATGAAGCCGGCGCCAATGCCCTGGATCGGGTGCGGCGCCGGCGCGCCGCCGCTGATCACCGGCGAGGCGGTGGGCTCGACCGCATAGACCTTGAGCTTCGGCCACATCGCCTTCAGCACCTGCGCGCAGCCGGTCAGGTGGCCGCCGGTGCCCACGCCGGTGATCAGCGCGTCGATGCCGCTCGGGAAATCGGCGGCGATTTCCTGCGCGGTGGTGCGCACATGGATGTCGATGTTGGCGGGGTTCTCGAACTGCTGCGGCATCCAGGAATTCGGCGTCTGCGTGACCAGTTCCTGAGCCCGCGCGATCGAGCCCTTCATGCCTTTTTCACGCGGCGTGAGCTCGAAGCGCGCGCCGTAGGCCAGCATCAGCCGGCGCCGCTCGATGCTCATGCTGTCGGGCATCACGAGGATCAGCTGGTAGCCCTTCACCGCCGCCACCATCGCCAGGCCAACGCCGGTATTGCCGGAGGTCGGCTCGATGATCGTGCCGCCCGGCTTGAGCGCGCCCGAGACCTCGGCCGCCTCGACCATCGCCACCGCGATGCGGTCCTTGATCGAGCCGCCCGGGTTCGCGCGCTCGCTCTTGATGTAGACGTTGTGGCCGCTGCCGAACAGCCGGTTCATGCGAATGTGCGGCGTGTTGCCGATGGTGTGCAGGACGTCGTTGGCGAGCATCGCGGGTCTCCTTCGGGGCGCTTTCGGTTGGGGTGCGGTCGGTTGCTGTCGAGTGCTGTCAGGTGCAGCGGATTATGTGACTGCGCACAAGCCCCGGCGGCGAGCCGGGCCTCGCTTTGCCACAATGCATCGATGTACGCACCGCTTCAAAACGACAGCTTCCTGCGCGCCTGTCTGCGCCAGCCGACCCCCCACACGCCCGTCTGGCTGATGCGCCAGGCCGGCCGCTACCTGCCGGAGTACCGCGCCACCCGCGCCAAGGCGGGCAGCTTCATGGGGCTGGCGACGAACACCGACTACGCCACCGAAGTCACTTTGCAGCCGCTGGCGCGCTATGCGCTCGACGCCGCGATCCTGTTCAGCGACATCCTGACCGTGCCCGACGCGATGGGCCTGGGCCTGAGTTTTGCGCTCGGCGAAGGCCCGCGCTTCGCCCACCCGGTGCGCGACGAAGCGGCGGTGGCGAAGCTCGAAGTGCCCGACATGAACAGGCTGCGCTATGTGTTCGACGCGGTCACGTCGATCCGCCGCGCGCTGAACGGCCGCGTGCCGCTGATCGGCTTTTCCGGAAGCCCGTGGACACTTGCCTGCTACATGGTCGAAGGCGCGGGCTCGGACGACTACCGGCTCGTCAAGACCATGCTCTACAGCCGCCCCGACCTGATGCACCGCATGCTCGAAGTGAATGCGGCAGCGGTCGCGCAGTACCTCAACGCCCAGATCGAAGCCGGCGCCCAGGCCGTGATGATCTTCGACAGCTGGGGCGGCGTGCTCGCCGACGGCGCGTTCCAGGAATTCAGCCTGGCCTATACGCGCCGCGTGTTGCAGCAACTCAAGCGCGAGCACGATGGCCAACGCATTCCGCACATCGTGTTCACGAAGGGCGGCGGCCTGTGGCTCGAACAGATCGCCGATGCGCAGCCCGATGTGGTCGGGCTCGACTGGACCGTCAACCTGGCCGCCGCGCGGGCCCGCATCGGCGATCGGGTCGCGCTGCAAGGCAACCTCGACCCGAACGTGCTGTTCGCCGGGCCGGCGCAAATTCGCGCCGAGGTGACGCGGACGCTGACGAGCTTCGGTGCACCGCTTGACGCGCAGGGCCGCCCCGGCGGCCACATCTTCAACCTCGGCCACGGCATCAGCCAGCACACCCCGCCGGAAAGCGTCAGCGTGCTGGTGGACACGGTGCACGAGGTGTCGCGCCAACTTCGAAAAGCGGCCTGACGCCGGCTTCCTGGCGCCGCCACACCACCAGCGTTCAGTTGCCTGTTTTTTCCGGTAAGTGAGCACTCAGGGCTTGACTTATCCCCAAAACCGGGCCCGGCTCGAATGCTGCACTGCGGGTATTGCAGCGCAGCATGCGAATTCCACCAAGCTGCGCCAAGTGCTTGATTTCATTGACATCGCGGGTTTGCCGCGAAAGCGGGCATTCTTTTCCAAAGCAAGGCGCAGCAAGCGTTTCGGCCGGCCTGGGGCAAGTTGCCCACAAAGTTATCCACAGTTTGAGTGGAAAGCTTTGAAAGCTGTTCAAAATCATTAACTTAGGCTTCTTTCGTGACAATGGTTCTAGCTTGTCGCGGTAACTCCCGATGGTCGGCCGATGGCTGACACTGCACGGTTGAGAGTCGCCGTGGAGGCACCTCAGCACACCGGTCTCGCCGCGCCGCTCGATTACCGAAGTGAGCAAATGCCTTCGCCTGGAACACTCGTGCGCGTGCCGCTGGGTCGGCGTGAAGTGGCTGGCGTGGTCTGGCACGGCGACCCCTCGGCGGCTGCACCGGCCGAGCTGCGCGAGGTCACGCTGGTGCTGGATGCGCTGCCGCCGCTGAGCGCCCATTGGCGCGATCTGGTTGACTTCACTGCCGCTTACTATCAGCGCGGCACCGGCGAAATCGCGCTGTCGGTGTTGCCCCCGGAACTGCGCAAGCTCGACAACGCGCAGCTCGGCAAGCGGATCGCCAAACTGCGCAAGGCTCTGGCCGGCGTTGCGGATGCGGCGCCGGCAGCGTCGGCCACCCAACCGCCCGCACTGACCGACGCCCAGGCCAGTGCGCTGGCGCGCATCGCTGCGCTGAGTTCGTCAGGCACGCCCGCCACCGTGCTGCTGCACGGCGTGACCGGCAGCGGCAAGACCGAGGTCTACCTGGGCGCTGCCGCACAGGCCCTCGGCGCGGGCAAGCAGGCCCTCGTGCTGGTGCCCGAGATCAACCTCACCCCGCAGCTCGAAGCGCGCTTTGCCGAGCGTTTTGCGGGCAAGGTCATCGTCTCGCTGCACAGCGCGTTGACACCGGCCCAGCGGTTGCGCCACTGGCTCGCCGCTCACCTCGGCCTGGCCGACCTGGTGCTGGGCACGCGGCTGGCGGTGTTTGCCTCGATGCCCCGGCTCGGCCTGATCGTGGTCGACGAGGAACACGACCCGTCGTACAAGCAGCAGGAAGGCGCACGCTATTCGGCGCGCGACCTGGCGGTGTACCGCGGCCGGCTCGAAGCCGCCACCGTCGTGCTCGGTTCGGCCACGCCCTCGCTCGAAAGCTGGCAGCGCGGCATCGAAGGGCGCTATGTACGGCTCGACCTGCCGGCGCGCATCGGCGACGGCGCGCTGCCCACAGTGCGGCTGGTCGACATGAACCAGCAGCCGAAGACGCGCGGCGCCACCACCGCGCTGTCGGTGCCCCTGGTCGCGGCCCTGCAAACGCGGCTCGACCGCGGCGAGCAGAGCCTGGTGTTCCTGAACCGGCGCGGCTACGCCCCGGTGCTGCACTGCGCCGACTGCGGCTGGAAAAGCGGCTGCCCGCATTGCAGCGCCTGGCGCGTCTTCCACAAGCTCGACCGCACGCTGCGCTGCCACCATTGCGGCTTCACCGAACGCGTGCCGCGCGCCTGCCCCGAGTGCGGCAACCTCGACATCGCTCCGCTCGGCCGCGGCACCGAGCGGCTCGAAGAACAACTCGCGCAGGTGCTGAAGGCGGCCGACGGCAAGCCGGCGCGCATCGCCCGCATCGACGCCGACAGCACGCGCCTGAAGGGCGCCCTGGAAGCCCAGCTTGGCGCCGTGCATGCGGGCGATGTCGATGTGCTGGTGGGCACGCAGATGGTGACCAAGGGCCACGACTTCCGACGCGTCACGCTGGTGGCGGCGGTGAACCCGGACACGTCGCTTTTCAGCAGCGACTTCCGCGCTCCCGAGCGCCTGTTCGCGCTGCTGATGCAGGCCGGCGGGCGGGCCGGGCGCGACGCCTCGCAGGCCGCCCGCAGCGAGATGTGGGTGCAGACCTGGCACCCGCGCCACGCGCTCTACGAAGCCTTGCGCCAGCACGACTTCGAGGCCTTTGCCGCAGCGCAGTTGAAGGAGCGCGAGATGGCCGGCCTGCCGCCGTATTCGCACCTCGCGATCCTGCGCGCCGACGCCCGCAGCGCCGAGGCCGCGCGCGCGTTCCTGCAAGCCGCCGCCGAACTGGCCGCCACTTTGCCGGGGGCCGACGCGGTGATGCTCTATCCGCCGGTGCCGATGGGCGTGGCGCGCGTGGCCGATGTCGAGCGCATGCAGATGCTGGTCGAGTCGGCCTCGCGCATGGCGCTGCAGCGGCTGCTGGCGCTGTGGCTGCCGGCGCTGCACGCGCTGCGGCGCGAAGGATCAGCGAAGTCCGGGGTGGAATCCGAGGCCGGCGCGGTACCGCGCATCCTGCGCTGGGCGGTGGACGTCGACCCGCTTTCGATCTGAAACGCGGCCGGCAATTGCCGGCAATTCCCGGCTATCGCGGGCGGCGTGGTGGCCCGCGTCGCGCCGGCCCCGGGCCGCGCGGCGCCGCGAGCGGCCGACTCACATCGGCCAGCAACAGGGTCGCGCGAACCAGCTCCTCGACCGCCTCGCTCAAATCGGCAGGCGGCTCCAGCGTCTCGATTTCAGCCAGCAGCTCGTCGGCGTCTTCCAGGTCTTCGGCGTCCAGATGGCGGTATACCAGCGCCAGGGGTTCGTTGAGGGCACGGGCGTCGAGCGCCATCAGGCCGGGAAACAATTCAAGGGCGGTCGCAAAGCCGGCCACCCACGGGTAGACCGCATCGACGGCCGCCGGCGCAGCGTCGTCGTCCGGATCACCATCGGGGCCGATCCCGGCGTCTTCGGCCACCGGCGGCGTGGCCATGTCGTCGAGCTCGAACACCCACGGATCGAACCATTGGCGGCGCGTGATCGCATCCGCCAGCTCGGCGTGGCGGCGCTTGACCAGGGCGTGCAGGCGGGTCACATCGAAACCGCCCGGCAACGCGCGCCCGTCGGCATCGGTGATGTGCGCCAGCCAGCGCGTCGCGGGCACGCTGTGCGGCTGCAACAGCACGCCGCACAGGAAGCCGTCGAGCATGCTCACGTCGAGCGCTTCGAGCGGCGCCGGCACGCCGTCGAGCAGCGCCTGCAACTCGTCAAGTTCGGCGCCGCTGAGCGGCTGGGTGATGACGCGCCGCTGCGGGTTCGGCGGCGGGCGATGTCGGGAGCTGGGCATGCGGCGATTGTGGCGCGCCTCCTTCAAGTTGGGGATGGCAGCGGGCGGTCTGCCTCCGTAGAGTCGCGCCTGTCGCTGTCGCTTTCGCTGTCAACACGCTTGCTGAAGCACCGGCCCCGCGACCGAAATTCCCGCTGCTCCTGATGTTCTGCGACGCCCGCAGAACGTGGCTCCGCAGAGCCCGCCACCGACCGGAGCGAGGAGCCGGAACCTGTCCCAACGACGTCCTTTATCCGAAGGACTTCCCAGCCCATCCGCTCACGCGGGTGGGCTTTTTTTTCAGCCCCTGGCGCACCCGCGCGGCGTCGCTCGAACCGATCTGTCGAACTGCCGGGCCCGGCAGTTAGCATGCGCTGCGGCCGGGCATAGACTGGACGCATCCATTCCCAGTCATTCAGGAGACGACATCATGGGCGCACCCGAAGCCTTCACCGGCGCTTTTTCTTCGACCACCGAGGTTGGCCATTTCGTCGGCGGTCAGCCGGTGGCCAGCACCAGCGGGCGCCGCCAGCCGGTCTACAACCCGGCCACCGGCGCAGTGGCGCGCCAGGTGGCGCTCGGTTCCGCGGCCGAGGTGAATGCGGCGGTGGCCGCCGCGCAGGCGGCGTTCCCAGCCTGGGCCGACACCCCGCCGATCCGCCGCGCGCGCGTCATGAATGCGTTCCTCGGGCTGCTGAACCAGCACCGCGACACGCTCGCCGCGATGATCACCGCCGAGCATGGCAAGGTCTTCACCGACGCGCAGGGCGAGGTCTCGCGCGGCATCGACATTGTCGAATTCGCCTGCGGCGTGCCGCAGTTGCTGAAGGGCGATTTCACCGACCAGGTGAGCACCGGCATCGACAACTGGACCCTGCGCCAGCCGCTCGGCGTGGTCGCCGGCGTCACGCCGTTCAACTTCCCGGTGATGGTGCCGATGTGGATGTTCCCGGTCGCCATCGCCTGCGGCAACTGCTTCATCCTGAAGCCCAGTGAGCGCGATCCGTCCGCTTCCGTCTTCATGGCCGAACTGCTGAAGCAGGCCGGCCTGCCGGACGGCGTGTTCAACGTCGTGCAGGGCGACAAGGTGGCCGTCGATGCGCTGCTCACGCACCCGGACGTGAAGGCGCTGAGCTTCGTCGGCTCGACCCCGATCGCGCAGTACATCTACGAGACCGGCGCCCACCACGGCAAGCGTGTGCAGGCGCTGGGCGGGGCGAAGAACCACATGGTCGTGATGCCCGATGCCAACATCGAGCAGGCCGTCGACGCGCTGATCGGTGCCGGCTACGGCTCGGCCGGCGAGCGCTGCATGGCGATCAGCGTGGCGGTGCTGGTGGGCGACGTGGCCGACAAGATCATCCCGAAGCTGGCCGCGCGCGCGAAGGCGCTGGTGGTCAAGAACGGAATGGAACTCGACGCCGAAATGGGCCCGATCGTGACGCGCCAGGCGCTGGAGCGGATCGAGAGCTACATCGACATCGGGGTGCAGGAAGGCGCGTCGCTCGTCGTCGATGGCCGCGTCGATTCAGGCACCGGCAAACCCTTCACGGTGGCCGGCCACGAGCAGGGCTTCTTCACCGGCGGCACGCTGTTCGACCATGTCACGCCCGCCATGCGCATCTACAGGGAAGAGATCTTCGGCCCGGTGCTGGCCTGCGTGCGGGTGGCCGACTTGAAGCAGTCGGTGGACCTGATCAACGCCCACGAGTTCGGCAATGGCGTGGCCTTGTTCACCAGCGACGGCAACACCGCGCGCGAGTTCTCGCGCCGCATCCAGGTCGGCATGGTCGGCATCAACGTGCCGATCCCGGTGCCGATGGCGTGGCATGGTTTCGGCGGCTGGAAGCGCAGCCTGTTCGGCGACATGCACGCGTATGGCGAGGAGGGCGTGCGCTTCTACACCAAGCAGAAATCGATCATGCAGCGCTGGCCGGCCAGCATCGGCAAGGGCGCCGAGTTCGTAATGCCGACGGCGAAGTAACCGTGCGAGTGCGAGTGCGAGTGCCAGTGCGAGTGCCAGTGCCAGTGCCAGTGCGCACCGGGCGTATCACGAGCGCCGGGTGCGTGCCGACGATCCCCTGACAGCCAGCTTCGGCCGCGTCCTCGCGGCCGAGGGGATCTCGAACTTCGGCTCGATGCTGAGCCGGGTGGCGATCCCGTGGATCGCCACCCTCGCGCTCGCCGCGACGCCACTGGCGATGGGCGGGCTCGTCGTCGCCGATGTGCTGGCCGGCGCACTCGGCGCCGTGCTGTTGGCGGGCAGCATCGACCGCGCGGGCAAGCGCGCGGTCATGCTCGGGTGCGATCTGCTGCGCGCGGCGGTGTTCGCGCTGCTGGCGCTGCTGGCCTGGCAGGGCGGGTTGACTTTGCCGCTGCTGGTAGCGGCGGCGGCGGCGAATGGCTTGCTGACAGTCGGCTTTGAGATGGCGCGCTCGGCGTGGGTCGCGCAGCGCGTTGAAGCGCGCCGGCTGCCGCAGTGCAACGCCAAGTTGTCGATGGCGGGCAGCGTGTCCGAGGCGGCCGCCTTCGCCCTCGGCGGCTGGGTGTTTCAGTGGACCGGCGCGGCGATCGCGCTGGCCGTCGATGCGTCGAGCTTCGCGTTCTCGGCCGCGTGCCTGCGCGGCGTGCCGGAAACAGCGCCGGTGGTGGCGTGCGAAATGCAGGCCGACGTGCCGGCCGAAGCGCCGCTCACCCCACTCGACCGGCTGATCGGCGATGCGCGGGCTGGCCTGCGCACGGTGCTCGCGCAGCCGGCCTTGTGCGCCCTGGCGGCGATCGAAGTGCTGCTGGCGCTGGGCAGCAGCCTGGCGGCCACGAGCTACATGATCTTCGTCGCGCGCGACGTCGGCTTCAGCCCCGGCACCCTCGGCATGATCTTCGCCACCGGCGCCCTGGGCGCTGTCGCGGGGGCGGCTCTGGCACCGTGGCTCGGCCGGCGCCTCGGCCCCGGGCGCGCGATGGCGCTCGGCCTGACGCTGGCGGCACTGGGCGCGGCCTGCATCCCGCTCGTGGCCGCGAGCGGCCTGCTCGGCGGCGCCTTGCTGGTGGCGCACCAGATCATCGGCGACGCCGGTCGCTCGCTGCACGACGTGGTGGACCGAACCCTGCGCCAGACGGCCGCGCCGGCCGCGCTGCTCGCGCGCACCGACGCCGGCCTGCGCACGGCGGGCCAACTCGCCACGCTGGTCGGTGCGATCGCGGGTGGCGCGTTGGCAGCGGCGGTCGGCACGCGGAGTTCGCTGTGGCTGTCGGCGGCGCTGATCGCGGGCGCGGCCGGCGTCGCGGCGGTCACGCTGGAGCGGCGCCGATTGGATCAGCCTGCCTAACGGAAACGATGAGCGGCAACGATCGCCGGCGGCAGCGCATCGAAGACTGCAGTCGGCCCTCAAATCACCTGCACGCCTGGCACGCCACGCATCGCCTTGTCGAACGTGGCGGTGTGCACGCAGCGAGACGCGGCGTTCTTCAGCGCAATCATCGTGTCGGCAAAGTCGCGGCCTTGCGCCTGACACAAACCCAGCGCGTGACCCAGCGCATGACCCAGCCGCTCGCGGTCTTCGAACGCGAAAGCGTCGCTGTCGAGCAGCGACGCGATCGCCGTCAATGCCTCGGTCGGGGCGTAGCCATAGAGGCGCCCCAGCACCCTCACCAGTTCGGCCAGCACCATGTCGTTGATGAAAAAGGCGCCTGCCTGGCCATCGTGCGCGGCCAGCAGACGCGCGGCCGCCTTGAGCTGCACCGGCTCGTCGGCCGTGAGCAGGCGGATCAGGACGTTGGTGTCCAGGCCGGTCATCGCGAGGGCGTCACTTCGAAAGAGTCACTTCTGCTTGCGCGAGCGCTGATGACGTTCGACGGCAGCGTCGGCCACCGCCCGATTCATCTGCTCGACCGTCACCGCTGCCCGGCCCGGCCGCTTCAACAGCCCGACGATGAACAGCGCGGAGCGCTTCAGCGCGCGCACCAGAATCGAACCGTCTTCGTTGAGCTTGAAGTCAAGCTGCGCGCCTTTTTCGATCTTGAGGTGGTCGCGGATGGCCTTCGGCACGGTGACCTGGCCCTTGACGGTGACGGGGGCGAGCATGGCGGATTCCTTACTTTCTTACGGTACGGCAACGATTCTTAACGCGTCCGACCAACGGCTTCGAGTCGCCATCATTGCATCCGAACGGAATCCGCCGACTCAAAGCTTCTCGGTCTCGCCGGCCCTCGGCTGCCACTTCATCAGCCGCTTCTCGATCCGCCCGACCGCGCCGTCGAGCATCAACGCGAACACGGTCAGTACCAGGATGCCGGCCATCACGGTGTTGATGTCGAACGCGCCTTCGGCCTGCAGAATCAGGTAGCCAACGCCGCGCGACGAGCCGAGGTACTCGCCCACCACCGCGCCGACGAACGCCAGGCCGACGCTGGTGTGCAGCGAGCTGAAGACCCAGCTCGTCGCGCTCGGCAGGTACACATGGCGCAGCAACTGCTTCTGCGAAGCGCCGAGCATGCGCGCGTTGGCCAGCACCACCGGGCTGACCTCCTTCACGCCCTGGTACACGTTGAAGAAGACGATGAAGAACACCAGCGTGATGCCGAGGGCTACCTTGCTCGCAATCCCCAACCCGAACCAGACCGCGAAGATCGGCGCCAGGATCACGCGCGGCATGCTGTTGGCCGCCTTGATGTAGGGGTCGGCGATGGCCGCAGCCATCGGGCTGAGTGCCAGCCACAGGCCACAGCCCAGCCCCAGCGCGGTGCCCAGGCCGAAGGCGAGCACGGTTTCGAGCAGCGTCACCCACAGGTGCTGGTAGATGTCGCCGTTGCCGACGAACCAGGCCCAGATGCGGCTGAAGATCTTCAGCGGCTCGCCGAAGAAGAACGCGGCCTGCTGGTCGTTCTCGAACACGATCGGCGGGATCAGGCCGGGCTTGGTGGCGACGTGCCAGATGGCGAAGATGGCGATCAGCAAGCCGACTTGCCAGACGCGCAGGTTGGCGTGATTCGGCTTGATGTGCTTCCACATGATTGAACCCATCAGGCCGCGAGTTGCTGCTGATAACCCTTCAACACCTCGTCGCGCAGCACGCTCCAGATCGCCTGATGCAGCTCGACGAAACGCGGCGTGACGCGCACCTCGGCCACGTCGCGCGGCCTGGGCAGATCGATCACGAACTCGCCGATCGGGTGCGCCGCCGGGCCGGCGCTCAGGCACACGACACGGTCGCTCATGGCGATCGCTTCATCGAGGTCGTGGGTGATGAAGAGCACCGCCTTCTTCTTCGCCGCCCACAGCGCGAGCAGCTCGTTTTCCATCAACTGCCGGGTCTGGATGTCGAGCGCCGAGAAGGGCTCGTCCATCAGGATGATGTCGGGGTCGAGCACGAGTGTTTGTGCCAGGCTGACGCGCTTGCGCATGCCGCCCGAAAGCTGGTGCGGATAGCGGTCGCTAAAAGCCCCCAGGCCGACGCGCCTGAGCCACTCGTCGGCCTGCACGCGGGCGTCGGCCGCGCCGCGAAACTCCAGCCCGGCCGTCACGTTCTGCGCAGCCGTGCGCCACGGCATCAATGATTCGGCCTGGAACATGTAGCCGGCGCGGCGGTTGATGCCGGCCAGCAACTCGCCGAACACCCGCACCTCGCCCGTGCTCGGCGCCAGCAGGCCGGCAGCAACGTTCAACAGCGTGCTCTTGCCGCAGCCGGTCGGGCCGACCACCGAGACGAACTCGCCGGCAGCGACCGTCAGGCTGACGTTGCTGACGGCGGTGTAACGCTGGCTCGCGTCGTCCTTCGAGACGAAGGTGCAGGCAACGGCGTCGAGCGTCAGCGCGGCCACGCCGGCAGCGTCAGCCACGCGGGTAGTTGGCACTCGCGCGCTTCGCGAACTCATTCGTCCAGATCGCCGCCAGGTCGATCTTCGCCGCCGCAATCTCCGGGTCGATGCTGGCGAGCGCGCGGCGCGCGGTTTCGGCGCCGGCATCGGGGAACAGGCCGTCGACCGACAGCGCGCCCTTCGCCGCCAGGAACGCATCGACGTAGACCGCGCGGTCGCCGAGCAGGTAGCTCTCGGGCACGGCCTTGATGATGTCGCCGGCGCCGGCCGCCTGAATCCACTTGTCGGCGCGCACGATGGCGTTGGCCAGCGCCTGTGTGGTGGCCGGGTGCTTGTCGATGAAGCTCTGCGGCGCGTACAGGCAGGCGGCCGGCATCGGGCCGCCGAAGATGCGGTCGGCCTCGGCGACATTGCGCGTGTCGGACACCACCTTCAGATCGCCCGAGCGCAGCAGCAAGGTGATCACCGGGTCGAGGTTGCTGATGGCGTCGATTTGGCCCGAGCGCATCGCCGCCACTGCGCCGCTGCCGGCGCCAACGCCGATGATGGACACATCGCCCGGCTTCAACCCGGCCTTGCCGAGGACGAAGTTGGCGAGCACATTGGTGGACGAACCCGGCGCGGTGACGCCGAGCTTCTTGCCTTTCAGCTCGGCCACATTCCTGAAGTTGGGCATCGTCTTCGGGTTCACGCCGAGCACGATCTGCGGCGCGCGGCCCTGCAACACGAAGGCGCGCAGGCGCTGGCCCTTGACCTGCATGTTGATGGTGTGCTCGAACGCGCCCGCCACCACATCGGCACTGCCGCCGATCATGGCCTGCAAGGCGCGCGAGCCGCCGGCGAAGTCGGCGATGGTCACGTCCAGGCCTTCGGCTTTGAAGTAGCCCAGGCTTTCGG
This sequence comes from Rhizobacter sp., assembly GCA_025355745.1. Taxonomy (GTDB): domain Bacteria; phylum Pseudomonadota; class Gammaproteobacteria; order Burkholderiales; family Burkholderiaceae_C; genus LMDS01. Next base: position 3,959 of record JANXZA010000080.1, on the reverse strand, counting down.
CGATGGTCAGCGGCAGGTAGTACAGCAGGTTCTTGCCGCCCACTGCCAGCGTTAGCCTGGGCTTTTCGACCGCCTGCGCGCGCACCGCCGCCGGCACGCTGGCCAGCGAAATGAGCGACGTGGCGGCAAGGACAAGACTGCGGCGTTGCATCGACAAGGTCTCCGTTAAGGTGGCCTTGAATCTAGCTCGGCGCACCGGGTGGCGACAGCGGGGAAACACCGCCAGCATCGAAGGGCAAGACCCGACCCGTAGAATGAAATTGAATGACTTTGTATCCGTATTTGATTTCGTTGGCGCAGCCCCCACTGCGGGCCGTGATTGGATTCGCGCTGTGCCTGGGGTTCGGCCTGGGCCTCGGGCAAGGTGCGGTGGCCCAAGGCACCCGGCCGTCGCCACCGTTGCCCGAACCTGCGGCGGCCACGGGGCCCGCCATCGAATCCACAACTCCGGGCGCGCCGTCAGCCCCGCCGTCGCCGTCCCTTGCAGCTTCGGCACCCGACCTTCCCGCGCCGGCGCCGTTGTCGTATTCGGCGCGCAAGGTCTACGAGCAGGCGCGTTCGCAACTGGTGCAGATCCGCACGGTGTTGAAGGGCCGGGCCAGCCAGACCTCGGTCGGCTCGGGCTTCGTGGTCACGCGCGAAGGCCACATCGTCACCAACTTCCATGTTGTCGCCGAGGCCGCACTGAAGCCCGAACGCCACGACCTCGTCTACGTCACGGCCGACGGCCGCGAGGCGCCGCTGGTGATCCTGCAACTCGACGTGCTGCACGACCTGGCGCTGTTGAAAGCCGCCGATGGCACCGCAGCCGGCGCCGCGCCGCGCAGCTTCGACGCACTGGCGTTCCGCCCCGAGGCGCGCGCGCTCGCCCAGGGCGAGCGCATCTTCTCGCTCGGTAACCCGCTCGATGTGGGCTTCGCGGTCACCGAGGGCACCTACAACGGCCTGGTGAAGCGCAGCTTCTACCCGCAGATCTTCTTCGGCGGCGCGCTCAGCGGCGGCATGAGCGGCGGCCCGGCGCTCGACGATCAAGGCCAGGTGATCGGCATCAACGTGGCACGCCGCGTCGATGGCGAGCAGGTCAGCTTTCTGGTGCCCGCCAGCTTTGCGGTGGCGCTGCTGGCGCGCGGCCGCGATGCCGCGCCGATCAAGGCCGCCGCTTATGGCATCGTCACCGACCAGTTGACGCTGCACCAGGCCGCGCTCACCGAGCGCTTCATCCAGCAAGGCTGGAAAAGCGCCACTCACCCGCGCTACAAGGTGCCCGTGCCGACCGACGGCTTCATGCGCTGCTGGGGCAGCAGCGAGCCGTCCCGCACCGGCGGCCTCGACCTGGAACGCTCCGACTGCGTGATGGACACGCGCATCTTCGTCGGCGACTACACCACCGGTGCCATCGGCGTGCGACATGAGAGTTACGACGGTACCAAGCTCGGCATCTTGCGCTTCGCCGCCCGCTACTCGGCGAGCTTTCGCAACGAGGGCTTCACGCGCTTGCGCGCCGAACATCAGACCAAGCCGCAGTGCCATGAAGACTTCATCGATCGCAGCGGCCTGACGTTGCGCGCGGTGGTCTGCCTGCGAGCCTACAAGAAGCTGCCGGGGCTGTACGACCTGTCGGTGCTGGTGGCCACGCTCGACCAGCCGCGCGCCGGCGTGCAGGGCCGCTTCGATGCGCAGGGCCTGAGCTTCGCGAACGCGCAGAAGCTGGCGCGCCACTACCTGGAGGCGTACGCATGGGCGCGCTAGAGAGCGACATCGTTCCGGGCGCGACGGCAAGCGATCCCGTGCTGGCCGCACTCGATGTGCTCGACCGCGACGGCCAGCCGCGCCAGACCTTTCTCGTGCACCACTGGCCGCTGCGCATCGGCCGCGGGCTGGACAACGAAGTCGTGCTGTCCGACCCGCACCTCGCGCCTCAACACCTCAGCATCGCGCCCGGCGAACACGGCCTGGCGTTGCGCGTCGGCGCGACGCGCAACGGCGTGCAGGTCGGCACCAAGCGGCTGCTGGCCGACGCCCAGATGGCCTTGCCGGCCGACGGCGACGCCCTCGAATTCAGCGCCGGCCGCACCCGGCTGCGGCTGCGCCTGCCGGGCCATGCACTGGCCGCTGAACTGCCGCTCGCCGCAACCGCATCGTTCGCGCGCCGGGTCGTGCCGGTGGTGGTTGCCGCCATCGTGGTGCTGGCCGGCCTGCTGCTGCGCACCTGGCTCGACACCGACCCCGACGGCTTCGGCCGCGCTGCCGGCACGGTGTTGCTGGGCGCGGTGCTGGCCACGGCCGTGTGGTGCGGAGCCTGGGCCCTGTTGTCGAAGACCTTCGCCCACCAGGCGCGCTTTGGCTGGCACCTGCGGGTGTTCCTGTTCGCCAGCATCGCGACGCTGGCCGTCACCGTGCTGCCGGCGCTGCTGGCGTTTGCGCTGTCGTGGCCGTGGCTGTCCGACTTGGCTTTCATCGCCGCCATCGGCGTGGCTGCGAGCGCGCTCTACTTTCACCTGCTCGCCGTCGAGCCGGCGCGGCGCCGGCTGATGAAGGCGGTGGCGGTGATGTGCGCGGCCATCGGCATTGCACTGACCTTGTGGTTCAACGTTCAGCGCAGCGACCAGTTCGGCGACGAGCTGTACATGAACCACCTGTTCCCACCCGCGCTTCGGCTGGCCCGCCCCGTGGCCGCAGGCGGCTTCGTCGATGGCCTGACGAAGCTGAAACCGACGCTCGACAAGAAGGCCAAGGACACGAGCGAAGGCGACGACGCGGGCGCGGCCGAGCGCGAAGAGTGATGTGGGAGACCGTCGAATCGGGTCCGAATGCGAGAGCCAATTCATTCACCGCAGAGTGGCGGAGTTGACGGGGTTTCGCAGAGTAGCTACCGGTTGCTCTTTCGCTTCATTCGAACTCTGCGCAACTCCGCCAACTCCGTTCCTCAGCGGTGAATGAATTTGATCTTTGGCAACGGATTCGCAACAGCAAGGACGATGATGAACAAGACACCGACACAACGCACGGTGCTGGTCACCGGCGGCAGCCGCGGCATTGGCGCTGCGACGGCGTGGCTTTGCGCGCAGCGCGGTTGGGCCGTGGCGGTGAACTACACGAGCGACGCGGCGGCGGCGCAGGCCGTGGTGGCGCGCATCCAGGCGGGCGGCGGCACGGCGCTGGCCGTGCAGGCCGATGTGGCCGATGAAGCCCAGGTGTTGGCAATGTTCGCCGTGCTGGAGCGCGAGCTGCCGCCGCTCGGCGCGCTCGTCAACAACGCCGGCGTGGTCGATGTAAAGGCGCGGGTCGATGTCATGACCCTGCCACGTTTGCAGCGCATGTTCGCGGTCAATGTGTTCGGCACCTTCCTGTGTTCGCGCGAGGCCGTGAAGCGCTTGTCCACCGTGCACGGTGGTGCGGGCGGCGCCATCGTCAACCTGTCGTCGGCGGCGGCCCGCCTCGGCGCGCCCGGCCAGTACGTCGACTACGCCGCCGCGAAGGGCGCGATCGATGTCTTCACGCTGGGCTTGGCAAAGGAAGTGGCGCTCGAAGGCATCCGCGTCAACGCCGTGCGCCCCGGCATCATCGCCACCGACATTCACGCCTCCGGCGGCCAGCCCGGCCGCGCCGAGCAGATGGCGCCGACGGTGCCGATGCAGCGCGCCGGCAGCGCCGAGGAGGTGGCCGAGGCGATCGTCTGGCTGCTCTCGGACGCGGCCAGCTACACCACCGGCGCAGTCATCGACGTGACGGGCGGGCGCTGATCCTCGAACATTTAAGAGCCCATTCATTCACCGCAGAGTAACGGAGTTGACGGAGTTTGCGCAGAGTTAGAAATCTGGCTCTTCGCGCATTTCAGTGGGATTGAACCTTGACAGGCGTGAGATCGAGCTTGCCGCAAAAGAACAGGATGCGGGTACGGAAGTTGTCAAAGCTGCGGAAGCCTCGGGCGTTGGCCTTGAGGGTCTGGATGATTGAGT
>JANXZA010000062.1 GCA_025355745.1 Rhizobacter sp. | reverse complement strand
CGGCTGAGCCGGGCGCTGGATGAAGCTTGCAGGCCGCTCAGCCGACCGCCTTCATGCGCCGCCGTGCCAGCGCGATCGCGGCCAGGCCCAGCGCCATCAGTGCGTAGGTTTCGGGTTCCGGTACGCCCACGACGGCGGCGTTGTAGGTGATGTCGTCGACGCCGACCCAGTCGTCGAAGCTGCCCGGAGCGACCACCACGCTCGTGATCGACGCTGCGGCGTACGACAGCACGAACTGGCCGGTTCCCGAGCCGGCCACCGTGCTGAGCAAGGTCGCGCCGTTGTACGCAAAGATGCGAACGTCAGCGCCGGTGGAAACCCCGGCGAAGGTCGCGCTGAACGTGTTGATCGCGCTGGCAAAGCTGATCCTGAAACTCGGGTCGCCGTTTTCGGTCAACCATTTGTTGAACGAATGCAGCACGTTGCCGCTGACCAGGGACGGCGTGCCCAGGCCGCCGACGTCGCCGCCCGGTAACGAAGACACGATCGTCATGTCGGTGTTGGTGGCCCAGGGCTGCCCGGAGGACGAGCTGCCAGGGCCGGTGAATGCGTTCGCCGCAAAGGTGACCCCGGCGTATTGATTCGACAAGATGGTCCCGACTGCGAGGTTCTCGAAGTTGATCGTCGCCGCAGAGGCGCCTACCGCCGTCAGCGACATCGACAGCGTCAGCGCGGTTTTCCAAAGTGTTTTCATCGGGGGGTTCTCCAAAACATTTGAAAGAGGGAACAACTCCGCTCGGGCTGCATGGCGGTGGTGGGCGGCTCGGCAGGGGGTTGAAGCCCCTCAGAATCCAAGCCCACGCTGCAATGCTCGATCATGATAAGTTCCCGAATTCCGGGCTCGACCCACCCTGAATCGGGGGAGAAGGTTACGAAATATTTGTCAGCCGGGCCAGCACCGGCCCATGGCGTTCGACATGCGCCGAGTGCACCGGCACAAGCCCTAGACTTTGGGTTTATGCAGACCGACGGAGACCTTCACGCCATGCATCGCCGAACCCTGAACACTGCCACTGCCACTGCCACTGCCATCACTGCCGCCGCCGCGCTCGCCACGGCGTTGCTGGTCAGCGCGCCTGCCGCCCACGCCCAGGCCTACCCGAACAAGCCCGTGCGGCTGGTCGTGCCGTTCGCGCCCGGCGGCACCACCGACATCGTTGCGCGGGTCGTGGCCGAGAAGATCAACCTCGCGCTCGGCCAGCCGCTGATCGTCGAGAACAAGGCCGGCGGCGGTGGCTCGGTGGGGGCGCTCGACACCGCCCGCGCCACGCCCGACGGCTATGCGCTCGGCATGGCCACGGTGTCCACCACTGCGGCGAACCCGGCCATCAACCCGAAGCTGGCCTACAACCCACTGACCGACTTCACGCCCATCATCAACGTGGCGGCCACGCCGAACGTGATCGCGGTGCACCCGAGTTTTCCGGCCCGCGACTACAAGGGCTTCCTGGCCGAGCTGAAGAAGAACCCCGGCAAGTACAGCTTCGCGAGTTCGGGCACCGGCGGCATCGGCCACTTGCAGATGGAGTTGTTCAAGAACCTGTCGGGCACCTTCATCACCCACATTCCGTACCGCGGCGCCGGGCCGGCGTTGAACGACACCGTGGCCGGCCAGGTGCCGATGATCTTCGACAACATGCCGTCGGCGCTGCCCTTCATCAAGGACGGCCGGCTCATCGCCATCGTCGTCGCGGCGCCGCAGCGGCTGGCGCAATTGCCCGACGTGCCGACCTTCAGGGAGGTCGGGCTGGAGCCGGTGAACCGGATGGCCTACTACGGCATCTACGGGCCGAAGGGGCTGCCGAAGGAGGTGGTCGACAAGGTCAGCGCTGCCGTCAAGAAGACGCTCGAAGACCCGGCCGTGAAGAAGCGCATCGAAGAGACCGGCTCGCTGATCGTGGCCAACACGCCCGAGCAGTTCACGGCCCAGATCGCGGCCGAGTACGACGTCTACAAGAAGGTCGTGGCGCTGCAGAAGTTGAAGCTTGAGTGAGCGCGTGACAGGCAGTCGATGCGCCTTGAATGCAAAAGCCAACTCACTCACCGCAGAGGCGCGGAGTGACGCAGAGTTGCGCAGAGGGAACAAGGATGACCGTACTTCTCCGCGACCCTCTGGGTTCTCGGCGCCTCATGAGAAACGAAGCACTCCGCGTTGCGAAACCGTTCGGGCTGAGCCCTTCGACATCGCTCAGGACATGCCGTTCGACGAGGCTCAGGACAGGCCTCTCGAAGCCGGCCCTTCGACAAGCTCAGGGTGAACGGAGTTTTTCCGCGAACGCCGGGCGCCGACAGGGGCCTGGGATGCTCTCAAGTAAATGTGGCTTCGCCGCTTTGCTTGACCCCTGGGGGCGGGAATGTCGAAGACATTTCCTTGGGGGTGCTTTGCGGTGGTGAGTTTAAGGTCTGCGCCTGACTCGTCGCGCGCCGCGAGCCAGGCGTCGATCGACCGCTTCATCGACGCGGCCTGGATCGAGGACGGCCTGGCCCGCAACACGCTCGAAGCCTATCGGCGCGACCTCGCGCTGTACGCCGATTGGCTCGCGAGCGCCCACGCGCTCGCACTCGACGCCAGCCGCGAATCGCACCTGCGCGACTACGCCGTCGACCGCCACCCCGGCAGCAAGGCGACCAGCAGCAACCGCCGCCTGAGCGTCTTCAAGCGCTATTTCCGCTGGGCCCTGCGCGAGCACCTGCTGGGCGCCGGCGCCGCCGACCCGACCCTGAAGCTGCGCGCCGCGCACCACGCCCGGGCCGTGCCGGTGACGCTGAGCGAAGCGCAGGTCGAGGCGCTGCTGGCCGCGCCCGACGTGGCCACACCGCTCGGCCTGCGCGACCGAACGATGCTCGAGCTGATGTACGCCAGCGGCCTGCGCGTCAGCGAGCTCGTCACGCTGCAAAGCGTGCATGTCAGCCTGAGCGACGGCGCGCTGCGCGTCACCGGCAAGGGTGCGAAGGAACGCCTGGTGCCGTTCGGCGCTGAGGCGCACGCCTGGCTAACGTGCTATCTGAGCGGCACCCGGGCGCTGATCCTGCAGGGCCGGGCCAGCGGCGCGCTGTTCGTCACCGCCCTCGGCGCGGCGATGACGCGGCAGCGTTTCTGGGCCCTCATCAAGGCCCACGCGCTGCGCGGCGGGGTGCAGGTGCCGCTCTCGCCGCACACCTTGCGACACGCGTTTGCGACCCATCTGCTGAACCACGGCGCCGACCTGCGCGCGGTGCAGATGCTGCTCGGCCATGCCGACATTTCGACCACCACGATCTACACCCATGTGGCGCGCGAGCGGCTGAAGCGGCTGCACGCGCAGCACCATCCGCGCGGCTGAGGCACATCGATGGACGGCGGGGCGTGCAGAGAAAAGTCTCACCGCAGAGTGACGGAGTTGGCGGAGTTGACGCAGAGTTAGAAGCAGACACCTTTTACTCTGCGCAACTCCGCCAACTCC
>JANXZA010000057.1 GCA_025355745.1 Rhizobacter sp. | reverse complement strand
CAGCCGCGTGATGGGGCTGAACGACCCGCGCACCTACGGCTCGGGCAACCCCGGCGCGACCAACGTGCTGCGCTCGGGCAACAAGGCCGCGGCCGCGCTGACGCTGCTGCTCGATGCGCTGAAAGGCTACGTGCCGGTCGTGCTGGTGAAGGAGTTCGGCATGCCGTACGGCCTGGACGACGGCACGCTCGCGATGGTCGGGCTGGCCGCGTTCCTCGGCCACCTGTGGCCGGTGTTCTTCCATTTCAAGGGCGGCAAGGGCGTGGCCACCGCGGCCGGCGTGCTGCTCGGGCTGAACCCGTGGCTCGGGCTGGCGACGCTGGCGACCTGGATCATCATCGCGGCTTTCACGCGCTACTCGTCGCTGGCGGCGATCGTCGCCGCGCTGTTCGCGCCGTTCTACCAGCTGCTGATCTGGGGCGGTGGCCCGGTCGCCGTGGCGGTGATGGCGATGGGCGGGCTGCTCGTCTGGCGGCACCGCGCGAACATCCAGAAGCTGCTGCAGGGCACCGAGAGCCGGCTCGGGCACAAGGCCGCGGGCGCCGTGGTGCGCGCGCCGAGACATTCGACCAAACATTCACACAAGCACGGAGCGAAACCATGACCCAGGGACTGCGTCGATTCCATGTCGGCGACCGCCTGTCGGAGATGACGATCTACAACGGCACCGTCTACCTCGCCGGCCAGGTGGCGGGCGACGCCTCGCAGGACATCCGCGGCCAGACCGTGCAGGTGCTGGCGGCGATCGACAAGCTGCTGATCGAGGCCGGCACCGACCGGGCGCACATCCTGATGTGCCAGATCTTCATCAAGGACCTGGCCGACTTCCCGGCCATGAACGAGGTCTGGGAAGACTGGCTGCCGCCCGGCGACGCGCCGCCGCGCGCCACCGTGCAGGCCACGCTGGCCAAGCCCGAGTGGCGGGTCGAGATGGTCGTGACGGCGGCGATTTGAACGCCATGGTGCCGGCCTTGAAGCCACCCCTGAAGTCACCCCCGACGCTGCGCTCGGTGCTGGTGCTGGCGGCGTTGGTGCTGGGCGCGTTCGCGGCGATGCAGGGCCTGCAGGCCTGGTCCAAGGCGCGGCTCGGCCCGCAGGTCGCAGCCGCCGCGAAGCCGGGCGACATCTTCATGATCGCGTCGGTGACCTGCATCTACTGCGCCGCCGCGCGGGCCTGGTTCGATGCGAACCGCGTGCCGTTCACCGAATGCCTGATCGAGCGCGACGCCCGCTGCGCCGCCCACTACAACGCCTTGATGGCACCGGGCACGCCGGTTCTGGTGGTGCGCGGCCAGCGGCTGCTCGGTTTCAACGCGCAGGCCGTGGCCGATGCGCTGGCGGGCACTTGAATGCAACAGCAACAGCAACAGCCTTCAACGCAGAGGCGCGGAGTTGACGGAGTTCCGCAGAGCAAGAAATCTTGTTGACTCTGCGTCAACTCCGCAAACTCCGTTCCTCTGCGGTGAGACTTTTCTCTTCAAAGCCTCGCCACTCTGCGGTGAATGAATTCCGAAGCTTCCCATGACCGAACGCGTTCTCACCGGCATCACCACCAGCGGCACGCCGCACCTGGGCAACTACGTCGGCGCGATCCGCCCGGCGATTGCTGCGAGCCTGGAGCCGGGGGTCGAGAGCTTCTTCTTCGTCGCCGACTACCACGCGCTGATCAAGTGCGATGAGCCGGCGCGCATCGAGCGCTCGCGGCTCGAAATCGCGGCGACCTGGCTCGCCGCCGGGCTCGACCCGCAGCGCGTCACCTTTTACCGACAGAGCGACATCGTCGAGATTCCCGAACTCACCTGGCTGTTGACCTGCGTCACGGCCAAGGGGCTGATGAACCGGTCCCACGCGTACAAGGCCGCGACCGATGCCAACGCCACTGCCGGTGACGACGCCGATGCGGGCGTGACGATGGGCCTGTTCAGCTACCCGATCCTGATGGCGGCCGACATTTTGATGTTCAACGCCCACCGCGTGCCGGTCGGGCGCGACCAAGTGCAGCACATCGAGATGGCGCGCGACATGGGGCAGCGCTTCAACCACCTGTTCGGCGCCGGGCGCGAGCTGTTCGTGCTGCCGCAGGCAAACATCGACGAGCGCGTGGCGATGCTGCCGGGGCTGGACGGCCGCAAGATGTCGAAGAGCTACGACAACGCGATCCCGTTGTTCGAGGGCGGCGCGAAGGGCTTGCGCGAGGCACTGGCCCGCGTTGTCACCGACTCGCGCCTGCCGGGTGAGCCGAAAGATGCGGACGCCTCGCACCTGGTCGCGATCTTCGACGCCTTTGCGAACGATGCCGAGCGCGCCGCGTTGCGCGCAGATCTGAAGGCGGGCCTGGGTTGGGGTGACGCGAAGCACCGTGTGGGCGAGCGCATCGAGCGCGACCTGGGGCCGATGCGCGAACGCTACGCGAACCTGATGGCGCACCCGGAGCGCATCGAAGCGATCTTGCTCGACGGGGCCCGCAAGGCGCGCGCGGTGGCCGCGCCGCTGCTGCGTGAGTTGCGCGAGGCGGTCGGGCTGCGGCGCATGGTGGCGGTGGGCGCGGAGCTGGGTGGGGCTGGCGTTTCAGCGGCCACGGGAGCGGCGACGCTGACCGTGAAGCCGCCCATCTTCAAGCAATACCGCGAAGCCGATGGCCGCTTCTACTTCAAGCTCGCGGCTGCCGATGGCCGGGTGCTGCTGCAGAGCGCCGCTTTCGACGCCGGGCGCGAGGCCGGCCAATGGGTGGCGCGGCTGAAGGCCGAGGGCGCGGCGGCGCTGGCAGTGGCCGGTGCGCCGGTGCTGCGCAGCCCGGACGTTAGCCTCGAGGAGGTGGCCGAGGCCCTGGCGACGCTGGCCGCAGCGTGAAGCGGCCGTGCGCCGTGTGCTGCGGGCTGTGTGCCGTGAACTGGCGCTGAGGTCCAGTTGAAGAACATCGTCATCCTGATCTCGGGCCAGGGCTCGAACATGGAAGCCATCGTGCGGGCCTGCGCCAGCGAAGGCTGGGATGCGCGCATCGCTGCGGTGCTGAGCAATCGCGCGGCCGCGCCCGGTTTGGCGTTCGCGAGCGAGCAGGGTATTGCCACGGTGGTGATCGAGCACACGGCATTCGATTCGCGCGCGGCCTTTGACGCCGAACTGGCGCGCACCCTGGAAAGCTTCGCGCCCGACGTGGTTGTGCTGGCGGGCTTCATGCGCATCCTGGGCGACGCCTTCGTGCGCCGCTTCGAAGGGCGGATGGTGAATGTGCACCCGTCGCTGTTGCCGGCCTTCACCGGGCTGCACACGCACCAGCGGGCCATCGAGGCGGGCTGCAAGTTGGCGGGCGCCACCGTCCACTTCGTGACGCCGACGGTCGACCACGGCCCGATCATTGCGCAGGCGGTCGTGCCAGTGCTGCCGGGCGACACACCGCAGGTGCTAGGCGCCAGGGTGCTGGCGCGCGAGCATGTGCTGTACCCGCGCGCGGTCGGCTGGGTGGTGGCGGGGATGCTGCGCTTGAACGACGGCGTCGTCACACACGCCCAAGGTGAATCGCAACTGATCTGACCGGTCACTGCAGGCTGGCCGCCATGTTGATCGTGAACGCCACGATGGCGGTGTTGAACACGAACGACAGCACCGCTTGCATCAGCACCAGGCGGCGCACCGGGCGGTTCGTGATGACCACGTCGGCGGTCTGCGAGGCCACGGCGATGGTGAACGAGAAGTAGAGGAAGTCGCTGAAATCGGGCTCGAAGTCTGCGGTCTCGTCGGGGAATTTCAGGCCGCCGCCATCGCGGTCTTCGACGTGGTACTGGCTCGCGTAATTGAGCGAGAACAAGGTCGGCACCAGCAGCCATGAACCTACCACGGTGGTGAGTGTGAACAGCACCGGCAGCAGCTTGTGCCCCTGCTCGGCGGCCTTCGCAGCCGACAGTTCCGTGATGACCGCGCCCAGGCTGACGAGCGCGGCCAGCACGACGATCACCAACACCGTGCTGGCGCCTTCGGCCTGCGCCTGCGCGACCCGCTTCAGGCGCGCCGCGTCCGAGCGCAGCAGGGTCCAGCCGGTCCACACAAGGTACATCCAGACCCCGGCGTTCCAGCCCAGCAGGCAGCGGCCGACGATGCTGTCGATGCCGGCGGCGGCCAGGCCGACTGCAATGCCCACCACGCCACTGACGACGAGGTGCGGATGCGCGCGCAGGTGGCTTGAAAGGGCCTTCATTACGCCAAGGATAATCCCGCGATGCACCCGAACGCCCTGGTCGAACTCGCCACCGAACTCCTGCACCGTGTGCTGCAATTGCAGCACCCTGCCGATGGCCTGGTGTCGGACTTTTTTCGCCAGCACCGCACGCTCGGCCAGCGCGAGCGCCACACCCTGGCCGAGACCACCTACGGCGTGCTGCGCCAGCGCCTGCTGTACCAGCACCTGGCGCAGTCGGGCAAGGGCGAGATGGAGCGGCGCCTGGTGCTGCTGGCGTGGCAGGGCAATGAAGGCTTCCTGCGCGCCGCGCTGAGCGATACCGAGCAGCAGTGGCTGGCGCAGGTCGCTTTGATCGATCGCGCGGCCCTGCCCGACAAGCTGCGCCACAACCTGCCGGAGTGGCTCGCCGAGACCTTGCAGGCGGCGCTCGGCGATGAGTTCTGGCCGCTGGTGAACAGCATCAATGCGAGCGCGCCGCTCGACCTGCGTGTCAACAGCTTCAAGGCGAAACGCGACGATGTGATCGCGGCGTTCAAGGCCGAAGGTGTGGAGGCCGTGGCCACGCCGTATTCGCCACTCGGCTTGCGCATCGACGGCAAGCCGGCGCTGCACAAGCTCGATGTGTTCATGCGCGGCGATGTCGAAGTCCAGGACGAGGGCAGCCAGTTGCTGGCGCTGATGGTGGGCGCCAAGCGCGGCGAGATGGTGATGGACTTCTGCGCCGGCGCCGGCGGCAAGACGCTGGCGCTCGGCGCCGAGATGCGAAACACCGGGCGGCTCTATGCCTTCGACACCTCGGGGCATCGGCTCGCATCGTTGAAGCCGAGGCTGGCGCGCAGTGGCTTGTCGAACGTGTTCCCGGCGCAGATTGCGCACGAGCGCGACGAGCGCATCAAGCGGCTGGCCGGCAAGCTCGACCGCGTGCTCGTCGATGCGCCGTGCTCGGGCCTGGGCACCTTGCGCCGCAACCCCGATTTGAAGTGGCGCCAGACGCCGCAGTCGGTGGCCGAGTTGCAGGTCAAGCAGGCCGCCATCCTGGCGAGCGCGGCGCGGCTGGTCAAGCCGGGTGGGCGGCTGGTGTATGCGACATGCAGCCTGCTCGAGGTGGAGAACGAAGGCATTGCCGAAGCCTTCACTGCGGCGCACGACAGCAGCTTCAGCGTCATGCCTGCGCTCGATGCGCTGAGCCGCGCCCAGGTTGGCGATGCCGCGACGCTGGTGCGCGGCAACTACCTGCGCCTGTGGCCGCACCGCCACGCCACCGACGGTTTCTTCGCGGCGGTGTGGGAACGGAAATGAACTGCTGGCGCCGGGGCCGGGTCAATTCAAGCACTGGCTCTTGATACCCCCCGCAGCGGCTTGAGATACCTCAAAGTGACGCTCGCAAGCCCTTCAAATCGAAGGGCTCCGCCGGTAGCGCCGTTTACAATCTGCCACCTGCCGTTCGGCGGGCTACAAAGGTTTCCATGGATTCGCTGATGTCGGTTTGGGACGGTGGGGTCAATTGGCTCGCCAATGGTCTGCTCGACTTGTCCTGGTGGCAGGTCATGCTGCTCACGCTGTTGATGACGCACGTAACGATCGCTTCGGTGACGATCTTCCTGCACCGCGCGCAGTCGCACCGCGCGCTTGATCTGCACGCGATTCCCGCGCATTTCTTCCGCCTCTGGCTGTGGCTGAGCACCGGCATGGTGACGAAGGAATTCGTCGCCATCCACCGCAAGCACCACGCCAAGTGCGAGACCGAGGAAGACCCGCACAGCCCGCAGACGCGTGGCATCAAGACGGTGCTGCTGACGGGTGTCGAGCTGTACCGCGCCGAGTCGAAGGTCAAGGAAACGATGCTCAAGTACGGCCTGGGCACGCCCGACGACTGGATCGAGCGCAACCTGTACACGCGCTACAGCTGGCAGGGCGTGGGCGTGATGCTGCTGATCGACCTGATGCTGTTCGGTGCCATCGGCATCACGGTGTGGGCGATCCAGATGCTGTGGATTCCGATCATGGCGACCGGCGTCATCAACGGCCTCGGCCACTGGTGGGGCTACCGCAATTTCGAGTCGCCTGACGCATCGACGAATGTGTCGCCGTGGGGCATCGTGATCGGCGGCGAGGAGTTGCACAACAACCACCACACCTACCCGACCTCGGCCAAGTTCTCGGTCAAGCCCTACGAGTTCGACATCGGCTGGGTCTACATCCGCGGCCTGGAAATGCTCGGCCTGGCAAAGGTGCGCAAGACCCCGCCGACGCTGCGCCTGGGCAGCGTTCGCCCGGTGGCGGACGACCAGACGCTGGAAGCGATCATCGCGAATCGCTACGAGGTGATGGCCAAGTACGCGCGCAATCTGCGCCACGCGAGCAGCGTCGAAGTTGCGCGCCTGAAGGCGGAAGGTGCGTCGAGCGCGGCCAAGCTCGCCAACATGGAGCTGGCGCGCCGCTGGCTGCACCGCGACGAAGACAAGATTCCGCATGCCGTGAAGGCGCAGGTAGCTTCGGCGGTCGCGCACAGCCCGGCGCTGGCCAAGCTGGTGACGATGCGCGAGGAACTGCGCTCGCTGTGGACGCGCACCAACGTCTCTGCAGAGCAACTGGTGGTCGATCTGCAGGCCTGGTGCAAGCAGGCCGAGGAAAGCGGCATCGCGACCCTGCAGGAATTTGCGTTGAAGCTGCGCGCGGCCAAAGCCTAGAGATCGATCGGGCTCTGAAACGACGAAGGCCGCAGATGCGGCCTTTGTGCTGTGTATGGGCTCAAAAGAAAAGGGGTCGCAAAGCGACCCCGCTACCGTCTTCTGCCGAAGGCTTTTACCGCAGCTTGGTTTCCTTGTAGGTCACGTGCTTGCGTGCCTTCGGATCGAACTTGATGAGTTCCAGCTTTTCAGGCGTGGTCTTCTTGTTCTTGTCGGTCGTGTAGAAATGACCGGTGCCGGCGCTGGATTCCAGCTTGATCTTCTCGCGTCCACCTTTTGCCATGATGCGCTCCTAAATTCAGATTTCGCCGCGGGCGCGGAGGTCGGCAACGACCTTCTCGATGCCCACCTTGTCGATCAGGCGCAAGGCCGCATTGGTGATGCGCAAACGGATCCAGCGGTTTTCACCCTCGATCCAGAAGCGGCGGTACTGCAGGTTCGGCAGGAAGCGGCGCTTGGTTTTGTTGTTCGCGTGGGAAACATTGTTCCCCACCATCGGGCGCTTGCCCGTGACTTGACAGACGCGTGCCATGACGCTTCTCCCGGTAAGATTGAAATGCCGAAAGCTGCGGTTCAACTTTTGGCAAAGACCGCGATTATAGCCCGACTTTCAATGCTCGAGAAAGCGCTGCGCGTCGAGCGCCGCCATGCAGCCGGTGCCGGCGCTGGTGATGGCTTGCCGGTACACATGGTCCTGCACATCGCCGGCCGCGAACACGCCCGACACGCTCGTCATCGTGGCCATGCCGGCCAGGCCGCTCCGGGTGATGATGTAGCCATCCTTCATCTCCAGCTGGCCTTTGAAAATGTCGGTGTTCGGCTGGTGGCCGATCGCGATGAAGCAGCCGGTGAGCTTGATCTCGCTCGCCTCGCCAGCCGGTCTCGCCCCACCCGAGGTCGACTTCAGCCGCACACCCGTCACGCCCGACGCATCGCCCAGCACCTCGTCGAGCGTGTTCCACAGGTGCAGTTCCATCTTGCCCTCGGCAACTTTGGCCATCAGCTTGTCGATCAGGATCGCCTCGGCCCGAAACTTGTCGCGCCGGTGCACCAAATGCACCTTGCTCGCGATGTTCGACAGGTACAGCGCTTCTTCGACGGCGGTGTTGCCGCCGCCGACAACGCACACCACCTGGTCGCGATAGAAGAACCCGTCGCAGGTGGCGCAGCCACTCACGCCACGGCCCATGAAGGCTTGTTCGGACGGCAGGCCAAGGTACTTCGCCGAGGCGCCGGTAGCGATCACCAGTGCGTCGCAGGTGTAGCTGGCCGAATCGCCCTTCAGCGTGAACGGCCGCTGTCCCAGATCGACGTCATTGATATGGTCGAACACGATGTTGGTGTTGAAGCGCTCGGCGTGCTTCTGGAAGCGTTCCATCAACTCCGGCCCCTGCACGCCGTCGACGTCGGCGGGCCAGTTGTCAACGTCGGTGGTGGTCATCAACTGACCGCCTTGGGCGATGCCGGTGATCAGCGTCGGCTTCAGGTTGGCACGCGCGGCATACACCGCCGCCGAGTAGCCGGCCGGCCCGGAGCCGAGGATCAGGACGCGGGCGTGGACAGTGGGCAGGGCCGTTGGGGTCGAGGTGCTCATGATCTTGGTGACAAGGTGGGTGAGGTTTGCGCCGGTCAGCGCGTTGACGCGAGAGTGTGACAGGGGGTGGATTCCTGCTGGCGCGCGCGCAGTGAATGGTGACAATAGCGATTTTGTACACAGCGTGGCAACAATCCAGGTTGCCGCACCACCGCACTACCCGACTCCTGCACTAGCGCACGAAAGGCAGTCCGCACATGGCCATGCTCTCCAGTCTCGACCTTATCCGGCGGGTTCCGCTGTTTTCGTTGCTGACGAACGACCAGGCGCAAGGCATTGCCGACAGCGTCGTCAAGCGCCGTTTTCGGCGCGGCGAGATCGTCGTCGAGCACAACAAGAAGTCGAACGCGCTGTTCATCCTGCTGACGGGGCGGGCGCGCGTGCTGACCGCCGATGCGCGCGGCCGCGAGGTCATCCTGGCGGTGCTGCAACCCGGCGACTATGTCGGCGAGATGAGCCTGATCGACAACGAGCCGCATTCAGCCACGGTGCGCGCCGAGATCCAGACCGACATGCTGGTGCTCGGCCGGGCCGAGTTCGCGCGCTGTCTGCCGGAGAATTCGAGCCTCTCTTACGCCATCATGCGCGGCCTCGTGCAGCGCCTGCGCAGCGCCGACCGGCAGATCGAATCGCTCGCCCTTCTTGATGTGTACGGCCGCGTGGCGCGTGCGCTGCTCGAGATGGCCGAGCTCATCAACGAAGTGAAAATCATCCGCAACAAGGTGTCGCGCCAGGACCTGGCCAAGGTCGTCGGCGCGTCGCGCGAGATGGTCAGCCGGGTCATGAAAGACCTGGAAGAGCGCGGCATGATCGAGACCCAGGAAAACGGCTCGGTCATCATCAAGGAACAGTTGACGAAGTGAGCCTGCGCCCGATCGGCCAGGGCATCGGCGTGGTGCGATCGGCCACAATCCAGCGATGACTTTTCCACTCGGTTCGCTGCGCTCCGAAACCGGCGGCTCGCGCGCCGTGTCGGCCTCGACTGTAC
Organism: Rhizobacter sp.; assembly: GCA_025355745.1. Lineage (GTDB taxonomy): Bacteria > Pseudomonadota > Gammaproteobacteria > Burkholderiales > Burkholderiaceae_C > LMDS01. The sequence goes on along the minus strand of JANXZA010000057.1, from coordinate 12,214 downwards.
AAGGCCGCGACACTGCATTCCCCGCCGCCCGCTCCGCCCGCAGCAAGGCCGTCGGCCACCCGGCGGCCGGCTGGCGCGCCCAGCTCTGGCTGCTCGTCACCGGCGTGCTGTGGTTGCTCGCGGCGTTGGCGCTGGCCACCCACAACGGCGCCGACCCGGCGTTCTCGACCTCGGGCACGGTACCGGTCGCGCTGAACCGCGCCGGCCTCGCGGGCGCATGGTTCTCAGACCTCGCTTTCTTCGTCGCCGGCTACTCGGTGTGGTGGGCCATGGCGGTCGCGCTGCGGGCCTGGCTGGCAACGCTGGCTGATGTGCTGCGCGGCGATTCGACCACACGGCCTGACTCGGCCGCGCTGCCATCTTCACGGCCCGAATGGGGCGTCTGGGTCGGCCTGGCGCTGCTGCTGGCGGCCAGCGCCTCGCTCGAGTGGACGCGGCTCTATCAATGGGAAGCGGGTGTCGCCGGGGGCCATGCCGGCGGCGTGCTCGGCTACACCTTGGGGGGGCTGAGCGTGAAGCTGCTCGGCTTCGCCGGCTCGGGCGTGCTGTGGATCGCGGCGCTTGTGGCTGGCATCGCGCTGGCGCTGCATTTCTCGTGGCTGCGGCTGGCCGAAGCCATCGGCGTGCGGCTCGAATCGCTGCGCGAAAAGCGCGTCGAACGCATCGAGCGTGCCGAGGATGCGCGCGTCGGCGAGCGGGCGCTGCGCGAGCGCGAGCATGTGGTCGAAGTCGAGCAGCAACTCCACGTCGACCACCTGCCGATCGTGATCGAGCCGACCGTGCTCGACGTGCCGAAGAGCACGCGCGTCGTGAAGGAGCGCCAGAAGCCGCTGTTCGTCGAACTCGTCGATACGAAGTTGCCGCAGGTCGACTTGCTCGACGCGGCGCCCGGGCGCGTCGAGTCGGTGGCGGCCGAGACGCTGGAGATGACCTCGCGGCTGATCGAGAAGAAGCTGAAGGATTTCGGCGTCGAGGTGCGCGTGGTCGCGGCCTCGCCGGGCCCGGTGATCACGCGCTACGAGATCGAGCCGGCAGTGGGCGTGAAGGGCTCGCAGGTGCTGAACCTGTCAAAGGACCTGGCGCGTTCGCTGAGCCTGGTCAGCATCCGCGTGGTCGAGACGATCCCCGGCAAGACGACGATGGCGCTGGAGCTGCCGAACCCGAAGCGCCAGACCATCCGCCTGTCGGAAATTCTCGGCTCGCAGATCTACAACGATGCCCAGTCGCAACTGACGATGGGCCTGGGCAAGGACATCATCGGCAACCCGGTGGTCGCCGACCTGGCAAAGATGCCGCACTGCCTGGTGGCCGGCACCACCGGTTCGGGCAAGTCGGTGGGCATCAACGCGATGATCCTGAGCTTGCTGTACAAGGCCGAAGCACGCGACGTTCGGCTGATTTTGATCGACCCGAAGATGCTCGAGATGAGCGTCTACGAGGGCATCCCGCACTTGCTCTGCCCGGTCGTCACCGACATGAAGCTGGCCGCCAACGCGCTCAACTGGGGCGTGGGCGAAATGGAGCGCCGCTACAAGCTGATGAGCAAGATGGGGGTGCGCAACCTCGGCGGCTACAACAAGAAGATCAGCGACGCGAAAGAGCGCGGCGAGCTGATCGGCAACCCGTTCAGCCTGACGCCCGAACAACCCGAGCCGCTCGACCGCCTGCCCTTCGTCGTGATCGTGATCGACGAACTCGCCGACCTGATGATGGTCATCGGCAAGAAGATCGAAGAGCTGATCGCGCGCCTGGCGCAGAAGGCCCGGGCTTGCGGCATCCACCTGATCCTGGCCACACAGCGGCCGAGCGTGGATGTGATCACCGGCCTCATCAAGGCCAACATCCCGACCCGCCTGAGCTTCCAGGTCAGCAGCAAGATCGACTCGCGCACCATCCTCGACCAGATGGGCGCCGAGGCTTTGCTCGGCATGGGCGACATGCTCTACATGCCGTCCGGCACGGGCCTGCCGATCCGCGTCCACGGCGCCTTCGTCAGCGACGAGGAAGTGCACCGCGTCGTCAGCTATCTGAAGAGCCAGGGCGAGCCAAACTACATCGAAGGCATTCTCGAAGGCGGTGTGCTCGACGACGGCCCCGACGCGCTCGGCAGCGAAGGCGGTGTGATGGGCGGCGGCGAGGCCGATGCGATGTACGACCAGGCGGTGGCCGTGGTGCTGCAGCACAAGCGCGCCTCGATCTCGCTGGTGCAGCGCCATTTGCGCATCGGCTACAACCGCGCGGCGCGGCTGCTTGAACAAATGGAGAAGTCGGGGCTCGTATCGAGCATGTCGACCAACGGCAACCGCGACATCATGGTTCCGGTTCGCAACGAATGAAGAGAACCCTTTGCGCCTTGCTGCTCGCGCTCGCTTCATGGGCAGCGCACGCCGATGCAGTAGACGCTCTGCGAGACTTCATCCGCGACGTGAAGACCGGCCGCGCCCAGTTCACGCAGACCGTGACCTCGCCCGACGGTGCAAAGAAAAAAACGTCGAGCGGCAGCTTCGAGTTCGCGCGCCCGAACCGTTTTCGTTTCGCGTATGCCAAACCCTTCGAACAACTCATCGTCGCCGATGGCGTGAAGGTCTGGATCTATGACGCCGATCTGAACCAGGCCAGCTCGCGCAAGTTCTCGGCCGCCCTCGGCGCCACGCCGGCCGCGCTGCTGGCGGGTGGGTCGCTCGACGCTGATTTCGACCTTGCGGCAGTGGCGCCGAAAGATGCTGCCAAAGACGGCCTCGACTGGGTCCAGGCCACACCGAAGCTGAAAGACGGCGCGTTCAAGTCGGTGCGCGTCGGCTTTCGTGGCAAGGAGCTTGCGGCGGTCGAGATCGTCGATGCATTCGACCAGCGTTCCCTGCTGCAATTCAGCCAGTTCAGCGCCGGCGTGAGCTTCAAGCCCGATGCGTTCCGCTTCACGCCGCCGGCCGGTGCGGATGTGATCGAGCAGTAGCGTCCGGCCACAGCTCCCGGCGATGGCCTCTGGCCATGGCGCGGGGCCTCATACGGACTTGCGTTCAGTCGACTGGAAACGACCGTTCGCCCTGAGCTTGTCGAAGGGCTTCGACGGGCTCAGCCCGAACGGACATTTGTGCGATCGAACGAAAAGGGGGTATCAGGCGAGCGCGGGCTGCGGGAACGTGACCCGCGCGCACAGGCCGACGCCGAGCGGGCCGTCCACCAGCTCGAAGCGCGCGTGCATCAGCGCGGCGTAGCGCGTCACGATCGCCAGGCCGAGACCGGCACCGGTGCCCGCACCCTCGCCGCTGCGTGCGGCGGGGGCACCTTGGGCCCAGCGCTGCAACAGCCGCTCGCGTTCGGTGGGCGACAAGCCGGGGCCGTTGTCCGTCACCGTCAGAATCACTTCGGTATCGGCGCTGATCAGTTCGACTGTCACCACCGCCGCGCGGCCGGCAACGCCTGCGCCATGGCGCAGCGCGTTGTCGATCAGGTTGCCCAGAATGCCTTCGACGAGCGCGGCGTGGGCCCGCACCGAAACGGCTTGATCCAGGCCGCTCGCGCCGAGGTCGACGCCACGCTGATCGGCCCGCAGCATGAAGCGCAGCACCACGTCGCGCACCAGCGCGTCCAGCGCCACCGGCTCCAGCTGCAGGCTGTTGCGGCTCTCGTCGGCGAGCGCCAGCGCCAGCAACTGGTCGACCAGGTGGCTGGCGCGGCCCTGGCTGGCCACGATGGCCTGCAACTGTTCACGCTGTGCCTGCGGGCTGGTCTGCGCCAGCCCGTACTCGGCCAGCGCGCGGATGCCGGCCAGCGGCGTGCGCAGCTCGTGGGCCACGTTGCCGGCAAATTCGCGCTGCGCCCGCACGCCATCGCCGACGCGTTCCAGCAGCGCGTTGATGGCCACGCCGAGGCGTTCGACATCGCTCGAATTCGCGCCCAGGGTCAAGGCCTGAGGGATCGGTGCGAGGTCGTTCGCGTCGCGGCCGTCGAGCGCCTGCTGCAAGGCCGCCAGCGGCCGCACGTCGCGGCGGATGACGCGCCGCAGCCACCACGCGAGCAGCGTCAGCAAGACCAGTTGCGGTGCGATCGAGTACGCCAGCAGGCGCCGCAGCAGCGCGCTGCGGCTGTCGGTGGTCTGGGCGATGACGACGCTGAACGCGGCGTCTTCGGCATGGCGCAAGGTCACCGCCCGCAGGCTGCGACCCCAATGCGGCAGGGTCGAGAAACGGTGCGCGCTACCGGCTGGGCCGGGCGGCGCCGGCAGCAGGGTTTCATCGCCTGCGAGCAGCGAGCCATCGGCCCGCCAGACGGCGTAGAACTGGGTTTCGGTCTGGTCGAACAAGAGCACATCCAGCTCTTCGCTCGTCAAGCCCAGGTCGAGGTCGCTGCCCTGCTGGCGCACCCGCGACGCGACACCATAGGCGTTGTCGAGCAGCGCGCGGTCGAGCGCCTGCTGCGTGAAGTCGTCCGCCACGGCCAGCGCGATGGCCGCCCCCAGGGCCCAGGTCAGCACCAGCGGCAAGGTCACTTGGCGCAGCAGCCGCGATGTCAGCGAAGGCTTGCGCGCGGGCTGGGGGGCGCCGCCGTTCAATCGCGTGGCTCCAGCACATAGCCCAGCCCGCGCAGCGTGCGAATGCCTGCGCCACTGCCGACCAGTTTGCGGCGCAGGCGCGAGATGAAGGCTTCGAGCGCATTCGCACCCAGGGCTTCGTCGAAGCTGGAGAGCTTGTCCGACAGATTGTTCTTGCTGACCACGCGGCCCGGCGGCGTGAGCAGTTCCCACAGCACCTCGAACTCGCGCGCCGGCAGGTCGAGCGGCTCGCCGTGCAGGAACAGGCGGCGCGCGGTGCGGTCGATCAGCAGGGCACCCACTTCCGCCCGGTCTTCAGTGCCGTGGCTGCGCCGCACCAGCGCGCGCAGACGGGCCTCGACTTCGGCCAGCTCGAAGGGCTTGCCGAGGTAATCGTCGGCGCCGGCGTCGAGGCCCGCGATGCGTTCTTCGGTGCGGTTGCGTGCCGTCAGCACCAGCGTGGGCGTGCGGTCGTGGCGCGCCCGCGCTTCGCGCAGCACGGTCAGGCCGCTGCCACCCGGCAGGTTCAGGTCGAGCAGCACCGCGTCGAAGGGCTGAACGCGCCAGAAGTGGCGGGCTTCGTCGAGGCTCGTCGCCAGGTCGACGCGGTGCCCGGCATCGCCCAGGCTGCGCAGCATGACCCGACCGAGCACGGCGTCGTCTTCGACCAGAAGGATGCGCATGGCCGGGCCCGGTCAGTGTCCGGTCAGGCAGCTTGACGCATAACTGCAGCGATGAACTTCAGTCTTTGGTCGATGCTGGGTGCGTTGCTCACGCCCGCGCGGTTTGTCGCGGGCGGGTTCGGCGTGGCGGCTTCGCAGGCCGAGTGGCGTCGGCCATCCGCGAGCTGGGTGCGCTCGCAATTCCGGCGCACCGACGATGGCTCGGGCGGGCGCCTGCAGACCTTGCGGCGGCGCCTGAAATTCTGGTGGCGTTGCTGGTGGCATGCGGCGTCGCTGCGCGTCAGCACGCGCGCCTTTCACGCCAGCCAGCTCGATTCGATCGTCGAGACCGAGCCCGCCTTGCCGCTGCGCCCGCTGCGCAGCTACTTGCGGCGCGGGCTCGATTCGGCGCGTCGGGCGCGTGCCGTGGAGTCGCACTTCACCTGGTTGTCTGCGCATTTTTCGCGGCCCTGTATCGATCGACTCTACACCGACGAAACGTTCCCGCTGCTGGCCGGTGGGTTCGGGGTCGAAGGGCTCGGCCTGAGCTTGTCGTGCGCAGCGCACCTGGGGCGCGAGGGCGAGCTGGCCGTGCACCTCGAGTGGCAGGGTGAGCGGGCCATGTCGATGGCGTTCAGCGTGGTCGATGCGCGCCTCGTGGTGGCTGGCGCCACCCTTGCGGCGGGTCTGGCGCCACCGGCCGGAGCACGGGCGGTGGTCGGCTCGATTCAAGGCACACGCGGGGCCGATGCGCGCCTGCGCGAGCTGAGCGCGGCCACCCAGCGCCTTCGCCCCGGCGCGCTGCTGGTGCTGGCGCTGCAGGGCTTGTCGCAGGCCTGGGGCCTGCAAGCACCGCTGGGCGTGGCGACGCGCTCGCATGTGTATGCGGGCTACGCCTCGCGGCGCCGCCAGGTCGCACTCGACTACGACGCCACCTGGCGCGACGTCGGCGGCGTGCCGCTCGACCGCCACTACTGGGCCTTGCCGGAGCGGCCTGTGCTGCGCCCGGACAGCGAGGTCGAGTCGCGCCGCCGCGCCCAGCATCGGCGCCGCAACGCCTTGCGCACGGGGTTGCTCGACGCGGTCCGGCAATCGGGCCACGCATTGTTGGTGCTGCGTTAGCCAGCCAACGGCTTTTCGTACCGGATCACCGATCCGGCGCGGCTCGACCCCGGCCGCAACGGCCCGGCGACAATCGCCGTCATGCCGCCCAACGCCAGCCTGCCGTTCGACGCGCCCGCCGCCCCGGGCGCGCTGTTTGCGCCATTGGCCGAGCGCTTGCGGCCGACCACGCTCGACGAAGTCATCGGCCAGCGGCACCTGCTGGGCGAAGGCAAGCCACTGCGCGCGGCGTTCGATTCGGGCCGCCTGCATTCGATGATTCTGTGGGGCCCGCCGGGCGTCGGCAAGACGACCCTGGCGCGGCTCGTGGCGAGCAGCTTCGAGGCCCAGTTCATCGCCATTTCCGCCGTGCTGGGCGGCGTGAAGGACATCCGCGAAGCGGTCGAGCGGGCCCAGGTCGCGCAGGGCGGCCAGCGGCGCACGGTGGTCTTCGTTGACGAGGTGCACCGCTTCAACAAGGCGCAGCAGGATGCCTTCCTGCCGCATGTCGAATCCGGCCTGTTCACCTTCATCGGCGCGACCACCGAGAACCCGTCGTTCGAGGTCAACTCGGCGCTCTTGTCGCGTGCCACCGTGCATGTGTTGAAGTCGCTCGACGCCGCCGACCTGCACGCGTTGCTGGCCCGCGCGGCGGCGCTGTTGAGCGCCCCACCGATGACCGACGGCGCGCGCGACCGTCTCGTCGCCTACGCCGACGGCGATGCCCGCCGGCTGCTGAACTCGTACGAGAACCTGGCCGCGATGGCAGGCGAGGTCGCCGGCATCGACGAAGCCCTGCTCGAGAAGTCGCTGGGCGAACAACTGCGCCGCTACGACAAGGGCGGCGAGCAGTTCTACGACACCATCTCGGCGTTGCACAAGGCCGTGCGCGGCAGCGACCCCGACGCCGCTCTGTACTGGTTCGTGCGCATGCTCGATGGCGGCGTCGACCCGCGCTACGCTGCGCGCCGCCTGGTGCGCATGGCCAGCGAAGACATCGGCCTGGCCGACCCGAGGGCATTGCGATTGACGCTCGACGCGACCGAAACGTACGAGCGGCTCGGCTCGCCCGAAGGCGAACTGGCACTCGCTCAGGCCGTGATCTACCTCGCGGTGGCACCGAAGAGCAACGCCGTCTACAACGCTTACAAGGCGGCCCGCGCCTTCATCAAGCAAGACGGCACGCGCGCCGTGCCGCTGCGCCTGCGCAATGCGCCGACCGCGTTGATGAAGAACCTGGACTTCGGCAAAGGCTACCGCTATGCGCACGACGAGCCGGGCGGCTTCGCAGCCGGTGAACGCTATTGGCCCGACGACCTGGCCGCGCCGCGCTTCTACGCGCCGGTGGCGCGAGGGCTGGAGATCCGCATCGGCGAGAAGCTGGACGAACTGCGCCGGCTGAATGACGCTGCGGAAAAGCCTGGCTGACCGGCCTGCGAACGCCGCGGCGCATGACAGCATTCAAGCGCCTTGTCATCGGGTTAGTCAGGGCCGGCGGGCCCGGAACACGAACCTAGAATCCGCACCACTTTGACGCGGGCGCGGCCCGTCATCGAGATCGTGGCCGGGATATTGCTACCGGCCGGATTACAGCGAACAACCTCCGCAACGCGGCAAGAGGCACCCCATGGACACCTTCATCCAGCAGATCATCAACGGTCTGGTGCTGGGCAGCGTCTACGCGCTGGTGGCGCTGGGCTACACGATGGTGTACGGCATCATCAACCTGATCAACTTCGCGCACGGCGAGGTGCTGATGGTCGGGGCCCTGACCAGCTGGACCGTGGTCACCGCGATGGCCGGCTTGGGCCTGCCAGGCTGGGTGCTGCTGCTGATCTCGCTGATCGCCGCCGTCATCGTGTGCTGCGCGCTGAATTTCAGCATCGAGAAGATCGCCTACCGGCCGCTGCGCAACGCACCGCGGCTGGCGCCGCTGATCACGGCGATGGGCGTGAGCCTGCTGCTGCAGACGCTGGCGATGATCATCTGGAAGCCGAACTACAAGTCGTTCCCGATCCTGCTGCCGGGTGACCCGTACACCATCGGCGGGGCGGTCATCAACAACGTCCAGATCATGATCCTGGTGGTCACCGCGATCACCCTCAGCGGCCTGATGTACCTGGTCAACAAGACCAAGCTCGGCCGGGCGATGCGCGCCACTGCCGAGAACCCGCGCGTCGCTGGCCTGATGGGCGTGCGGCCCGATTCGGTCATCTCGGCCACCTTCATCATCGGCGCCGCGCTGGCCGCGCTGGCCGGCGTGATGTACGCCGCCAACTACGGCTCGGTGCAGCACACGATGGGCTTCCTGCCGGGGCTGAAGGCGTTCACGGCCGCAGTGTTCGGCGGCATCGGCAACCTGGCCGGGGCGATGGTCGGCGGCGTGCTGCTCGGGCTGATCGAGTCGCTCGGCGCGGGCTACATCGGCGCGCTCACGGGCGGTGTCATCGGCAGCAACTACCAGGACATTTTCGCCTTCATCGTGCTCATTCTCGTGCTCACCTTGCGCCCGCAGGGGCTGCTGGGCGAACGTGTCGCCGACCGCGCCTGAGTGAGTTGAAAGAGCTGCAACGACAGGAGCCCCTCATGAAAAGCAACAAGCTCGTCGGCTACTTCCTCTGCGCGGTCGGGCTGCTGATCCTGCCGCTGATCGCGCAGCAGTTCGGCAACGCCTGGGTGCGCATCATCGACATCGCGCTGCTCTACGTGCTGCTGGCGCTCGGCCTGAACATCGTGGTCGGCTACGCCGGTCTGCTCGACCTCGGCTATGTCGCGTTCTACGCGGTCGGCGCCTACATGTTCGGCCTGCTCGCGTCGCCGCAACTCACCGACACCTTCCCTGCGATTGCCGCGATGTTCCCGAACGGCCTGCACACACCGTGGTGGGTGGTGATCCCGCTCGGTGCGGTGCTCGCCGGTGCGGCCGGCGTGCTGCTCGGCGCGCCGACGCTGAAACTGCGCGGCGACTACCTGGCCATCGTGACGCTCGGCTTCGGCGAGATCGTGCGCGTCTTCATGAACAACCTCGACGCGCCGGTGAACATCACGAACGGCCCGAAGGGCATCGCCCAGATCGACGACATCTCGATGTTCGGCATCCACTTCGGTAAGACCCAGGAACTGTTCGGCATGGAGTTTCCGAAGGTCACGAACTACTACTACCTGTTCCTGGCGCTCGTCATCATCGGCGTGGTCGTGTGCTACCGGCTCGAGCGCAGCCGCATCGGCCGGGCCTGGATGGCGATCCGCGAAGACGAGATCGCGGCCAAGGCAATGGGCATCAACACCCGCAACCTGAAGCTGCTGGCGTTCGGCATGGGGGCGACCTTCGGCGGTGTGTCGGGGGCGATGTTCGCCACCTTCCAGGGCTTCATCTCGCCCGAGTCGTTCAGCCTGCAGGAGTCGGTGATGATCGTCGCGATGGTCGTGCTCGGCGGCATCGGCCACCTGCCCGGCGTGATCGTCGGCGCGCTGTTGCTCGCCGCCTTGCCCGAGGTCTTGCGTTACGTGGCCGGGCCGTTGCAGCAGATGACCGACGGGCGGCTCGATGCCTCGATCCTGCGCCAGTTGCTGATCGCGCTGGCGATGATCGGCATCATGCTGTCGCGCCCGCGCGGCCTCTGGCCGTCGCCCGAACATGGCCGCGACGTGACACCCGACACCCTGCCCGTGAAACCGCATGTGCACCTCACGCCGGGCGAACAAATTCCGCCGGCCGTGACGCCGATCGTGCCGACCGTCAAGTGAGCAGGAGAGCCCGATGAGCGAAACCATCCTGAAGGTCAGCGGCGTCTCGAAGCGCTTCGGCGGCCTGCAGGCGCTGTCCGATGTCGGCATCACGATATTGAAGGGCCAGGTCTACGGTCTGATCGGACCGAACGGCGCCGGCAAGACGACCTTCTTCAACGTGCTGACCGGCCTGTACACGCCCGACTCCGGTAGCTTCGAGCTCGGCGGCAAGCCGTACCAGCCGACGGCGGTGCACGAAGTGGCGAAGGCCGGCATCGCGCGCACGTTCCAGAACATCCGCCTGTTCGCCGAGATGACGGCACTCGAGAACGTGATGGTCGGGCGCCATGTGCGCACTCGCTCGGGGCTGATCGGCGCGGTCTTTCGCACCGCCGGCTTCAAGGCCGAGGAAGCGGCGATAGCCGCGCGCGCCCAGGAACTGCTCGACTACGTGGGCATCGGCCGCTTCGCCGGCTACAAGGCGCGCACCTTGAGCTACGGCGACCAGCGGCGCCTGGAGATCGCCCGCGCTCTGGCCACCGACCCGAAGCTGATCGCGCTCGACGAACCCGCGGCCGGCATGAACGCCAGCGAGAAGATCGTGCTGCGCGAACTCATCGACCAGATCAGGAAAGACGGCCGCACCATCCTGCTGATCGAGCACGATGTGAAGCTGGTGATGGGCTTGTGCGACCGCCTCACGGTGCTCGACTACGGCAAGCAGATCGCCGAGGGCACGGCGGCCGAGGTGCAGAAGAATCCGAAGGTGATCGAGGCCTACCTCGGCGCCGAACACAAGACGGCTTGATCCGGAGCAATCAGCATGGCAAAGACGATGCTCAAGGTCAGCAACTTGAAGGTCGCGTATGGCGGCATCCAGGCGGTCAAGGGCGTGACCTTTGAGGTCTATGAAGGCGAACTGGTGAGCCTGATCGGTGCCAACGGCGCCGGCAAGACGACCACCCTGAAGGCCGTCACCGGCACCCAGCCGGCGCTGTCGGGCGAGATCGAATACATGGGCCAGTCGATCAAGGGCCGCGGCCCCTGGGACCTGGTCAAGCAGGGCCTGGTGATGGTGCCGGAAGGGCGCGGCACCTTCACCCGCATGACGATCACCGAAAACCTGCAGATGGGCGCCTTCATCCGCAACGACAACGCCCAGATCGAGGCCGACATCGACAAGGTCTTCGCGATCTTCCCGCGCTTGAAGGAGCGCCGCAACCAGCTCGCCGGGACGATGAGCGGCGGCGAGCAGCAGATGCTGGCGATGGGCCGCGCGCTGATGGCCCAACCCAAGGTGCTGTTGCTCGACGAGCCGTCGATGGGTCTGTCGCCCATCATGGTCGACAAGATCTTCGAGGTCGTGAACGACATCCACCAGCGCGGCACGACGGTGCTGCTGGTCGAGCAGAACGCCAGCCGCGCGCTGCAGCTGGCCTCGCGTGGCTACGTGATGGACTCGGGCGAAGTGACGATGAGCGGCGATGCCAAGCAACTGCTGAACGACCCGAAGGTGCGGGCCGCTTACCTGGGCGAGTGAGCGGTAATAGATGCCGTGAATGCAGGAGACAACTCATTCACCGCAGAGGGGCGGAGAACGCAGAGTTGCGCAGAGTTAGTACAAATTTGATGGGTTTTCTCTGCGATGCTTTGCGTTCTCTGCGCCTCTGCGGTGGTGAGTTTGAAGTTTGATCGGGCCGCCCGCACCGACCCAGAACGCGCAGGTTCTGAGGCCTTGGCGCTCCGGACGGGCGCCGGGGGCCTGACGATAGAATTCGTCCACCATGCAGTTGCCCGCCCCGACCCCGGCCCGCGCCGATTTTCATTGCGACGTTCTCGTCGTCGGCGGCGGCCCGGCCGGTGCCACCATCGGCGCTCTGCTGGCCGAACGCGGGCGTGATGTGGTGGTGATGGAAAAAGCCCATCACCCGCGCTTTCACATCGGCGAATCCTTGCTGCCAGCGAACGTGGCCTTGCTCGACCAGCTCGGCGTGCGCGACCAGGTCGAACGCATCGGCATGCCGAAGTGGGGCGTTGAATTCGTTTCGCCGAACCACGATCACAAGGCCTTCGTCGAGTTCGGCGAAGCCTGGGACAAGACCATGCCGTATGCCTGGCAGGTGCGGCGCGCCGACTTCGATGAAATTTTGTTCCGCAACGCCGCCGCCAAGGGCGCGCGCACGCTCGAAGG
>JANXZA010000012.1 GCA_025355745.1 Rhizobacter sp. | reverse complement strand
GATGGCCATGCGGATGCGCGACTTCGGGTCGCGCCCGATCGGCGCGTCGATGCGCACGCTGGCCGGGTGCAGCTCGCCGTGGACGATTGCCAGGTACTGCCGATGCACCTCGCGCGCAGCGATCACGCGCACCAGCGCGGTGGTGGCGGCCAGCGTCTTGCCGACCACCATCAGGCCCGAGGTGTCCTTGTCGAGCCGGTGCACGATGCCGGCGCGCGGCAAGGTGGCGGCCGCGCGGTGGTGCGCCAACAACCCGTTCAGGATCGTGCCCGACCAGTTGCCGGCCGCCGGGTGCACGACGATGCCGGCCGGCTTGTCGAGCACCATCAGGTGCGCGTCCTCGAACACGATCGCCAGCGCGATCGGCTCGGGCCGGAAGGCCCGGCTCTGCGCGGTCGGCACGAGTTCGATCTCGATGCGCTGGCCCGCCAGCACTTTGCGCGAAGGCGAGGTCATCACCACGCCATCGACGTTGACGTGGCCGTGTTCGATCAGCCCTTGCAGGTGGTTGCGCGAAAACTCCTCGGCCATCGTGACGACGGCCTTGTCGAGCCGCTGGCCGTGCAACGTCTGCGAGACCTCGGCATGGCGGCGTTCGGGCTGGGCATCCCAGGGCGCGTCCAACGGATCGGCGTCGGCGACATCGGGCACGTCGGTCACAACAGGCACATCAGGCGCCTCAGACAGGGAAGCCACGCGGGGCTGAACCATATAATCGACACTCGTTTTCAGACAGGACGGCGCTTCCACGCAGGCGCCCCAGGCCCATGATTTCATTGAGTGTTCTGCGTCGGCCGGTGGCCGCCGCGCTGGCGGTGTTGGCCGTTGCGGCGGTTGGCCTTGCGGGCTGTGGTTCGACGCCGAAAGAGGCCGAATCGCAGTGGAGCGCAGAGCGATTGTATGCAGAGGCCAAGGAAGAAGCCTCGACCGGCAACTACGAGCGCGCCGGCAAGCTCTACGAGCGCCTCGAGGGCCGGGCCTCGGGCACCGCGCTGGCGCAGCAGGCGCAGATCGAGCGCGCTTATATGCTCTACAAGACCAACGACAAGGCGCTGGCGCTGTCGACCCTGGAACGCTTCATCAAGCTGCACCCGACCAGCGCGGCCTTCGACTACGCGCTCTACCTGCAGGGCCTGATCAACTTCAACGACAACCTCGGCCTGCTCGGAACCCTGGCCCGCCAGGACCTGGCCGAGCGCGATCAGCAGGCCGCGAAGGATTCGTACCAGTCATTCAAGCAGTTGACCGACCAGTTCCCGCAATCGCTGTATGCCGACGATGCGCGAGTGCGCATGAACTACATCGTCAACACGCTGGCGGCCTACGAGGTGCACGTTGCGCGCTACTACTTCCGGCGCGGTGCCTATGTGGCGGCAGCGAACCGGGCCCAGGTGGTGGTGGCCGACTTCCAGCAGTCGCCCTCGGCGCAAGAGGCGCTGTTCATCATGTCGCAGAGCTACGACCGGCTCGGCCTGAACGACCTGCGCGACGATGCCGACCGGGTGCTGCGCAAGAGCTTCCCCGCAACGACGATCCACTCTGACGGCCTGGGCAGCAAGACCAAGCCGTGGTGGCAGATCTGGTGAGTTCGATGAGGCCCGATCGGCGCGCCGGCTAGAACGGCAGGTCGGCACCTGCCAGCGTTGCAAGCCAGGCCAGCGCTTCGGCTTCGGAGCCCACCAGCGTCATCGGCGGCAAGGCCTCGCGCAGGCGCTTGCCGTAGTTCATGCCGGCCATGCGCGGGTCGCAGACTACCAGCAGGCCACGATCGGTTTCATTGCGGATCAAGCGTCCCGCGCCCTGCTTCAGCGACACCGCCGCCTCGGCGACGAAGTAGTCGGCGAACGGATTCCGGCCTTCGCTTTCGAGCCGTTTGACGCGCGCCTCGACCAGCGGATCGTTCGGCGGCGGGAACGGCAGCTTGTCGATCAGCACGCATTGCAGCGCGTCGCCCGGCACGTCGATGCCTTCCCAGAAACTCTGCGAGCCGACCAGCACCGAGCGCGGCTCGGCCATGAACTGCTGCATCAACTGGCGCTTCGGAATCTGCCCCTGGGTCAGCACCTGGATCGAATCGCCGTGGGCCTCGAACTCGGCGCGCAGGTGTTCGCCGATGGCTTGCAAGGCGCGCAAGGTGGTCGTCAGCACAAAGGTGCGCCCGCCGAGCGCGCGGGCGCAGCGCGCGGCGAGCAGGGCCACCGACGGCGCATGCTCCGGCTCGTTCGGTTTCGGGAAGCCGCGCGGGATGTACAGGCGGGCGTGCGCGGCGTAGTCGAATGGGCTGCCCAGGCGCAGGACGGTCGCATCCAGCAGGCCGGCCGATTCAGTGAACCACGACAGCCGATCGTCGTCGCCGAGCGTGGCCGAGGTGAAGACCCAGGCCTTCGGCGCCGCGCTCATCTGCTCGCGCAGCGCATCGCGAATGTCGAGTGGCGATTCGACCAGCCGCGCCTGGTGCGGCGAGACGTCGATCCAGCGCACATTGCCGAGCTGCGCCGGCGCGCCGAACTGCGCTGCGATTCGTGCCAGTTGGCCGGCACGCTCGCCGAGCCGGGAAAAGTCGGGCGACATCTCGACCACAATCTTCAGGCCTTCGGCCGCCGCCTCGCAAGCGCGCCCTACCGCTTCAAGTGCGGCGCTGAAATCAGCCAGGCCGGCGCGTTCCGACCAGCGCAGTTTCAAGCTGCCGCGCAGGTCGCGCAGCGGCCCCGCTGCCGCCAGCCGCAACTCGCGCGCCGACCGGTCGCAGCGTGTCGCCAGTTCCTGCCACGGCACCAGCCCGCGCGCATGCTGCAGGCCGATGCCGAGCATGTCGCGTGCGAAGTCGATCACCTGCCCGCTGCCCAGTGTGGTGCCGAGGAATTGCACGCCGGCCTCGGCAAGCTGATGGGCCTCGTCGAACAGCGCCACCTCCACGCTCGGCAACAGCTCGGCCACGCCGGTGTCGCGCAAGGCCATGTCGGCAAAGAAGAGGTGGTGGTTGACGACCACCAGGTCGGCCGCCATTGCTTCGCGCCGTGCCTTCACGACATGGCACTGGCGGAACTGCGGGCACTCCTGGCCCAGACAGTTTTCGCGCGACGAGGTCACGAGCGGGATCACGCTGCTGCGCTCGTCCAGGCCTTCGAGCTCGGCCAGGTCGCCGCTCACGGTGCGGTGCGACCACTGCTCGACCTTGGCCAGCGTGCGCGCGGCCCAGCGGTCCGGCAGGTCGGCCGACTGGCGCGCCTGCTCCATGCGGTGCAGGCAGAGGTAACTGCCGCGGCCCTTCAACAGCGCCACGCTGACCGGCAGGCGCAAGGCCGCGCGCAGCCGCGGAAGGTCGCGCAGGAAGAGCTGGTCCTGCAGGCTTTTCGTCGCGGTGCTGACCAGCGTGCGCGCACCGCTGAGCAGGGCCGGCACCAGGTACGCGAAGGTCTTGCCGACGCCGGTGCCGGCCTCGACGACCAGCGCGCTGCGCTCGTCGATGGCGCGTGCCACGCCGAGCGCCATGCGCAGTTGCACCTCGCGTTCGACATGGTTCGCGTCGGCCTGCGCCAGCGCCCCGCCGCGCGCGAACGCCGCCCTGACCTCTTCCTGAAGCGGGCTCACGCCGGCTCGGGCGGATCGAGTTCCGCTTCGAGTCGGGAGATCTGGTCGCGCAGCAACAGGCGGCGTTTTTTCAAGCGACGCACGCTGAGTTCATCGTCGGGGCGGGCCAGCGCGGCCTGGTCGATCAGGCTGTCGAGGTCGCCATGCTCGATGCGCAATTCGATCAGTCGGCGTGGCAGGGAATGCAGGTTGAGGTCCATCGAGGCGCGACTTATGAGCTGGTTTTCGGCGACTTGCACGAATCCGGAACGATTATAGTTTTCGACCATGAGCACAGCCGCCCCGGGACACCGATTGACCGCCACGACGGGCCTGCATCGCGGCGACCGCGCCTACCAGCAAGACCAGGTTGAGGTCATCCCGCACGACCGCACTGCCGGCTGCCTGCTGGGCGTGCTCGCCGACGGCATGGGCGGCAAGAGCGGGGGCCGCAAGGCCGCCGACCAGGTGCTGCTGACCGCCCAGCAATTGTTCGAGCGCTACGCACCGAGCCGCGACGACCCGGCGCAGACGCTCAAGCAACTGGTGATGGAAGCACACCTGATGATCAAGCTGACCGCGATCACATCCGAAGAGGAGCCCCACAGCACGATCGCCGCGTTTCTCATCAGCCCCTCGCGCGACTGCGATGTGGTGCATGCCGGCGACTCGCGGGTCTACCATTTCCGCAATGCCGACATGCTGACGCGCACGGTCGATCATTCCTATGTGCAGCGGCTCGTCGACGAAGGCCAGATCAGCGAAGACGAGGCCAATGTGCACCCGCAGTCGAACCTGCTGACCGGCTGCCTGGGAACGCACCAAGACCCGCCGCTCTCGCACCAGCACCTCGGCCAGCTCCAGGTCGGCGACTCGATGCTGGCCTGCAGCGACGGCCTGTGGCACTACTTCACGCCGCGCGAGATGGGCGCCATCGTGCATGCGCTGCCGCCGCGCGAAGCCAGCGAGATGCTCATCAGCAAGGCGCGCCAACGCGCACGCGGCGGTGGCGACAACCTGTCGCTGGCGCTGGTGCGGGTCGACAAGCTGGCCTGAAGCGCGCGTCAACGCTCGGGGCGGGAAGCAGGCACCGGCGAGACTGGTGTCGGCAACGGTGCTGAGCGCCTGGCGGCTTGAGTGCCTCGATCGCCGCGATCCCCTTCACTGCCTTGCAGACGTCGCGCCGTGCGCATCGCCACCGCTTCCCGATGCGCTTGCGCCGCGCGGGCGCGGGCTTCGAACGCCGCGATGTTCTGCGCTTCGAGCGCGCTGCGGTGGCCCGCGTCATCGGCGTGGCCAGATGGTCTCGGCGCTGCGCGAGGTGCACGCGCGGCGCGCCCTTTCGAAGCGGGCACCGCCGGCTCGCTCCCGGTCGCAACGGCTGGCGCCTGAGCCTGCTGCGCGGCGCTGGCGTCGGCCGCAGCGGTTCGTGACTGGCGCGCCGCCGCCTTGCTGGCCAACCCCTCGCGACGCCGCGCCGCACTGGCGTTGCGCTCGGCCTCATCGAGCGCCATCTCCTCACGCCGCAGGCGCATCAAGGTGGCGCGCTGTTCGCTGCGCGCAGCCTCCCGACACGGAGCCACAACGAACTGCGGCAGGCAGGCCCGCTCGCGGTCGGCGAGCACGGCGTTGGCCTGGGCCCGCTCTGCGGCAATGCGCGCGCGTTGCTGCACCGGGTCGGGCTGCGCGAGGGCCGGCGAAGGCACGACAGAAGCCCCCGTCATCAGCAGCGCGACTGCCAACGCCCGCAGGGCTCGGGTGCAAGTCGACCTCATGTCAGCGAGGTGTCCACGTCGCGCCGCGCCAGCGCGAGGAACTCGGCCGACTGCATCTCGCGCAGCCGCGACACGGTGCGCGGAAACTCGTGGGCCAGCGGGCCTTCGGTGTACAGCGCCTCGGGCGGCACTTCGGCCGACAGAATCAGTTTCACGCGCCGGTCGTAGAGCACGTCGACCAGCCAGGTGAAGCGGCGTGCCTCGGACGCATTGCGTACCGCCATCTGCGGCACGCCGCTGAGCAGCAGGGTGTGGAACTGGGTCGCGAGTTCGAGGTAGTCGTTCTGTGAA
>JANXZA010000242.1 GCA_025355745.1 Rhizobacter sp. | reverse complement strand
CGCCCCACGCGGCATGCCGGCACCGCTGTGCAGGTCGTGGCGCAGCAGCTCGTGTTCGCGCAACAGCCGGCTCGCGCTCGCCAGCACACGCTCGCCCTCGGGCGTCAGGCCCTCGTAGCTGCGCCCGCGGCGCACGATCGCGACATCGAGTTCAGCCTCGAGCGCGCGCAGCGCGTTCGACAGCGCCGGCTGCGTGATGTGACAGGCACTGGCCGCGCGCCCGAAGTGACGGTGCTGCTCGAGCGCCACGAGGTAGCGCATCGCGTCGAGCAAATTCATTCGTTCAGGTGTCTTTCGAGATCGCGATGGTCGGGAACTTCGAGCTGAAGTCCTTCGCGCGCTGCGCGATCTTCACCGCCACCTGGCGTGCCACCGACTTGTACAGGCCGGCGATCTCGCCGTCCGGGTCGTTGACGACGCTGGGCCGGCCGCTGTCGGCCTGGACGCGGATCGACAGGTTCAGCGGCAGCGCGCCGAGGTAGTCCATCTTGTACTCGGCGGCGAGGCGCTTGCCGCCCTCCTCGCCGAAGATGTGCTCGACGTGGCCGCATTGCTCGCAGACGTGCACCGCCATGTTCTCGACGATGCCCAGGATCGGCACACCGACCTTCTCGAACATCTTGATGCCCTTCTTCGCGTCGAGCAGCGCGATGTCCTGCGGCGTCGTCACGATCACCGCGCCGGTCAGCGGCACGCGCTGGCTGAGCGTGAGCTGGATGTCGCCGGTGCCGGGCGGCATGTCGACGATCAGGTAATCCAAGTCACCCCAGTGGGTCTGGCGCAGCAGCTGCTCCAGCGCCTGCGTCGCCATCGGGCCGCGCCAGATCATCGGGTTGTCCTGTTCGACGAGGAAGCCGATCGACATGACCTGCACGCCGTAGTTCTCCATCGGCTCCATCGTCTTGCCGTCGGCGCTCTCGGGGCGGCCCTCGATGCCCATCATCATCGGCTGGCTCGGGCCGTAGATGTCGGCGTCGAGGATGCCCACCGTCGCGCCTTCGGCCGCGAGCGCCAGCGCGAGGTTCACCGCGGTCGTGCTCTTGCCCACACCGCCCTTGCCCGACGCCACGGCGATGATGTTCTTCACCTTCGGCAGCAACTGCACGCCGCGCTGCACCGCATGCGGCGTGACCTTGGTGGCCAGGTTCACGCTCACGTTCTGCACCCCCGCCACCGTGCGCGCCGCCGCGATCAGCGCCTTGCGCAGCCCGGCGATCTGGCTCTTCGCGGGGTAGCCGAGTTCCACGTCGAAGGCCACGTCGCCGCCTTCGATGCGCAGGTTCTTCAACTGCCGCATCGAGACGAAATCCTTCGCCGTGTTCGGGTCTATGACGGTCTTCAGGGCGTCGAGCAGCGTGGATTCGGTGACGGACATGGGGAGTGGTTCAGGTGAAGGGCAGCGGGTGAATGGCCGGGCAGTCTAGCGCAGCGGGTTTGCACGGCATGCAGCGAAGGCCATCGGCGAAGGCGATGGGCACGAGGTGATCCGCACCGATGAGCGACCGCTGCGCGGGGGATACTCATACCCATGTGCCCGGCCCAATTTCCGCTCGGTCGGCGCGCTCGGCTCCACCTTGATCAAATGCCATGAAAACTCCCATCAACTTCGACGCCAACGACCCTGCGTCGTTCACTCAGGCCACCTTCCCGCTCGGCTCGGCGAAGGTGGACTTGACGAAGGCAGGCGCGCTGTCGGCCGACCTCGAAGACCGCGACACCCTGCGCGCTGCCGCCGAACACCAGGCCGAACGGCCACGGCATGAACGCGGTGCGCCGCGCGCCCCCTAGAATTTCAGGTCATCCCAAAAGTCCATCATGACCCGCAAGCTCTTCGTCACCACCGCCCTGCCCTACGCCAACGCACCGTTCCACCTCGGCCACATGCTGGAGTACATCCAGGCCGACATCTGGGTGCGCTTCCAGCGCATGCAGGGCAACACGGTGCACTTCGTCTGCGCTGACGACGCACACGGCGCGGCCATCATGATCGCGGCCGAGAAGGCCGGCCTCACGCCACAGGCCTTCGTCGCGCAGATCGCTGCCGGGCGCCGCCAGTACCTCGACGGCTTTCACATCGGCTTCGACAACTGGCACTCGACCGATGCCGCCGAGAACCACGAACTCGCGCAAACCATCTACCGCGCGCTGCGCAAGCAGGGGCTGATCGCCGAGCGCACGATCGAGCAGTTTTATGACCCCGTCAAGGGCATGTTCCTGCCAGACCGCTACGTCATCGGCGAGTGCCCGAAGTGCGGCTCGAAAGACCAGTACGGCGACAACTGCGATGTCTGCGGCTCGGTCTATGCGCCCACCGACCTGAAGCACCCGAAGTCGACCCTGACCGGTGCCACGCCGGTGATGAAAAGCAGCGAGCACTACTTCTTCCAGCTCTCGTCACAACGCTGCATCGACTTCCTGAAGGCATGGACGACCACGCCCGGCCGCCTGCAGCCCGAGGTGCTGAACAAGATCAAGGAATGGTTCGCCACCGACGAGCTCGGCCACGTCGGCCTGAACGACTGGGACATCAGCCGCGACGCGCCCTACTTCGGCATCGAGATCCCCGATGCGCCGGGCAAGTATTTCTATGTCTGGCTCGACGCGCCGGTCGGCTATCTCGCATCGTTGAAGAACCTGCTCGACCGCCAGGGCGAAGACTTCGAGGCCTTCATGGCCGACCCCGCTGTGGAACAGATTCACTTCATCGGCAAGGACATCATCACCTTTCACACGCTGTTCTGGCCGGCTATGCTGCACTTCAGCGGCACGACTTCGGCGGCGGGTGACTACCTGCCGCGCAAGGTGCCGAGCCACATCTTCGTGCACGGCTTCCTGCAGCTCAGCGGCGAGAAGATGAGCAAGAGCCGGGGCACCGGCATCTCGCCATTGAAGTACCTCGAACTCGGCCTGGACGCCGAGTGGATCCGCTACTACATCGCTGCCAAGCTGAGTGCCAAGGTCGAGGACATCGACTTCAACCCGGACGACTTTCTGGCGCGCGTCAACAGCGACCTGGTGGGCAAGTACATCAACATCGCGAGCCGCGCGGCAGGCTTCCTGAGCAAGCGCTTCGGCGGCGTGTTGTCGGCCGACGTCGGCGTGGAAGGCCGCATGCTGCTCGACGGCTTGCGAGCCCATGGCAACGCGATCGAAACGCTGTACGAGGAGCGTGAATTCGCCAAGGCGCTGCGCGAGATCATGCTGCTGGCCGACCGTGTGAACGCCTATGTGGATCAACACAAGCCGTGGGAACTGGCCAAGGCTGCGGGCCAGGAGGCGGTGCTGCATGACGTGTGCTCGGTCTGCATCGAGGCCTTCCGGCTGTTGACGATCTACCTCAAGCCGGTGCTACCGGCGCTGGCGGCCCAGGTCGAAGCCTTCCTGCGCATCGAGCCGCTGCGCTTTACCGATGCGCAACGCGGGCTCGGCGCGCACACCATTGGCGAGTACCAGCACCTGATGCAGCGCGTCGATGCGAAGCAGGTCGATGCCCTGCTTGAGCCTGCGCAGATCGAGCTTCCACCGCCGGGCGGCGAAGCCATCGCGGCGGAGATCAAGGTCGATGATTTCGCGAAGATCGACCTGCGAATCGCCAAGATCGTCGACTGCGCGCGGGTCGAAGGTTCGACCAAGTTGCTGCGCCTGACGCTGGATGTCGGCGAAGGAAAGACTCGCAACGTCTTCAGCGGCATCCAGTCGGCCTACGAGCCCGCCGACCTGATCGGCAAGCTGACCGTGATGGTCGCCAACCTGGCACCACGCAAGATGAAGTTCGGCGTCAGCGAAGGCATGGTGCTGGCCGCCTCGCACGGCGACGCGGGCCTGCCGAAGGGCGCCGAGCCCGGCCTGTACATCCTCGAACCCTGGCCGGGAGCCGAGCCGGGCATGCGGGTGCGATGAGCACCATCGGTGCGACACGGGTCCGTGAATTTCCCGACACCACCTGGGCCGACGACGGCCCGACGCGCGGCGTCGAAGCGGTGGTGGAAGCTGGCGAGGTGCTGCGCTTTCCTTACCTGCCGTTCGCGCTGATCGAGTCCGAACTGCGCTTTCGCGACCCGCGCTGGGCCGATGGCAAGGCGAAGAACATCTCGCTGCGCTGGGGTGGCAATCAGCCCGACGGCAACAGGCCCGACGGCGAAATGCGCGGCGCGGCCGGCACACCCGCCGAGCTGGCTGGATTGAAAGCGATGATCACGCGCTACGCCGACCAGGCCGAGGCCTTCGCGCTGCGCCTGTTCCCGCACTACCGCGGCCATCTGCGGCGCGGCAACACCTCGTTCCGCCCGGTCGATGTGGCCGGCCGCGAAACCAGTTGGCGCCAGGACGACACCCGCCTGCATGTCGACGCCTTCCCGTCGAACCCGATGCACGGCACGCGGCTGCTGCGCGTGTTCTGCAACGTCAACCCGAGCGGCCGGGCGCGCGAGTGGCGTGTCGGCGAGCCGTTCGAGGCGCACGCGAAGCGCTACCTGCCGATGATCCAGCGGCCCTGGCCGGGCTCAGCCTGGCTGCTGGAAAAGACCGGCATCACGAAGCGCCGCCGCACCGAATACGACCATGTGATGCTGCAACTTCACGACCGCGCGAAGGCCGATGCCGACTTCCAGCGCAACAGCCCGCAAGCCCGCGCGGCGTTCGCGCCCGGCACGACCTGGGTGGTGTTCAGCGACCAGGTGCTTCACGCCGCGATGGGCGGCCAGCACATGCTGGAGCAGACCTTCTACCTCGATGTGGCCGACCAGCAGGAGCCGACCACATCACCGCGCAGCACGCTGGAGCGGTTGCTCGGGCGCGAGCTGCGCTGAGCGAGTGAGAGGCGAATGCAAGGGCCAACTCACGCACCGCAGGTGGTGAGTTTGAATCGCCACTTCAGCCGCCCTTCCAGAACCGCTTCGCGCCGGCAAACTTCTTCAGATCGGGCAGCGCTTGCGCCATCAGCACCTCACGCCGCGCGGCCAGCCAGCCAAGCGCGAACCAGGCCCGCGGGTCGGTGTCGCGGCTGCGCTTGAAGGCCTCCATCGCCACCACCACATCGTTGATCGCGCCGAGCCGCTCCTGCGCGGCGCGCAACGCGCGCAGGTAGCGCCGCACCGCGCGGCGCGGGAACAGCGCGGCCGAGAACTCGAGCGCATAGCGCAGTCGCTTGACGTGCTTGCGCAGCCGATGGCGGCCAGCGTCGTCGAGCTTGCGGTAGCGCTTGGCATCGGCCGCCGCGCGCCGGTGCCAGCGGTTCAAACGGGCGGCGAGTTGGCCGCGCAAATCAGGCTCCGCGGCGAGCGCGGCCGATCGCACTGACGCAGGCTCGACGGCCTGGGTTTCAGTCAGCAGGTCGAGCAGCAGGCTCTGGCTCGCAAGCTCACGCAACACTGCGGCTGGCACCTCCTCGGCACCCGACGCGGACGCACGAGGCACGTCGCCGGACACGCCCGCCGCGAGCAGCGCCGCCTGCAGGTCCGCGCCGAAGCCGGCTTCGATCACGACCTGGTCGCGCGCCGCGCCGAGGCGCCGGAACAGCGTGGCGGCCGCCATCTCCAACGTCAAATCCGCTGCCGTCGGCGAAGGCGATCGGGACTGCGCGGCGTCGGCGCAGCGATCGAAGAGTTGCAACGCCGTGCGCAACCGCCGCAGCCCGATGCGCAACTGATGCACATGCTCGTCGGTGTGCTCGTCGGTGTGCTCGCCGGAAGCGATCTGGCTGGCGTTGCCGATGATTTGATCGGCGCAGCTTCCCAGCACACAGCGCAGCGCTTCGGAACTGCTCATCTCCCGCGTTAGGCTGACCGCTTCGGCAACGCGCGGCGGCGCCACGGCTTCGCCGCGCGCCAGCATGTCGCCGCGCTCCGACTTGCTGCGCGTGTCCAGCCACAGGCCGAAGCGCGGCAGCCAGCGGCGCGCCACATCGAGCACCGCGAGCGGGGAACCGGCGAGCAGTTCGATCTCGAGTTCGCACATCGCCAGGGTCGCGTCGCCAGCCGTGATCGAACCG
The DNA here is from genome assembly GCA_025355745.1 of Rhizobacter sp. GTDB lineage: Bacteria > Pseudomonadota > Gammaproteobacteria > Burkholderiales > Burkholderiaceae_C > LMDS01. Next base: position 10,761 of record JANXZA010000242.1, on the reverse strand, counting down.
CTGTCGAAGGCCAGCTCGACCCGGCCGAACGGGCTGCGCTGGACGCGGGTGCGGCGCAGGATGTCGGTGCGGTAGAGCACGGCAAGCGTTTCGCCCGCCGGTGGGTCGCCATGGGCGCCGTGCTGGATGCCGTGCTGGATGCCGCCGTCGGCGCCGTCGGCGCCGAGCCCGAGCGCTGCAAACAGCCGATCGCCGGCCAGCGTGCCGGCATGCAGTGCCGGGTCGGCCTGCGGCAGCTCGGCAGCGGCCCCGGGCTTTGGCCCGAGCATGACGTTGTGCTCGAGCCGCGCCATGCCGTCGGCGGTGGCGCCCTTCAAGGTCTGCACCCAACGCCGGCCCTCGCGGCGCACGCGCAAGGCCAGTCTGGCCTGGGCGAGCGCACGTTGCGCCGTGTCGAAGTACGCCGCCTGCAGGCGCACGCGCGGCTGCAGCATGCGCCCGGGTACCGTGCGGCCGGCGACCGCGCGGTCGACCGCTGCGCGCTGCGCGGCCGGCACCTGGAATTTCAGTTCGATTTCATGCATGACCGCATCGTGACAGGCGGGTGGCCGGATTTTGATGACTCCGCCGTCGCTCCCGCTGAGCGGCTGGGCCGTCGAACGTCAACCCTTCTGGCCCAGCTCCGCCGCGTCGAGCGTGGTGGCGCTCGACGTGACGCGCCCGAGCGTGTCGAAGGTCACCGAGAAGCGCTTGTTCTCCTGACCCTCGGCAAAGCGCCAGTCCCAGACCTCTTCCTGCTTCAGCTCGAAGCGCTGCGTCTTCGCCGGCAGCCCGAGCAGGCGCCGCACCTGCACCTTGTCCCAGCCGGGTTCGACCTTCACGAAGTTCGACGGCTTGAGCACCTGGCGCAGCGCGCTCATCTTGCCGTCGGCGCCGATCGTGATCATGTAGTTGACCTGGCCGGCCGGCTGGCGCGGGTATTCGAAGGTGCGCGCGCCCTGATCGTCAGCGTAGATGGCCACCGGCTCGCCGAACTTGACGCGCACATCGGCTTCGGTCGCAATGCCCTCTTCGAGCTCGGCGATGCGCTGCAGATCGCAGCCCGACAAGCCCGACAAGCCCAACACGAGAAGCACTGCGCACGACATGGCAAGCGACAGAGCCAGGCCGCGAGAGCCGGCCGCAACGCGCAAGGTTCTGAGCATCTTCAACCCCCGTCTAAAATCGAGACCCCGACTCTAGCGCCCGCTGCCAAGCCGGCCCCGCCCCATGCCGCTGTTCTGGAAAGCCTACACCTCCGACACCACGTCGTTCATCGACCGGCTGAAGGCCAACAAGCCGAGCCTGGAGGAAGAGCAGCGCCGGGGCCGCGCGCTGCTGTGGGACAAGCGCATCGACCGCGACGCCCAGGCCGAGTACAGCGATGCGAAGGTGGCGCAGCAGCCCTACGTCTACCAGACCGACCATTGACCGGCCTTGATCGGCGAATGAGCGACCCCACGGCGGCCAGCGTGATGGCAGCGCCACCGGTCTTGCCCGGCATCGACGCCGACGACCCGACCGCCATCGACAGCGTGGCCGTGGCCCGCCTGTACGGCGAGCCGCTGTTCGCCATGCCCACCGACCTGTACATCCCGCCGGATGCGCTGGAGGTGTTTCTTGAAGCCTTCGAGGGCCCGCTCGACCTGCTGCTGTACCTGATCCGGCGCCAGAACTTCAACATCCTCGACATCCCGATGGCGAGCGTGACGCGCCAGTACCTGGCCTACGTCGAGCAAATCCGCAAGACGAACCTTGAGCTCGCCAGCGACTACCTGCTGATGGCGGCGATGCTGATCGAGATCAAGTCACGCATGCTGCTGCCACCGAAGCGCAGCGCCGACGGGCACGAGGCCGAAGACCCGCGCGCCGAACTCGTGCGCCGGCTGGTCGAGTACGAACAGATGAAGCGCGCTGCGGCGCGGCTCGATCAGTTGCCGCTGCTGGGGCGCGATTTCCTGCGCGCGCAGGTGGTGGTCGAACAGTCGCTTGCGGTGCGCTTTCCCGATGTCGACGCCGCCGACCTGGGCGCCGCGTGGGCCGACATCCTGAAGCGCGCGACGCTGAACCAGCACCACATGATCACGCGCGAACAACTCAGCGTGCGCGAGCACATGAGCATCGTCCTGCGCGCCTTGCAGGGCCGGCGCTTCGCGATGTTCGAAGACCTGTTCGACGAGACTCGCGGGCCGCAGGTGCTGGTCGTCACCTTCATCGCGCTGCTCGAACTGGCGCGCGAGCGTCTGCTGGAAGTGACGCAGGCCGAAGCGTTCGCGCCGATCTACGTGCGGCTGGCGTACACGCCGGCCTGATCCCGCGTCGCGCGGTGTACCATCTGGTTGTTTATTTCAACCAAATGGCGCAGACCGCGATGAGCCTCTCGACTGAAGACCCGATCCTCGTGCGTGGCCGGCTCCCGGCAGGCAACGCTGGCGCAGTGCCGGAAGCCGGGGAATTCTGGGATCTGCCGGCCAAACGCTCGAGGTCGGTCGCCACCACGCGCGACTGGCGGCGCGCCTTCCAGGACCTGATCCTGCGCATGAACGCATCGCCCGGTGTGGTGCTGTTCGACGCGGTGGAAGCCGGCGTGCCGACCTACCTCGTCAACGCCATCGCCGGCGCCACCGGCGAATCGGTGGCCGATGTGATGGACCTGATCGGCGTCTCGCCCACCACGTTTCGCCGCAAGGAAGAAGCCGGCGAGCCGCTGCCCGATGTGGCCGGGCACCGCGTCATGGGCTTCCTTCGGGTGGTCGCCACGCTGCGCCGGCTGCTCGACGAAAGCGGCGATCCGCAGCAACTGAAAAGTTTCGATCTCGAAGCCTGGGTGGCGCGCTGGATGCGCGAAGCCTTGCCCGAACTGGGTGGCAAGACGCCGGCCGAAATGCTGCGCAACCCCGAGGGCCAGCGCGCCGTCGAGCAGGTGCTCGAACGAATGCGCGGCGGGCTGACGGCCTGAGAACGCGATGAGCGTGAGCCTGTGGCGCGTGGCAGCCGACACGCCACTGTGGGCCGCCGATGACCTGGCCGGCAAGGGCGCCGCCCACAAAGGCGCGCGCTGGAACCATGCAGGCGAACACGTCTGCTACGCGGCCACATCGGTCTCGCTGGCGGCCTGGGAAACGCGCGCCCACTTCGGCCGGGGTGCGGCCCTGCCCTGGAACCGCTACCTGGTGCGGATCGACGTGCCCGATGCGGTCTGGGCCGCCCGCGCCCTGCTGCCAAGGCCGCCGCCGGTGGGCTGGGACGCCATCCCCGAAGGCCTGGTGTCACGTGCGCAAGGCTCGGCGTGGCTGGTTGCCGGGCGCACCGCGCTGCTCGCAGTGCCGTCGGTCATCATCGGTGAAGAGGACAACATGCTGATCAACCCGGCGCACCCCGATGCGTCGCGGATCAAGGCCGTGAAGCTGCGGCGCTTTGTGTATGACCATCGGGTTTGAGTGGCCGCTTGCAGTCAGGCCGACCCGGGCGGACGCAAGAGGCTCGCGGCCGGGATACCGAGTTGGGTATGCAGGCGCCATGCCATCGCCATCGTCAGCGGGCGCTTGCGCGAAAGAACTTCACAGACCCGGTTGAGCCGTCCGATCATCGGTTCCAGGTCGCGCGGCATCAGGCCCTGCTGGTCCATGCGAAATTTGATGGCCTCCACCGAATCGGCTGGCGCCATCGGGTAGTGCCTGGCCTCGAATGCCTGGACCAATGTGGCCAGCACGTCCAGCCGGTCACCCATTGGCGTTCCGAGTTCGGGGTCGGCAGCCATCAGGAAAGAAATTTCCAGCAGCGTTGCCTTGTGGTCGGCGTCGCTCCGGATCGGTCGAATGTTCATCGTCGTCACTCCGGTTCCACGGTTTCGGCGTCGATGGCGTCATATGCCTTGTGCGTGCCGATGAATTTTCCGAACACCAACCCGGTGTTGTAGGCCAGCGCTACAACGAGGCAATAGTCATTGCCCTTGATGTTGAACACCACACGACGGTTCTTCAGGATGCTGGCGCTGCGGTAGTGCGCCTTGATGTCGGCGGGCTGCTTCCACCTCGCCTGACTCACTTCATCGTGCCACGCCAGCAGAGGCTGCTCCGCATCGCCGCGCTTGCTCCAGAAGGAGCGCAGGACTTTGAGAGCAATGACTCGCACCGGCGCTTGATAGTCCCATTTCGGGACTGGCTGACCTTCCCGCGATCTCGGATCACGTGGACGCCCGGTGCACCGACTGGTCAGCCACCCCCGCCTTCACCCCCAGTTTGAACGCGATCATCGCCCGCAACTTGTTCGGCACCACCGGCTTGATCAACAGATGGAAGTCGTGCAGTTGCGCGTCTTTCTCATGCCCGGTCATCGTGCTTCCGGTCACCAGGATGGCCGGTACTGCAGCGCCAAACCGCAAGCGCAGCGCAGTGATCGCATCCACGCCGTTGTGGCCCTCTTCGAGCCGATAGTCGACGATCAGCAGGTCGGGCTTGACGAGTTCGGGGTCGCTCGCGGCCGCCCACGCGGCACTCGCCATCACGCTGTCGAACGACGCGATCTCGGCGCCCCAGCCGCGCAGCAACACCTCGAGCCCGGCGCGCACTGCGGGCTCGTCCTCGACGATCACGATCAGCCGCCCGGCCAGCGTCAGGCGCACCGGCCCCTTGCCCGGCACCACTACTGGCGCGACGCGCGGCGCCTGGCCGAGCGGCAGTTCGAGCCCGAACACCGTCCCGTGGCCGGGCCGCGAGTGCACCGTCAGCGGCGCGTTCATCAACCCGGCGAGCCGCTTCACGATTGCCAGCCCCAGACCCAGCCCGCGGCGCTGTTCGGGGCTCACGGCCACACTGTTCGGCACTTGGTAGAACTCTTCGAAAATGCGCGTGCGCTCCTGCTCGCGAATGCCCACGCCGGTGTCCCAGACCTGCAGCAGCGCCTTGTCGCCGCGCTGTCGGCAGCTCACCAGCACCGAGCCGTCGTTGGTGTAGCGGATCGCGTTCGACACCAGGTTGCGCAGGATGCGCTCGACCAGCAGCGGGTCGCCGTGCAGCACCCGCTCGCCACCCCGCAGGCGCAGCGCCAGACCCTTCTCGAACGCGCTCGGCTCGAAGTGCAGGCGCAGCTTGCGCAGGATGTCGCCGACGACGAAGTGCTGCGCATGCACCTCGACGCCGCCGCTGTCGATGCGGGTGATGTCGAGCAGCTCCGAGAACAGCCCCTCGAGTGCATCGACCGACTCGTTGATGCTGTTCACGAGTTGCGCCACCTCCGCGTCGTTGTTGACCCTCCGGGCTTCGCCCTCCGGGGTTCGCCCTTGGGGCGGCCCGGCGGGCTCACGGACGCGCTGGCGCAGCGCCTCGGCGAACAGCCCCATCGCGTGCAGCGGCTGGCGCAGGTCGTGGCTGGCGGCGGTGAAGAACTGGGTCTTGGCGCGGTTCGCGATCTCGGCCTCCTGGCGCGCCGCTTCGGCCGCGCGGGTCTCGACGCGCAGCTCGGCCGACAGCCCATCGGCCTTCAGCTTCTGCTCGATCGCACGTTGCAGCGCCTGGCGGTAGGTGCTGGCCACCAGGGTGGTCAAGGTGATGATGAGCACCAGTTCGCCGGCGAGCTGGTAGTGGTACAGGTCGCCGACCAGCAGCATGCGGATGATCAGCGGCACGATGCACAGGCCGGCAAAGGCCAGGTACATGCGCGGCTGGATCGACAGCACCGAGATGCCCACCACACAGAAGGTATAGACGATGATGACCAGGCCGGTCTGCTGCAGCCCGCCGCTGTAGGCATAGAAGACCCAACCGGTCGCGCCCCAGAACGCGGCCGCCAGCAAGGTGCCGAGGTTCGAGCGCAGCTGCCAGCGGCGCCAGTCGGCCAGCGTGCGCAGCGGGGCCCGCCGGAAGGCCCGCAGCACGAGGATGCGCAGCAGCACCAGCAACAAGAACACTGCCAGCCACGGCAGCGTCACCGCCCAGGGCGCGATGCCCCAGAACAGCCCGGCCACCACGGCCACGCCGGCGGCATAGCCGGCGATCGCGGTGGGCACGTAGTCGAAGGTGCTCTGGACGATGTCGGGCAGTGGCGAGCGGGCCGGGTCGCCATCACCGTTGACACCGCTTGCGCCGCCTGCGCCACCCGCGCCGCCAACCGTCAGCGGTGCGGGGTTCAGCGCGTCGTTGATCGTGTGGCTCAGCGCATCGGTCAGGGCTTTGAATTGCGCCATGCCTGGAGCCCGCCCTGGTTCGACATCTGGCTCACCGCCAGCACCGCCTGGGTGCGCGACGCCACACCCAGGGTGCGCAGCACGGCGGCGACATGATCCTTCACGGTCTCGACCGACAGGTTCAGTTCGCGTGCGATCAGCTTGTTCGGCTGGCCCTTCAGCAGCAGGCCCAGCACCTCGGTCTGGCGCGGCGTCAGGCCGAGTTCGGCCATGCGCACCGCGCCGCTGTGAAAACCGCTGTCCTGAGCGTTCTCGCGCACCAGGCGCAGCACGCTGGGCACGGTGTCGCCTTCGAGCTTCGACGTTGACGAGGGCGGCTCCGAACCCATCGTCATCGGTGGCACGAAGATGCCGCCCGACATCACCATGTTCAGCGCCTCGTGCAGCATCTCGGTGCTGGCGCGCTTGGGCACGAAGCCCATCGCGCCGGCATCGACCGCGCGGATCACATCGCTGGTGCGGTCGGACGCCGACACCACCACCACCGGCAGCGCCGGGTAGGTGCTGCGCAGTTCGGTGAGCAGGTCGAAGCCGTCGGCGTCGCCGAGGTGCAGGTCGAGCAGCACCAGGTCGTACTCGGCATCGGCCTGCAGGGTCTCGCGCGCCGCGCGGGCACTGCCCACGCCGACCACGGTCACATCGCCGCCCATGCCTTCGATCACGCTTTGCAGCGCCGTCAGGATCAGCGGGTGGTCATCGATCAGCAGAACCTTCATCGCATGCTCCTTTCAAGCGCGGTCGCCGCGCGATTCGTTCAGGTATAGCGCCGCGCCAATGACTCGGCCACGCAGACCGGCTTGTCGCTGCCTTCGCGCTCCATCGTGACTTCCACGGTGAGCTGCGCGCCGCCTTCGAGCGGCTCGTACTTCGTCAGCTTGAACACCCCGCGCAGCCGGCTGCCCGACGGCACCGGCGCCGGGAAGCGCACCCGGCCCAGGCCGTAGTTCACGCCCATGCGGGTGTCGCGCACCTCGAAGGCCGAGGCGCTCATTTCGGGCAGCAGCGACAGGGTCAGGAAACCGTGCGCGATGGTCGTGCCGAACGGGCCTTTGGCGGCGCGTTCGGCGTCGAGGTGGATCCATTGGTGGTCGCCGGTGGCGTCGGCAAACTGGTTAATACGCTCTTGCGACACGGTGATCCAGTCGCTGCTGCCGACCTGCTGGCCGACCAGCGCCTGCAGGTCGGTGAGGTGCTCGAAACTTCGCATCGGGGGCTTTCGTTCAAAGTGAAAAATAAGTCGTGACGATCAGACGACGATCAAGCGCCGATCAAGCGCCGACCAAGCGCCGATCAAGCATCAAGCCACTGCGTGAGCGGCTTCCACTGTTCATGATCGCGCTCGAAGCGGCTCGCCGTCACATCGAACAGGGTCAGGCCATGGGCTGCCAGGTGCACATAGTTCTGCGTGTCACGCACGAAGCCGAGCAGCGGCACCGCCACGCTGGCCAGAAAACTTCGAAGCTGGTCGGTGGCGATCGTGCCCTCGCGGGTGCGCATGCCGACGATCGCCAGCTGCACCTTCGCGCCGCGCTTGTGGTCCCGCTTGTGGGCCAGCAGCTGGCGCACGAACTCGTGCGTGGCGTGGATGTCGAAGATGCTCGGCTGCAGCGGGATCAGCACCTTGTCGGCCAGCTTCATCACCTCGTCCAGGCGCTTGCCGTGCAGGCCGGCGGGCGTGTCGAGCACCACATGCGTCGTGCCCTTCGGCGGGCGCACGATGTCGTCGTGCGCCACCTCCCACGCTGCGATGCGCGGCAGCCCGGCCGGGCGCAGCGCGAGCCAGGTGCGCGCCGAGTGCTGGCGATCGACATCGCCGAGCATCACCGGGTGGCCGCGTGATGCGAAATAGCCGGCCACATTCGTCGCCAGCGTGGTCTTGCCCGCGCCGCCCTTCGGATTGGCCACCACGATCACCGGCATGCGAAGCTCCCCAATCATGTCGAGCCCGCAGGTCGGCGCGGCTCGATGGTTATTCTGCGGTTATGTTAGCGGGGCTTTCGCGCGACTCGCCTGCAAGTCAAGCCCCACCCGCCAGCGTTTACCCGATGCCTGCCCTGTCCGACCTTTCCGCAACGCCTTCGACCGCTGCGCCGGCGCCACTGCCCGGCCCCGAGGTGCTGGTGATCGCCGCGCATCCGCAACTGGAACACTCGCGCATCAACCGTCAAATGATGCAGGCCGCAGCGGGCAGCGCAAGCACGGTGCAGGTGCGCGATCTGTACGCCTTGTACCCCGACTACCTGATCGACATCGAGGCCGAACAGGCGCTGCTGGCGTCGGCCCGGCTGATCGTCTGGCAGCACCCGATCCAGTGGTACAGCATGCCGGCGCTGATGAAGCTGTGGGTCGACGACGTGCTGGCGTTCGGCTGGGCCTATGGCCCCGGTGGCACGGCGCTGCGCGGCAAGGACCTGTGGCTGGTGGCGACCACCGGCGGGCCGGAAGATTCTTACCACCCCGACAGCTACAACCGCTACTTCTTCGACGCCTTCCTGCCGCCCTACGAACAGACCGCCGCGCTGTGCGGCATGCGCTTCCTGCCGCCCCTGCTGCTGCACGGTGCGCACCGCGCCGACGAGGCCGAGGTGGCCGCGCATGTCCAGGTCTATGCCGACCGGCTCGCCAGCCATCCGCACTGGCCCGAACTCGATGCGTTGCTCTACGGCCTGTCGCAACGCGTGCCCGAAGATGCGCGGCCCGATGATCACGACCCTGATCAGGCGGCTGCGGCTCGAGCGCTGGGCCGCTCCCAAGCCGGCCCGCAGCCCCTCGGGGGGGCGACCGACGTACCCGGCGGGCGAGGGGCGCCATGATGGAGCACGGTTCCTGGCTCAACGGGCCGTTGATCTATCTGGCCGCCGCCGTGCTCGCGGTGCCGCTCGCGAAGTTCTTCGGCCTCGGCTCGATCATCGGCTACCTCGGCGCCGGCATCCTGATCGGGCCGTGGGGCCTGAAGCTCGTCACCAACCCGCAGGAGATGCTCAGCTTCTCCGAGTTCGGCGTGGTGCTGATGCTGTTTCTGGTCGGCCTGGAGCTGGAGCCGAAACGCCTGTGGCAACTGCGCAAGCCGATCTTCGGCTGGGGCAGCGTGCAGCTGTTCGGCTCGGCGGCGCTGATGGTCGGCGTGGCGATGGCGTGCGGGCTCGACTGGCGCATCGCGCTGGTCGCCGCCCTCGGCCTGGCCATGTCGTCCACCGCCATCGGCCTGGGGGTGCTGAACGAACGCAGCCTGATGAACACCACCTCGGGCCAGAGCGTGCTCAGTGTCGCGCTGCTGCAGGACGTGGCGGCCATCCCGATCCTGGCGCTGCTGCCGCTGCTGGCGGCGGGCCAGGCGCATGCCGACGGCAGCGGCTGGCTCGGCGCGGCCAAGGCGCTCGGCGTCATCGCCGCCATCGTGCTCGGCGGTCGGCTGCTGATCCGCCCCGCGCTGCGCTGGATCGCGCGCAGCGCCACGCCCGAGATCTTCACGGCAGCGTCGCTGCTGCTGGTGGTGGCCACCGCCGCGCTGATGCAGACGGTCGGCTTGTCGATGGCCCTGGGCGCCTTCCTGGCCGGCGTGCTGCTGGCCGAGAGCGAATACCGGCGCGAGCTCGAGACCGACATCGAGCCGTTCAAGGGCCTGCTGCTCGGCCTGTTCTTCATTGCCGTCGGCATGAGCATCGACTTCGCAGTGGTGCTGGCCCAGCCGCTGCTGATCGCCGCCGTGGTGCTCGGCTTTCTGCTGCTGAAGGCCGCCGTGCTGTGGGGCATCGGCCGCCTGACGGCCCTGCCTCGGCCCGAGCGGCCGGTCTACATCATCCTGCTCGCGCAGGGCGGCGAGTTCGGCTTCGTGGTGTTCCAGACCGCCGCGCAGGCCGGCGTGATCGACGCGCCGGCCGCGTCGCTGCTGGTCGCGGCGGTGGCGATCTCGATGCTCGTCACGCCGCTGCTTCTGGTGGCGGCCGACCGCTGGCTGATCCCGTTGCTGGCCGGCCAGGGCCGAGCGACGATGGCCGAGATCGACCAGCCGCAGCACCAGGCCGTGATCATTGCCGGCTTCGGCCGCTACGGCCAGGTCGTGGGCCGCATGCTGTACGCGAACGGCATCAAGCCGACGATTCTCGACATCGACCCCGAGGCGATTGAAGCGATGCGCAAGTTCGGCTGGCGCGTGTTCTACGGCGATGCCAAGCGGCTCGACCTCATGCGCACCGCCGGTGCCGCCAGTGCGAAGATCCTGGTGCTGGCGATCGACGATGTGGCGCAGAGCGTGGAGGTGGCGAAGATGGTGCGCGACAACTTCCCGAACCTGACGGTGGTGGCCCGCGCCCGCAACGTGCGCCACTACTTCGAGCTGCACGACCTGGGCGTGAAGATGATCGAACGCGAGACCCTCGACTCGGCGCTGATGAGCGCGCGCAGCGTGCTCGAAGTGCTGGGCTGGGAGCGCCACCAGGCGCGCACGCTGGCGCTGCGCTTCCGGCGCCACAACGTCGATCAGTTGCTCAAGATGGCGCCGCACCGCAAGGACGAAGCCAAGCTCATCGCCGCCGCCAAGCAGGGCCGCCAACAGCTCGAAGAACTGTTCGCGCAAGAGCGCGATGAAGCGGCGAAGC
>JANXZA010000221.1 GCA_025355745.1 Rhizobacter sp. | reverse complement strand
CACCTCGACCCCGTTCACGACCCAGAGCATCAACGCCTTGCTGCAGCAGATGGGCGTGACGGTGCCGGCCGGTACCAGCATGCAGTTGAAGAACGTCGCGGCCGTGATGGTGACGGCGCAACTGCCGCCTTTCGCGCAGCCGGGGCAGCAGATCGACGTGAATGTTTCGTCGCTCGGCAACGCCAAGTCGCTGCGCGGCGGCACGCTGATCGCCACGCCGCTGAAGGGCGCCGACGGCCAGATCTACGCACTCGCACAAGGCAATCTGATCGTGGCCGGCGCTGGCGCCTCGGCGGCCGGCTCGAAGGTCCAGATCAACCACTTGAGCGCCGGCCGCGTGCCCGAAGGCGCGACCGTGGAACGCGCCGTGGCCACGCCGCTGTTGCAGGGCGAGTACCTGCAACTCGACCTGAACGCGAACGACTACAACACCGCCCGCGAAGTGGCGCGCGCCGTCAATGCGCGCATGGGCGCCGGCACCGCGCAGGCGATGGACGGCCGGGTCGTGCGCGTGCGCATGCCGCCGAGCCCGGACGCGCGCGTCGCCTTCATGGCCGACATCGAGAACCTGCCGCTCGACCTGGCCGCACCCGCCGCCAAGGTCGTGATCAACGCCCGCACCGGCTCGGTGGTGGTGAACCAGACCGTGACCCTGAACGCCTGCGCCGTGGCCCACGGCAACCTGACGGTGACGATCAACTCGACGCCAGTCGTGAGCCAGCCTAACGCGTTTGCAGGCGGCACCACGGTGTCGAAAGACAAGGCCGACATCACGATCCGCCAGGAGCCGGGCTCGCTGATCCAGCTGCCGGCCAGCAGCAAGCTGGCCGATGTGGTGAAGGCGCTGGCCTCGCTCGGCGCCACGCCGCAAGATCTGCTTGCGATCCTGCAGGCAATGAAGACGGCCGGCGCACTGAACGCCGAGATCGAGGTGATCTGAGCATGGCGATCGACGGCACTTCGATGCGCCTGCCGATGAGTGCGGGCCTGGACGCCGGCGCGCTCGACGCGATCCGCGACCCGGCCGCGAACGCGCTGCGGGCGCGCGCATCGAGTGACCCGAAGTCGGTCATCAAGGCCGCCGCGAAGCAGTTCGAGGCGCTCTTCATGCAGCAGTTGATGAAGAGCATGCGCGAGTCGACGCTGGCCACCGGCATGCTCGACAACGCCGGCACGCAGATGGGCACCGAAATGCTCGACACCCAGTTCGCGAACCAGGTGACCGGGCTGCCCGGCGGCCTCGCCGATGTGATCGCGCGGCAGCTGGAACGGCAGATGAGCGGCATCGCGGCCGGCACGAGCGGCCAGGGCGCGAAAGGGCAGGGCGCCGAGTTGACCGTCATGCCCGCCGCCAGCGCGGCCGGCGCACCCGCACGCGGCGCCGCAGCGGCCAGTGCCAAGCCGAACCAGGAAGCCTTCCTGCTGCGCCATCAAACGTCGGCCAGTGCGGCCGAGGCCGAGACCGGCATCCCGGCCACCTTCATGGTGGCGCAGGCCGCGCACGAGTCGGGCTGGGGCAGGCACGAGATTCGCAACGCCGATGGCTCGACCTCGTTCAACCTGTTCGGCATCAAGGCCGGTGCCGGCTGGAAGGGCCCGACCGCACAGGTCACGACGACCGAGGTGGTCGACGGCCAGCCGCGCAAGGTGGTTGCGAAGTTTCGCGCCTATGCGAGCTACGAAGCGTCGTTTCGCGACTATGCGAATCTGATGAAGAACAACCCGCGCTACGCGAACGTGGTCACTGCCTCCAGCAGCGTTCAGGGCAGTCTGCAAGCCAGCGCGCAAGGCTTTGCGCAAGGCCTGCAACGGGCCGGCTACGCCACCGACCCGGCCTATGCCGACAAGCTGACGCGCGTCATCAACACCACCTTGCGGCTGCAGCGTGCGGCCGTCTTCACGACCGCGCCGGTCTCACCGGCGTTGCCGGCGAGCGCGCAGACCCTGGCCTGAAAGCGAGCCCCGCATGTCCGCCCTGATGTCGATCGGCAAGTCGGCGATGTTCGCCAACTACGCTGCCTTGCAGACCACCGGCAACAACATTGCCAATGCCAACACGGCCGGCTATTCGCACCAGGAGGTGCAGCTCGCCGACGCGCCCGGCCAGTTCACCGGTGCCGGCTTCTTCGGCAAGGGCGTGAACGTGGTCACCGTGACGCGGGCCTACGACCAGTACCTGACGCACCACGCCGTGGCCACCGGCTCGACCGCGGCGGCCGATGCGGCGCGGCTCGACAAGCTGGCCCAGCTCGAGAACTTTTTCCCGATCGGCAGCGCCGGCGTGGGCTACGCGGCGGGCGAGTTCATGAACTCCTTTGCCGACCTCGCCAACAACCCGGCCGATGCCCCGGCCCGCCAGGTCGTGCTCAGCAACGCGAAGGAAGTGGCGGCGCGTTTCACCCATGTCGGCGACCAGCTGAATGCCTTGCAGGCCGGCGTCTCGCAGGACCTGAAGGCGACGGTGGCCAGCGTCAATGCGCTGGCCGGCCAGGTCGCGCGACTGAACCAGGGCATCGCCCAGACCCGCGGCACCGGCCAGACGCCGAATCAGTTGCTCGACGAGCGCGATCACGTCGTGAGCCAGCTCTCCAAGCTCATCAACGTGACGACCTTGAGCGCGGACGACGGCAGCGTCGGCCTGTTCATCGGCGGCGGCCAGAACCTGGTGCTGGGCGCGACCGCCAACGTGCTGTCGGCCGATGCCGACACGTTCGATGCCGCGAAGGTGCAGCTCGGCCTGCGCGAAGGCAGCGTGACCCGCCTCGTGCCGCAAGACTCGCTGGCCGGCGGCTCGATCTCGGGCCTGCTGAAATTCCAGAACGACGACCTGACGACGGCCCGCAACCTGCTCGGCCAGATGGCCACCGCGATCAGCGGCAAGGTCAACCTGCAGCAGTCGCTCGGCCTCGACCTCGGCCAGCCCGCAGGCCGCGGCGCGCCGATCTTCGCGCTCGACGCGGCGCGCGTGCTGGGCGCCGCGAACAACGCCGGCACGGCCCGCCTGAGCCTGGCGGTGACTGATGCAACGCAGGTCCAGGCGAGCGACTACGCGCTCGACTTCGACGGCACGAACTACCGCATCACACGCCTGGCCGACGGCCAGGCCGCCGCCGGCAACCCGTGGTCACCGGCGCAACTGGCGGCTGGCATCCAGCTCGATGGCATGGCCGTGCAGCTCACCGCCGGCACGGCCATCGCCGGCGATCGGTTCCTGCTGCAACCGGTGGCCAGCGCCGCGCAGACCATGACAGCCGTGCTCGCCAGCCCGCGCGGCATTGCGGCCGCCGCGCCCTTCACCGCCAGCCTGGGCGTGAACAACACCGGCGTGGCGACGATCGCATCCCTGGCGGCCGTGAACCCGAACTACAACGCCAGCCTGTCGGCGAGCATTGCGTTCACGTCGAACACGGGCGACTACAACTGGAGCCTGAGCGACGGCAGCAGCGGCACCGGCACCTGGACGGCGGGCGCGCCGATCAGCCTGAACGGCTTCGAGCTGCGCCTGGACGGCGTGCCGCGCAGTGGCGACACGCTGGCCGTGGCACCCACCGTGGCAGTGGCCGGCAACAACGGCAACGCGCTGGCGATGGTCGGCCTGGGCAAGGCCGGCATCGTCGCCACGCTCGGGCCGGGCGGTGGTGGCGGTGGCAGTGGCGGCAGCCCGCTGAGCGTCACCGACGCCTATGCGAGCGCGATCGCCAGCGTCGGCGTGCGCGTGCAGGGCAGCAAGACGGCGGCGGGGATCTCGGGCGGCGTCGCGGCCGATGCCGAATCGGCGCGCGCCAACAAGGCCGGCGTGAACCTCGATGAAGAGGCGGCGCGGCTGATCCAGTTCCAGCAAAGCTACCAGGCGGCGGCGAAGATGCTGCAGGTCGCGCAGTCGGTCTTCGACACGATGCTGCAGCTCGCGCGCTAGGTTCATTGCAGCTGACCTCACGTCAGTCGATTCCACTCCCGTCAATTTCACTCGCGCCGAATTCATTCAAGCCGACTCGGCCAGACCCCATCAGATCGAAGCAGGATTCCCATGCGCACCAGCACCGCCAACAGCTACGCCACCTCGCTCGAATCGCTCGTCAACCGCCAGGCCTCGCTGAGCCAGACGCAGGAACAGATGACCTCGGGCAAGCGCGTCAACCGCGCCAGCGACGACCCGGCCGCTGCCGCCCGCGCCGAGCGCGCGCTGGCGACGGAACGGCGCAGCGTGTCGAGCCAGCGCGCCGTCGATGCCAGCAACAATGCGATGGCCCTGACCGACAGCGCGCTCGGCAATGCCGGCGAGTTGCTGCAGGCCGCGCGCGAGGCGATCGTCTCGGCCGGCAACGCCACCTACACCGATGCCGAGCGCAGCGTCGTCGCGGCCCGCATCGCCGACTTGCGCAGCGAATTGCTGGCGGTCGCGAACCGCAGCGACGGCGCCGGCACCTACCTCTTCGGCGGCCAGGGCGCGAATCAGCCGCCCTTCATCGACGCGCCCGGCGGCGTGCAGTTTCGCGGCACGACCGGCGCCATGCAGGCGGCGTCCGGCGAAGCCTTGCCGTTGACGATGGACGGCGAATCGACCTGGATGCAGGCGCGCACCGGCAACGGCGTGTTCGAGACCCGCGCCGTCGTCAGCACCGGCAGCGCGGTGATCGGTGCCGGCAGCGTGAACAATCCGGCGGCACTCACCGGCTCGACCTACCGCATCGACTTCTCGGTGGTCGCCGGGGCCACCACTTACTCGGTGTTGAAAGACGGTTTGCCGACGGCGCAGTCGAATGTTGCCTATGCGTCGGGTCAGTCGATCCAGGTCGATGGCATGGCGACGACGATCACCGGCGCGCCGGCCAACGGCGATGTGTTCCAGCTCGCGCCATCGACGTCGAGCCTGAGCGTGTTCGACGTGCTCGACCAGGCGGCGGCCGGCCTGAAGACGCGCAACCGCAGCACCACCCAGATCGCGCAAGCGAATGCGGTGAACCTGAGCAACCTCGATTCGGTGCTCGGCCAGAGCCTGGCCGGGCGCAGCCAGGTGGGCGCGACGATGAACCGCATCGACCGCGTGACCGAGCGCTTGTCGGCCCTGAAACTGTCGAGCCAGACCGAGCGCTCGAACGCCGAGGACCTCGACATGACGCAGGCGATTTCAGAGTTCGCAAACCGCCAGACCGGCTACGATGCGGCGCTGAAGGCGTATTCGATGGTGCAGCGTTTGTCGCTCTTCAACTACGTGAATGGTTGATGGCGGTTTGGTCTTGAATGCAAGAGACAACTCATTCACCGCAGAGGCGCGGAGTGACGCAGAGTTGCGCAGAGTAAGAAAAATTTGGATGTCTTCTCTGCGGACCTCTGCGCCCACTGCGCCTCTGCGGTGAGTGAGTTGGCTCTTCCCCGCTGACCGTCGATTAACACAGACCTACGCTCACGCTTCAAGCTGAGGCACGACATGGCTTACGACATCGCAACCGATACCGGCACCCACACCGAGGCCGACCTGCGCAAGGCCGCTGCGGCGCCCGGCATCCTGAACCAGGTCGCGCTCGGCTACTCGGCTTTCATCGACCGCAACCGGGCCGTCTCTGCCACCCGCCTGACCGTCTTCCCGATGCGCCCGGACGCCGTGCTCGACGCCGCCCAGCTGCTGGCCGCGGTGGCTGAGGTGTGGCCGGCCACGGGTGGACGCGTGTCGCTCAACGTGGTCAGCGAAACCCTGCTGCAAGACCTGCTGCGGGCCGGCATGGCCGAGAACCTGATGGTCGAGGTGCCGGCCTTCATGGCGGCCGATCCGGACCAGTCCGACGCGCTGTGCGCGCTGCATGCAAGCGGCAGCACCTTGCTGCTGAAGGGCAGGCCGCTGCGCGAGTTGCCGCGTGCCGTGCTGCCGTGCTTCAAGTACTCGATCATCGACCTGAGCGACGACCGCCGCGTCGCCGATTCAAGCGCGCCGGCCGGCGTGCTGCGCAGCATGCCGCATGTGCAATCGGGCGTGCGCACGGTGGTCGAGATGGAGGCCAGCTTCGCGCGCGGCGCACACGCCGTGCTCGGCTGGCCGATCGATGATGCGGTGAAGGCCAGCGGCTCGCGCGCCAGCACGGCGGCGTCGGGCATGCAGATCATCGTCGAGCTGATCCGCCAGGTCGACACCGAGGCGGCGATCGAAAAGCTCGAGAACACGCTGAAGCGCGACCCCACGCTGGCCTTCAAGCTGCTGCGCTACATCAACTCGCCGGCCTTCGGCCTGCGCGTCGAGGTCAGCTCGTTCCGCCACGCCATCATGTTGCTCGGCTACCAGCGGCTGAAGCGCTGGCTGGCGCTGCTGCTGGCCACTGCCAGCAAGGACGTGAACCTGAAGCCGGTGATGTTCGCTGCGGTGCGCCGCGGCCTGCTGATGGAGGAACTGGCGCGCGGCACCGGCGACGAAGAGATGCGCAGCGAGATGTTCATCTGCGGTGTGTTCTCGCTCCTCGACCGGATGTTCCAGCAGCCCTTCGAGGCGCTGCTCGACACCATTCCGGTGCCCGAGCGCGTGCGCCAGACCCTGGTCGACGGCGCCGGCCCGTTCCAGCCCTACATGGACGTGGTGAGGGCGGCCGAGAGCGAATCGCTGTTCGACTTCCGCGAGGCCGCCGAGCGCCTGATGATGGGTGTGGGCGAGATCAACCGGGCCCAGTTGCGGGCTGCGATGGCCGCCAGCAGCCTGGAGTAGCCTGGAGTGAACCCCATCGCCGCCTGGAGCGATGCGCCCGGCTGGCGTGAGTTCTTCGACCTGTTGTCGGACGCGGTGGTGGTGTTCGATGCGGCCGGCCGCGTGGTGCTGGCGAACACCGCCGCGCTGCGCTGGCTGCCGTGCGAGGCGGGCATGTCGATCGACCAGCTGGAAGGCCCGCTCGGCGCGGCCGCGATCGGCTGGTTGAAGCGTGCCAGCGTCGGCCTGGCGCGCACCTCGGCGCCGCCGCCGGTGCGGCTGGCGGACGGACGCACCCTGACCATTGCGTGGCGCCGGCTCGATTCGAAACACGGTGCCCTTCACCTGTCGCCCGGAGCCCGCGACGCGCCGGGCCGGGCGGGGGCGGTGGCCGTGGCGGTGCCGGTGGCGGTACCTGCTGCGGCCGGCCCGGTGCCGCTCGCCGCGCCGCACGCGATGACGGCTTCCAGCCTGCGCGAGACCATCGCCATCTTTTGGGAGTCGCCGTTCCCGGCACTGCTGCAAGACCTGCAGTTCCGCATCATCGATGCGAACCCGGCCTTTCTCGACTTCACCGGTTTCGCTCGCGAGCAGCTCGTCGGTCGTGATGCCAAGGAACTGCGGCCCGAGGAAGACTGGCCCGGCATCGAGGCGAGCCGCGCCGTGTTGCGCAGCAGCGCCGGCCGCGACGACGAGCTGGCGCTGACCGAAGGGCGGCTGCTCGATGCGAGCGGGCGCGAACGCCGCTACCGGGTGACGCGCCGCGTGCTCGTCAGCGATCAGGGCCAGACGGTCTACCTTGCCGTGCTGCAAGACGCCACCGCCGAGCATGTGGCCCGCGAACGTGCCGACCGCTCGCTGCGCGAAATCGACGACTGGTTCGACATCAGCCCGGTCGGCATGGTGCTGTTCGATGCCCAGGGCTTGCTGCTGCGCACGAACCCGACCTTCGACACGCTCGTGGGCACGCTGCCGGTGTCGCTTGCCGACGCGCCGGCGGGGCTGCGCGAGTTGCTGGCGCCGGTTGAGCCCGCCGGGGTCGGCACTGTGGCCACCGGCGGCGCCAGCGGTCCGGCGCCGCTGCACCGTGAAGGCTGGGTCACGCTGGCCGGCGGGCCGGCCCGGCCGCTGCGCGCTGCGCTGCGCAGCTACCGCACGGCGGGGGGCCAGCAGCGCTTCATGGCGGTGGTGCAAGACCGCAGCGTCGAAGAGGAACGCGATCTGGCGCAGACCCAGATCGGGGCGCTGATGGACACCGCCGGCATCGGTCTGGCGACCTTCCAGGAGTCGTCGGGCTGGGTCCGGCAGCGGCCTGCGGCGAACCCTGCGAGCGCCGGCGCCGCGCCGTCGGCGGCCTTGCAGGCGATCGGCCGCGATGTGGTGATGCCCGAGTCCCTGCCCGAGTTCGAGCGCCTTCAATCGGCGCTGCGCCATGCCGAGCGCGCCGAGGTGCGCTACGCGATCCGCCATCCCGATCTGGGCCAGCGCTGGCTGCTGACGCGGGTCGAGCCGGCGACGCTGGCGTCGGGCAAACGCACCACCTCGGTGGTCACGCTCGACGTGACCGAGCAGCACCAGAGCCAGCAGCGCAGCGAGCAACTGCTGCGCGAGCTGAGCACGATTCTCGAAAGCACGACCGCCGGCATTGCCTACCTGCGCGGCGACCTGCTGGTGCGCTGCAACCGCCGCTTCGAGGCGATGTTGGGCCTGCGTGCGGGTTCGATGACGGGCTCGATCACGGGCGCCAGCCTGCAGCGCTTGTTCGATGCCCATGCGCCGACCGAAGGCATCGCCGCGCAAGCCCGCGCGGCGCTGGCCGCCGGCCCGGTCTACGAGACCGAGTTCGAGATCGTCAGCGCCGGGCGGCGCCGCGGCAGCCGCTGGTATTCGCTGTCGGTGCGGCGGGTCGGGCCGGCCAGCGCGGCGCCCGAGGCCATCGCCGTGCTCGCCGACGTGACGCGCCTGAAGACCCAGCAGCGCGAGCTCGAGACGCTGGCGCGGGACCGCGAACTGATGTTCAGCCTGTCGGGTGTGGGCATCGCGTTCCTGCGCGACGGCCGGCTGCAGCGCGCGAATGAGGCGCTGGCGCGGCTGGCCGGCTACACCGTGGCCGACTTGTCGGCCCTGCCTCTTGTTGACCTGTTTGTAGATAACGCCGAATTCGAGCGGCTCTGGCCGCAGCAGGAACTCGAACTGAAGCGCGCCGGCCACTGGAACGGCGAGCGCCAACTGCGCCGCCGCGACGGCCGGCGCCTGTGGGTGCAGGTCAGCAAGCGGCTGGTGGTGGCCGGCGATGCGGCCGGCGGCATCATCGCCTCGTACGTCGATGTCGATGCGCGGCATCGGGCCGAGCGCGCGGTGGCAACACAGGCCGACCGCACGCGCTCGATCCTCGACTCGGTGCTGGTGGGCATCGTCACCGTCGGGCCGCGCGGCATCGAGTGGATGAACCGTTCGGCGCGCCGCATGTTCGGCGGGGATCTGGCCGACTTCATGAACCTGCCGATCGCTACCGTCGCCACGCCCGAGGCCGAGCACCCGTTCCGGCGCACCGACTACCTGAGCGAGCTGGTTGAGGGCGAGGCCGAGACCTTCGAATGCCGGGTCCAGGCGCGCGACGGGCGCGCGTTCTGGATCGTCGGCAACGTCGTGTCGACGGGCCGCCAGCTGACCTACGCGCTGCTCGACATCGAACGCCGGCGCGAGGCCGAGGCCCGCATGTCGCAGGCGCAGTCGCAACTGCAGCGCATCATTGAAGCAGCGCCGCTGGCGATCACGCTGCGCGACGCGCGCACCCTGAAGATCCTGCAGGTCAACGAGGTCGCGGCGAACGATGCGAACACCACGCCGGCAGCGCTGATCGGGCGCACACCGGAGCAGATCTTCGGGCCCGCGCTGGCCGCGCAGCGGCGCCTCGACATGGAGCAGGCGCTGGCCTCGACCGAAGTGACGGCGCACGAATACCGCGTCGAAGGCGGGGGTGGTAGCGATGGCGAGCTGCGCATCTGGGACGCGCGCTACCTGCCGCTGGCCGAGCTCCCCGGTGCACCGCCGGACCAGTTGCTGCTGGTCGCAACCGACGTGACCGAACAGCGCGCCGCGCAGGAGGCGCGCTTCGACGCGGCCATCGCGCAGCGCGACATGCTGGTCAAGGAAGTGCATCACCGGATCAAGAACAACCTGCAGGGCGTGGCCGGGCTGTTGCAGCAGATCGCCCAGCGCAAGCCCGAGGTCGCTGGCGCGATGGCCGAGGTGGTGAGCCAGGTGCAGGCGATCGCGCAGGTCTATGGCCTGCAGGTCGGTGCGAGCGGGCCGCTGCAACTCGTCAGCGTGGCGCGGGCCATCGCCGAGTCGGTGCAGCGCACCTTCGGCCGGGCGATCCGCTTCGAGGTGATCGGAGCGGCTGCGCCCGAGTGGCTGCTGCCGGAGGCCGAATCGATCCCGATCGCACTGACCCTGAACGAGCTGTTGACGAATGCCGTCAAGCACAGCGCGGCGGCGCAGGCGGTGGGGGTGGCTGCGGTGGTCGCCGCCGACGATGCCGACGAGGTGCTGTGCACGCTGGACTGCAGTGATGGCATCGATGCCAACGGCTTGCAGCTGCGGGTTTCGAACCGGGCCAGCTTGCCTGTCGGCTTCAGCCTAACGCGCATTCCGAGCGGCGTCTCCGGCCTGGGTCTGGTGCGTGCGCTGCTGCCCAGGCGCAGCGCCAGCCTCGCGCTGGCCCAGCACGGCGATCGCGTGGTGGCCACGGTGGCGCTGCGGCCGCCGAGCGTGGTGCGCACGCTGACGACTTGACCGCCCGGCCTGACCCTGCGCCGTTTCACCGACAATCGCCACGCTGCCCCGGCGTGCGACGGCAACGAGTCCCTGGAACCTCCAATGATGCAGAACCTGAAGGGCAAGATCCTGGTCGTTGACGACGACCGGCTGGTGTTGGCGACCCTGGCGCACGGCCTGGCGCAAGCCGGCCACGAGGTCATCGATGCCGACAACGGCGATGACGCAATCCTGCTCGCCCACGAACACCGGCCCGACCTGGCGCTGCTTGACATCCGCATGCAGGGCAGAAGCGGCTTCGATGTGGCCGCCTACCTGCGCGAGCACACGCAGGTGCCGTTCATGTTCCTGTCGGCCTTCTCCGACCCGCAGACGGTGGCCCAGGTGAAGGCGTTGGGCGCGGTGGCCTACCTCGTCAAGCCGCTCGACATCGGCCAGATCCTGCCGGTGGTCGCGACCGCGCTGGTAGCCTTGCAGACGCGCCGCGCGGAAGCTGCCGGGGCCGCAGTGCTGGTTGCGACCGACCCGCCTGCGGATGCGGCTGCCGGGCCCGAATCGCTGATTGCCACCGGCATCTTCATGCAGCGTTTTTCGCTGCCCCGCGCCGCTGCGCTGGAACGCCTGCAACGCCTGGCCACCACCGAACGCCGTTCGCTCGACAAGCAGGCGCGGCGGGTGCTTGAAGCGGTCGAGATGCTGGCCTTGCCGGACCGCGATTGAAGCTGGCCTTGAGAGGATCGAAGATCAAGGGCCAATTCATTCACCGCTGAGTTTGGGAGTTAGCGGAGTTGGCGCAGAGTCATTTCAATCTGTTTTAATCTGTCTCAACTCTGCGGCAACTCCGTCAACTCCGTTACTCTGCGGTGAATGAATTCGTTTTCACGGCCTCTGCACCTGCGGCAAAGAGAAGTGGAAGCTGGCGCCGCAGTTCACTTCGGCTTCTCCCCAGATCTCGCCGCCATGGCGGCGCACGATGCGCCGCACCGACGCCAGGCCGACGCCAGTGCCCGGAAAATCGCTGGCGCTGTGAAGGCGCTGGAACACGCCGAACAGCCGGTCTGCGAAGCGCATGTCGAAGCCGGCGCCGTTGTCGCACACCGTGAAGGTGTCGGCGTCGGTCGACCGCTGCCGCAGCGCGATCTGCGGCTGCGCGGCCTTGGCGCTGTACTTCCAGGCGTTGCCGAGCAGGTTCTCGATCACCACGCGCAGCAGGGTCGGGTCGCCCTGCACCAGCAGGCCGGGTTCAATGTCGATCTGCACCTCGCGCTCGGGCCACTGGCGGCGCAGATCGTCGGCCACGTAGGCGGCGAGCTGCGACAGGTTGACCGGTTGGCGGGCCAGCGGCTGCGACGACAGCTTCGACAACGCCAGCAGCGCGTCGATCATGTTGTTCATGCGCGCGGCGGCGCCGAGCACGCGGTCGAGGTGGTCGTTGCCGACCCGGTCGAGCAGCCGGCCGTAGTCTTCCTTGATGATTTTCGTGAAGCCCTCGACGACACGGATCGGCGCCCGCAGGTCGTGCGAGACGCTGAAGTTGAACGACTCGTGATCGGCCTCGAGCGCGCCGGCATCCAGCGCTGTGGCGCCGCTGTCGGCGGGTAGCGCGATCAGTGTGGCTTGCGGCGTGGTGGCGCGCACAGCATCGGCCTCGATGGCCATCGGCAAGGCTTCTCGCAGCAGCCCCTGGTAGCCGGCGAACTGCCCCGCCGCATCGCTGCGCGGCCGGCCGCGCAAACTGAAGCGGCGCGGTCCGCCGGGGGCGGCGGAGTCCTGCACGTCCAGCTCATCGAGCGGTGCCTGGCTTGCGAGCCGCGCCCGCAGCGCTGCTTCGTCGGCGGCATCGAAGTGCTGCCAGAGCAAGGTACCCGGCCGGGCCGCCAGCCAGTCGGCGGCCGGCGCGCTGCGCGGCGGGCTGAGCAGCACCAGCCGGTGCTGCGCGTCGGTCTGCCATTGCCACACATCGAGCAGCTCGTCGATGCAGCGCAGCCGCTCGCGGGCCTCGCGCAATTCGGCCGCTGCACGGCGCTGCTGGCGCGCGAACAGCAGCCCCAGCCCCGCGCCGCTGACCATCAGCAGCGGGCCCCACAGCGCGGCAGTCAGCGCCGAACCGGAGCCGGCCGGCGGCGTCGATGCGACCGTGGCCGCGGCCAGCACGGTGGGCGGCGACGCAAGCAGCAGCGCGATGGTCGCCACCTGCGCGGCCCGCCACCGCATCGGTGGCCCCAGGCCCGAAGGGGTGCCGTCGGCGCTGTTCATCGGCAGATTGTAAGGACGCGAATCGGCGGCACCGGGGTTGCGGGCGGCGATCGCGCGGTCGTTTGTGATGCGTTCAAGTTTTCGCTCTGGCAGTCGAAAACCAGCCATGCGCCTGAGTGCGTGGCGCCCGCCAGTGCGGCTCGCTGCCTTTGGGTGCGACACAATCTCCGGCCCGCATCGGCTTGCCGACCGACGGTGGCATAACCCGCAGGGTGTTCCTGCGACCGCATGGCGATGACGTTTACCCCGACTCCTTACGGCAAAATCACCAACACGCCATGTTGATTTCGCGTTCGCGCCCGCCCACCCCGACCGACTCGCCGGCCGCCGCTGCCTTTGCCGTTGCACCCGCCGGCGACGGGCTGCGGGCAGCCGTCGCGGAAGCGCCGGCGGCAGGTCTCGATGCCGCCGCTCTGGCGCGCCTTGCCACGCTTGACCCGACCGGTCAGAGCCGGCTGCTGGAACGCGTGTTGACGGCCTTCCGGGTTTCGGCAGATCGGCTCCTGTCACAGCTCGACGCAGCTCAGATCGGTGGTGACTGCAAAGCGATCCGGCTGGTCGCTCATACGCTCAAGTCGTCGTCGGCCAGCATCGGTGCGCTGGCCCTGTCGCAGCACTGCGCCCGGATCGAAGCCCTGATCCGGGACACCGCGACGCACGACCTGAACCCCGCCAGCCTGGACGCCGACCTTGACACGCTGCGCCAGGACCTCGCCGCGGCCCTGCGCGCCATCGAGCGGCTGCTGCCGAACGGCCCGCCATGACGCCGCCAAGCCTGCACTTCGACGAAGACCTTTCCGAGCAGCCGAAGGTGCTGCTCGTCGATGACGATGACGTGAACCTCCTGCTCACGTCAATCGCGCTGCGCGAGCAGGGCTTCTCGGTCACCGAAGCGCCGAGCGGCGAACGGGCCCTCGAGCTGCTTGCCGGCTGGCTGCCCGATGTGGTCGTGCTCGACGCGCTGATGCCCGGCATGGACGGCTTCCAGACTTGCCGCGAACTGCGCGTGCTGCCGGGTCTGGAATCACTGCCGGTGCTGGTGCTCACCGGCCTGGACGACGACGCTTCGATCACCCGCGCCTACGAGGCCGGCGCGTCCGACTTTTTCGTCAAGTCGACGCAGTGGCGGCTGTTGTCGGGGCGGCTGCGCTACCTGCTGCGTGCGGCGCGCGTGCGGGCCGAACTCGAACACAGCAAGTCGCGCCTGGCGCGTGCCCAAGACCTGGCGCGGATGGGCAGTTTCGACTGGCGCCGCGGCCATGGCGGGCTGGTGTTCTCGATCGAGGGGCTGCGTGTGTTCGGCCTCGGCCCGCACGACGGGCTGGCATTTCGCCCGCTGCTGCGGATGTTGTCGAAGGACGACCGCAGCGGCCTGGTCGCCGTGCTGCACGAGGTGATGAAGCACAGCACCGTGCTGGCCACCGACATCCCCGCGACCTTGCGCGACGGCCGCCAGCGCATCGTCCACGTCGAGGCCGAACCCGAGTTCAGCGAGCAGGGCGCGCTGATCGGCTACAGCGGCATCGTCCAGGACGTGACCGACCGCCGGCTGGCCGAGGACAAGATCCGCCACCTGGCGAATTTCGATGTGCTCACCGGCCTGCCGAACCGGCGCCAGCTGATCTGGCGTGCCGAGCGGGCGCTGGAATACGCTCGGCGCCTGAACCACCAGGCAGCGCTGCTGCTGATCGACCTCGACCGTTTCAAGGTCATCAACGACACGCTCGGCCACGGCGCCGGCGACGAGTTGCTGATGGAGGTGGCGCGGCGACTGCGCTCCTGCGTGCGCCACTCCGACCAGGTCACCGACGCGTCGATCGAGTCGCTCGGAACGCGCTCGCACCGCTCGCTGGAGGCGGTCGGCCGCTACGGTGGCGACGAGTTCGTGGCCCTGCTGCCCGAGGTGGTCGACGAGCGCGACGCCGAGCGCGTGGCCTCCCGCATCCTCGACCTGATGCGCGAGCCCATCATCGTCGGCGGCCAGGAATGCTTTGTCACTGCCAGCGTGGGCATCGCGCTGTACCCGCGCGACGGCCTGAGCGTGGCCGACCTGCTGCGCAACGCCGATGTGGCGATGTATTCGGTCAAGTCGACCGGGCGCAATTCGTCGTCGATGTACCGCCCGGCGCTGGCCGGCCAGGGACGCGAGAAGCTCGAACTCGAGAGCGCGCTGCACAAGGCCATCGAACGCAACGAACTGGTGTTGCACTACCAGCCGAAGGTCGATGTGCGCGGCGCCAAGATGGTCGGCGCCGAAGCCTTGATGCGCTGGCGCCGAAACGGTGTGCTGGTGCCGCCGGGCGACTTCATTCCGCTCGCCGAAGAGACCGGCCTGATCGTGCCGATCAGCGAATGGGCGATCCGCGAGGCGGCGCGCCAGGCGCGCATCTGGCAAGACAGCTTCGGCTTCGCTGACTCGATCGCGGTCAACCTGCCGAACCGACTCTTTGAGCGCAGCGACCTGGTCGAGTACATCCACAACGCCGTCACCACCTACGGCGTGCCGCACCACGCGATCGAGCTCGAGATCACCGAGACCGGGCTGATGAAAGACCTGCAGAACGTCATCCCGGCGCTGCACCGCTTGAACGAGATCGGCGTGGAGATCTCGATCGACGACTTCGGCACCGGCTACTCGTCGCTGGCCTACCTGACCACCCTGCCGATCAGCGAACTGAAGATCGACCGCAGCTTCGTTCGCGACCTGGGCATGACGCCGCAAAGCTCCGCCGTCGTCACCGCCATCATCGCTCTGGCGCGGTCGCTCGGCCTGCGGGTGATTGCCGAGGGCGTCGAGAACCTGCGCCAGATGGAGGTGCTGCACCGGCTGGGCTGCGGCGTGATGCAGGGCTTCCTGTTCAGCAAGCCGCTGCCGCCGGAAGAGATCGAGACCTGGCTGCAGCAGACCATCCTGCCGCGCAAGGCGCCGTGGATCGGCAAGGCGGGCGAGGCCGAGATCGCCGAGGTGCTGCGCGTTGCCGATGGCCGTGACCCGCGCCTGAAGCCGCTGGGTTGATCCGGCCCGCCGATGGACGTGACCCGGCCCGCCGCGCTTGCCGACAGCGCGACCGAACTTGCGCCGCTGGCCACCGCAGCCGCCACTGACGGCGCTGCCGTCGCCGCGCTGATCGAGCGCATCGTGCGCGGCCTGGAACGCGGCAGCCGAGGCTGGACCCCGGCGCGCAAGAAGGACAGCCTGCAACGCGTGCTCGACGGCAGCCGCAGCGACCTGCGCCGGCTGCATCAGCGCGTGACGCAACTGGTGATCAGCTGGGATGGTGAGCCCTCGGCGCTGGCCGGCGTCGATACATCCCCTGCGCTGGCCGGCGTCGAGACATCCCCTGCGCCGGCCGGCGTCGATACAGCCCCTGCGCCGGCCGGCGTCGAGACACCAGCCGCCGCCGCAGCGGCCCCGGCCTGGAACGGTGTCGTGACCACCTTGGCCGCCACCGTGCAGCGCGCCTTGCCCGACCAGGGCGCGGCCCAGCACGAGGTTGCGCAGGCGCTCGCGGCGCTGCTGCTGCAACTGCAGGAAACCGGGCCGACGCCAGCGCTCATCGACGCCCTCGAACGGCTTTGCCAGCGCGCCGCCACGGTGCTGCAGCACCGCCACCACCTGCTCGGCCAGTTGAGCAGCCTGTGCAGTGAGCTGACCGCGAGCCTGACCGACCTGGCCGAGAACGACAGCTGGGCCCAGGGCCAGTGCGCCCGCATGCGCGTCACGCTCGACGAAGGCCTGAGCGCGCGCGGCGTGCGGGCCGTGAGCGAGCTGCTGCGCGATACCCGTGAGCGCCAGAGCCGCTTGCGCGTCGAGCGCGAGACCGCGCGCGATTCGCTCAAGGGGCTGATCCACCGCATGCTCAGCGAGCTCGACGAACTCGGCTCGCAGACCGGCAACTTCCACGCCAGCGTCGGCCGCTACGCCGAGGTGATTGCGCAGGCCGATTCGATCGAGAGCCTGGCCGGCGTGGTGCGCGAGATGGTGGTCGAAAGCCGCAGCGTCCAGGCGTTGGTGCAGCAGACCCAGGCCCGGCTGCACGAGGAGCACACGCGGGCCAGCGGCCTGACGCAGCGTGTCAACGAACTCGAGTCGGAGATGCGGCGGCTGTCGGATGAAGTGACCACCGACCCCTTGACCCAGATCGCGAACCGGCGCGGTCTGATGCAGGCCTTCGACGCGCTACGCGCCGGCCATCAGCGCAGCGGCAACGCGCTCGCGGTCGGCCTGCTCGACATCGACAACTTCAAGCGCCTGAACGACGAGCTCGGCCATGGCGTCGGCGATGAAGCGTTGCGTGCGCTGGCCGAAACGGTGGGCCGCACGCTGCGCCCGACCGACGTGGTGGCGCGCTATGGCGGCGAGGAGTTCGTCGTGCTGCTGCCCGACACGCCGGCCGATGAGGGCCAGCAGATCCTCACGCGCCTGCAGCGCTCATTGAGCGGCGGGCTGTTCCTGCATGAAGAAAAGCAGGTGCTGGTGACGTTCTCGGCCGGCGTGACCGCGTACCGCGAAGGCGAAGCCATCGAGACGGCGCTGGAGCGCGCCGACCAGGCGCTGTACGAAGCGAAGCGAACTGGCAAGAACCGCACCTGCCTGGCCTGAAGCGATGGCGCCCATGCAGGGGGTGGTGCGTGCGCTAACGTTTGACATGAGGGGCAATTCGAAGACGTGGGCCGGAACGCGGTGCGTCGATAAGGGTCAGGCCGCACGCGGCAGTAGCGAGCGGGGCTCGAGCGGATTCGGCGTCGAGCTTGCCCTGTCGCGGCCGATCAACAGTCCTTCAGCCGGCTCGACCCCGAGCCGTTGCCGCTGCGTTCGAGCACCGCCGCGACGGCTTCCCGGTCGCTCAAACGTTGCTGGCGAGCCAGGCTGCCCGCCAGCGTGGCCTGCTCTTCGAGCGTCTGCCGGGTGGCCAGACCGCTGCACGCCAGCAGGTACACGACGCGCCGCGAACTGCCCAGGGTCACCCCGGTCGTCGAGGCGATGCGCGGGCCGAGCGCCATCAGGTCTTCATAGCTCATGCCGACCCGCGGCGCGACGTCGGCGAGTTGCAAGGTGTGTTGCGATCGATCGACGAAGAAGACGACGACGAACAGCCCTGCCAGTGCGACGCCCGCCACGGTGACGATGTGCTTGTTCATGAATGCCACGCTCCTGAGTTCGCCCGATTCTTGCAAGCTGCGTGCCACCGACCCGGAGCGGCCGGATGTGCACGGTTCGAGTGTGCCTGACCTGGCGCATTCTCGCCGGTCCGAAACGTGCCATCGCGCCGGGAAAACCGACGCCGGTGGGTGTCAAGGTGTTTCGGCTGCACCTTGATCCGCGTCACAGGTTCGAGGCGCACCTCGACCCACCCGCGCCACCTGCGCACCGTCCCCGGTGAAAGCATGCGCCGCGGGCAGCTTGCGCAACCGTTGCGGCGGTGCAGACTGGTCGGGCTGGCACAGCGATTACAGTTTCGAGATGCCGACTGCCGCGCAGCGTGGCAGCCGGCCTCAGACTCACGTCCTCTCGTAGCCCGATTTGAAGCCCGCCATGTCCAAGATCCTGTTGCTCAACGGCCCGAACCTGAACCTGCTCGGCACGCGCGAGCCGCAGGTCTACGGCGCCGCCACACTTGCCGACGTGGAGGCAGCGGCATGCAAGCTGGGCGCGGGCCGGGGCGTGGCGGTCGACTGCTTCCAGAGCAACCACGAGGGTGCGCTGATCGACTGCATCCACGCCGCGCGCCTTGATGGCACCGGATTCATCGTCATCAACCCCGGCGGCCTGACGCACACCAGCGTGGCGCTGCGCGACGCACTGGCCGGCGTGGGGATTCCGTTCATCGAGGTGCATGTGTCGAACGTGCACGCGCGCGAGGCGTTCCGCCACCGTTCGTTTTTGTCTGAGATTGCGGCCGGCGTGATCGTCGGCTTCGGTGTCGCGGGCTATGCAATGGCGCTGAACGCGGCCATCGACCGGCTCGCGACCATGTCACCCGCTTGATCGCACGCTCTTGATCACACCCACGCCAAGGCCGCACGATGATTGACAAGATCTGCCCCAGCGTCGAAGCCGCAGTGGCCGGCATCCGCGACGGCGCGACCGTCATGATCGGCGGCTTCGGTGGCGCCGGCCAGCCGGGCGAGCTGATCGCTGCGCTCATCGAGCAGGGCGCGCGCGAGCTGGTCATCGTCAACAACAACGCCGGCAACGGCGACTTCGGCCTTGCCGCGCTGCTGAAGGCGGGCCGGGTGCGCAAGATCATCTGCTCGTTCCCGCGCCAGACCGATTCGCATGTGTTCGACGCCCTGTACCGCGCCGGCCAGATCGAACTCGAACTCGTGCCGCAGGGCAACCTGGCCGAGCGCATCCGTGCCGCCGGTGCCGGCATCGGCGGCTTCTTCACGCCCACCGGTTACGGCACGCCGCTGGCCGAAGGCAAGGAGACGCGCGAGATCAATGGCCGCATGTACGTGCTCGAACACCCGATCCATGCCGATGTGGCGCTGATCAAGGCCGAGCGCGGCGACCGCTGGGGCAACCTGACGTACCGCAAGACGGCGCGCAACTTCGGCCCGATCATGGCCAGCGCCGCGAAGCTCAGCATCGCGTCGGTGCACGAGATCGTGGCGCTCGGCCAGATCGACCCCGAGACCGTGGTGACGCCCGGCCTGTTCGTGCAGCGCGTGGTTTGCGTTCCGCGCGTGGCCGCTTGAGGAGCACCCTGATGAACAAGCTGACCCGCGCCGAGATGGCCGCCCGCGTGGCGCGCGACATTCCCGATGGCGCGGTGGTGAACCTGGGCATCGGCCTGCCCACGCTGGTGGCGAACCACCTGCCGAAGGACCGCGAGGTGCTGTTGCACAGCGAGAACGGCGTGCTCGGCATAGGCCCGGCGCCGCTGCCCGGCGAAGAGGACTGGGACCTGATCAACGCCGGCAAGCAGGCCGTGACCCTGCTCGACGGCGGCTGCTACTTCCACCACGCCGACAGCTTCGGCATGATGCGCGGCGGTCACCTCGACTTCTGCGTGCTCGGCGCGTTCCAGGTCAGCGTCAGCGGCGATCTGGCGAACTGGCACACCGGCGCAGCGGACGCGATTCCGGCCGTCGGCGGGGCGATGGATTTGGCCATCGGCGCGAAGA
>JANXZA010000191.1 GCA_025355745.1 Rhizobacter sp. | reverse complement strand
CCTCGAAGGCGTCGCGGTCGAGCGTGTTGAGCGACGACGATGCCAGCGTTGAAGGCACCGACAGGCGTCCGCTGTTGACCAGCTTGCGCGCGAAGGGATGGTCCCTCGCGAGCTCGAGCACCGCGTCGCGGAAGGTCTTCGAGATCTCGCTCTTCGGCGTGATGAAGTCGGTGGACCGGGTCGACTCGCGGATGTTCTCGTCGGCGGCGTATTCGCGCTCGGTCGCGTAGCTGTCGAGCAGCGCTTCGGGCGCATGCCCGCCCACCACGGCGGCGAGCTTCCAGGCCAGGTTCTCGGCGTCCTGCACGCCGGAGTTCGCGCCCCGCGCGCCGAACGGCGAGACGCCGTGCGCGGCGTCGCCGGCGAAGATCACGCGGCCATGGCGAAAGCGCGCCATGCGCTGGCAGGCGAAGGTGTAGACGCTGGCCCAGACGAGTTCGAACGCGGCGCCCTTCATCGAAGAATGCGCGAGCAGCGCCTGCACGCGCGGGATGATGTTTTCGGGCTTCTTCTCTTCGACCGGGTCGGCGTCCCAGCCGAGCTGGAAGTCGATGCGCCAGATGCCGTCGGGCTGGCGGTGCAGCAACACGCTCTGATTCGGGTGGAAGGCAGGATCGAACCAGAACCAGCGTTCGACCGGCGCCTCGGTCTCGATATTTGCATTGGCGATCCTCACATCGGCGATCAGAAAACGGTCGCGGAACACGCGGCCGGTGCTCTCCTGCCCGATGAGCTGGCGCATTGCCGAGCGGCCACCGTCGCAGGCCGCCACATGCTCGGCTTCGAGTTGATACGGCCCGTCGGGCGTCTCGATCGACAGGCTCATGTGGTCGGCGTGCTGGGTCACGCCGGCGACCGTGTTCTTCCAGCGCAGATCGATCAGCGGCAGCTGCGCGGCGCGCTCGGCCAGATAGCCTTCGACGTAGTACTGCTGCAGGTTGATGAAGGCCGGCCGCGCGTGGCCAGCGTCGGGCAGCAGGTCGAAGCTGAAAATCAGTCCGTCCTTGAAGAACACCTTGCCGACGTTCCACGACACGCCCTTGGCCACCATGCGTTCGCCGCAGCCCAGGCGATCGAAAATGTCGAGCGTTCGCTTGGCAAAGCAGATGGCGCGCGAGCCGGTCGACAGCGTGTTGTCGTTGTCGAGCAGCACGACCGGCACACCGCGCTGCGCCAGGTCGATGGCCAGGGCCAGGCCAACCGGGCCCGCGCCCACCACCACCACTGGCCGGCGCGGCGGGGGCACGGCGGACTGGTCCGGGTGGCGGGTGTAGGCGAAGGTCAGCGACTGGTAATCGACGTCGACACCGACTTCGACATCATCGGCGTTGCATTGCGCGCCGCGCGCGCCGGCCGGGCTCTGGTGCACGAGAGACACGCCGCCGTCAGCCTTCGAGCGTCTCCCACATCACGCGGTCGCGCTCCGCCGTCCAGATGCGCGGATCAGCGTACTGCGTGACTTCATCGAAGCAGCGCGTCACGTCAAACGGCATGCAGTGGTCGAAGATGACCCAGTGACCATAGGCGGGCCGGAGCTTCGCAACCGTGTCCTTGTAGACCGCGTTCAGGTCCTTGCCCGCCGCCACCCCGGCCTCGACACTGGCGCGCACATCGGCGATGAAGCTCCCGGTGGCCCGCAGGCCCGCCGCCACCCGGGCTTCGCCGATCAGCGCCGGGCCGCGGCCGGGTACCAGCGCTGCCGGCTTCAATGCCGCCAGGTTCGCCAGCGTCTGCGGCCAGTCCTTGAAGTAGGCGTCGCCGGCATACGGCGTGGCGTCGAACTCGACCAGATCGCCGCTGAGCAGCACCCGGTCCTGCGGCAGCCACACCACGGTGTCGCCCTTGGTGTGGCCGCGGCCGAGCTGCAGCAGTTGCACCTCAAGCTTGCCGAGCCACAGTGTCATCTTCTGGTTGAAGGTGATGGTCGGCCACGTCATGCCGGGCGGCACGCTTTCGACATCGCGGAACAGACGCGGAAAGCGCCCGATCTCGCTCGCCTTGTCCTGCTCGCCGCGCTCGACGATCAGGTCGTACGTGTCCTGGCTGGCGATGATCTGCTGGGCGTTGAAGGCGCTTGCGCCGAGCACGCGCACGGCGTGATAGTGGGTCAGCACGACGTACTTGATCGGCAGGTCGGTGACCTCGCGGATTCGCCGCACCACGTCTTGCGCCATCGCCGGCGTGGCCTGCGTGTCGGCGACCAGCACGGCGTCGTCGCCGATCACGATGCCGGTGTTCGGATCGCCTTCGGCTGTGTAGGCCCAGGCGCGCGCCGAGAGCTGGGTGAAGCTGACCTGCTTGGCTTCGAGGTCGGCCTGAGAAGCAAACTTTCGGGGAGCGTTGCTAAGTTCGTTCATGGCTACATTCATGCCGGGCTCCGGTGGCAGCAGAGGGTTGTCCGGACCAAATGTATTCGCAATCGGGCGCCGCGCGGGGCTTAGGGCGTGGGGCGTGGCGCAGACTGGCGATCAGCGCTGCGCCGTCACGCGCCAGATGGCGTTGCCCACATCGTCGGCCACCAGCAAGGCGCCCTGCCGGTCCAGCGCCACTCCCACGGGCCGGCCGAACGCGTCGCCGTCGGCACTGAGAAAGCCGGTCAGCACATCGCTCGGTTCACCGGCCGGCCTGCCGCCTTCGAACGGCACGAAGATGACCTTGTAGCCGCTGTGCGGGCGTCGGTTCCATGAGCCATGCTGGCCGATGAACATGCCGCTTGCGAAGCGCGCCGGCAAGCTCGTGCCAACCGACGACGCGAGGCCAAGCGACGCCGTGTGCGGCCCGAGCGCGTAGTCTGGCGCGATGGCGCGCGCCACCAGCGCCGGCTGCTGCGGTTGCGCGCGCTCGTCCACATGCTGGCCGTAGTAGCTGTAGGGCCAGCCGTAGAAGCCGCCGTCGCGCACCGAGGTCAGGTAGTCCGGGACGAGATCGCTGCCAATCTCGTCGCGCTCGTTCACGACCGTCCAGAGTGCCGCGCCGCCCACCGCGCCCGCCGTGCCCACCCCCCAGGCCATGCCGTTCGGGTTGCGCAAGCCGGAGGCGAAGACGCGGTGAGCGCCGGTCTTCACGTCGATCTGCCAGATCGCGGCGCGCTCGGCTTCCACCGCCATGCCGCGTTCGGCGACGTTGCTGTTCGAGCCCACCGTGACGTACAGCGCAGTGCCATCGGGGCTGGCGATCAGGTTCTTGGTCCAGTGGTGGTTGATCGGGCCGCCCGGCAAGTCCACCACTTTCACGCCCGGTGCCGTGATGCGCGTGGCTCCGTTCACATAGGGAAACCTCCAGACCGCATCGGAGTTGGCGACATACAGATCGGTGCCGACCAGGGCCATGCCGAAGGGTGAGTTCAGGCCTTCGAGCAGGACGCTGCGAACGTCGGCGGTGCCATCGCCGTCGGTGTCGCGCAGCAGCGTAATGCGGTTCGCGCTCGGCGTGCCGGCACCGGCCCGCTGCATCACCAGGCGCATCACCCAGCCCTTGATGCCCTTGCCGTCTTCGGGCTTGGGCGGAGCGTTGGTTTCTGCCACGAGCACATCGCCATTCGGCAGCACCAACAGCCAGCGCGGGTGGTCCAGGCCGGTGGCGAAGGCCGACACCCGGGTGCCGGCCGCAGCGGTCGGCGCGGCGCCGCCGGCCCAACCTTTCGCAGGGGCGATGTTGACGGTCGGCACGACCGCCGGGTTCGGGGCCGGCAGCGTCGGGTTCGGCCCGATGCCGGCCGAAACCGGCAGGCGGGCGACTTCGCTGCAACCCGCGAGCATCAGAGCGCTTGCGGCAGTCAGGCCGACCGCACCGAAAAGAATGGTTGCCGACAGCCGCCGAGCACCGCGTGCATCGCCCGGCTGTCTGCCCATCAGATCCGCCCCATGAGCAGCAGCACGATCACGATCACCACCACCAGGCCGAGTCCGCCGCTCGGCCCGTAGCCCCAGCTCCGGCTGTGACCCCAAGTCGGCAACGCACCGACCAACATCAGGATCAGGACGATCAACAGAATGGTGCCAAGGCTCATGAAGTTTCTCCAGCGATCAATGTGTTGGGGGACGCTCAGTTCGCCGGCGCTGACGCCGCCGGCGGCATCACGATCACGGTATTGCCGTCGCCGGTCTTGCCGGTGGCGCCGGTGTTGCCCATGCTGCCGGTTGCACCCGTCGCACCGGTTCCGCCGGCGGTGCCGGTAGCGCCAGTGGCACCGGTCGCGCCGGCAGGCCCTGGGGTGGTCACGGGGGTGGGGACGTTGACGACCGTGGGTTTATCGCAAGCCGTCAGGCTCAGGGCAGCCAGCAGCGCGGAAGCAAGGAGAGTGTGGTTCATGGTGGTTCCTAAAAAAAGTGAGCCGTGGTGCGAATGCCGATTGGGGCGCCGCACCGTTCATGCGCTTTCGCGCTGCCTCGGCGGTCAGACCGTCGTGGTCTTGAGAACGGGCACTGTGAGCCCGAACATAGTTTTGCGACTGCGAAATGCCGAGTTTTGTTCGACCTCGGCCGCGATGGCAAAAAAGTTCCTTTCGACAGGAACTGCTTACGCCAAGGATGCGCGGCGAGCCAGAGGCGCACCATCGGTGCTGACCGGCTTCACGTGTGGGCAGACTCCTACAGTGGCGTCGATGCCGGCGCGCGTGTGCCTGCGCGAGACATCAGACTCTCCGCCGCAGGCGCCCACAAAACTTCGACCCAGCATGGTGACTCCGGACACCAACCCTCACCCCTACCCGCGAGCGCGAGCGGCAGAGGAAGAGGAATAGGAACAGAGAGTCACACCCAGCGCGGGGAGAGCGACCGGGTATTGCTCCCTCTCCCGCCTGCGGGAGAGCGCGGGGGTGAGGGCTGCGTGGCAACAAACCCTGCTGTTTCTCGGTGACGCTGGCGGCTGTCCCCGTCCGACTATTGCAGCGTGCGCTGGCCCGCCGGGCTGACGGCGCGCTGTACATAGTCGACCAGCGCGGCGATGCTCGGCACCGCGATCCGACGCCGGCCCTTCTCGTCGAAGCGGATCAGGCCGCTGCGCGCCAGGCGGCTGAAGGCCCGGCTCACGGTTTCCAGTGTCATGCCGAGGTGCTTGCCGATCTCGGCGCGCGTCATGCCCAGCGTGATCTGGTCGGTGCGCAAGCCGCGCTCGGCGAGCGACTCGGCCCAAACGCGCAGGAAATTCGCCACCCGCGCATCGGCGGGCAAGGTGCTCAAGGCCAGCCGCCCATCGCGTTCGCGCGCGAGCTGGCCGCTCATCGCTGTGCACAGCGTGTGCAACAGAGCCGGCACGCGGGCTGCAGCCTCCAGCAAGGCCATGTAGCGCAGGCTCCAGACTTCACTTGTGTCCATGGCCACGGCGTCGCACGCGGTGGCACCGGAGGCGATGCAGTCGAAGCCGATCCAGTCGCCCTTGAAGTGCAAGGCAACCACCTGCTCGCGCCCGTCGGCCGCCAGGTTCACGGTCTTGACCGCACCGGAGTTGACGATGTGCACGCAGGTGAATTCGCGGCCCGCCATCTGCACTGTTTCGCCGACATGCACGGTGCGGCGCACGAAGCTCAGGTGGCGCTCGACCAGCGCCAGCGATTCGCGCCAGCCCAGGTCCGGTGCGGTCGCTTCGCAGTTCGGCGCCACCGCCGATCTGACCAACGCGCCTCGCGGCGCCACCGGCACGGCGTGGAGCCCCGGCGGCAGCGGCGCTGCGACGGTGTCAGCGCTGAACTCGGGGGCCGCATGCACGGTCAGCACCGCATCGCTCCGATGGGTGAAACTTCAACGGCGGGCAGTAAGAGTGTCATGGCCACCGTTGTATCGAGCCCGGCCCCGGCCCGTCTGTGCGACAGCGCACACACGTTCCGGCCCGCCAGCGGCGCGTTGCGGTCACGCCGTCCAGCGCCAGTCGCGAACCTCCGGCAAGTCATCGCCGTGCTCGCCGATGTAGAGCTTGTGGCGCTGCATCGTGGTCCAGTAGCGGGCGGTCTCGGCCTCGACCCGATCGCGCAGCCGGGGGATGCGGCGGATCGCGTCGAGTGCCAGCTGATAGCGGTCGAGCTGGTTCAACACCACCATGTCGAACGGCGTCGTCGTCGTGCCTTCCTCCTTGTAGCCGCGCACATGGATGTTGGCGTGGTTGCGGCGCCGGTAGGTGAGCTTGTGGATCATCGCCGGGTAGCCGTGGAAGGCGAAGATCACCGGCTTGTCGAGCGTGAACAGCGCGTCGAAGTCGGCGTCTTCGAGCCCGTGCGGATGTTCGCTCGGCGGCTGCAGCGCCAGCAGGTCAACCACATTGACGACCCGAATCCGGATGTCCGGCACGTAGTCGCGCAGCAAGGTCACGGCGGCCAGCGCTTCGAGCGTCGGCACATCGCCGGCGCAGGCCATCACCACGTCGGGCCCTTCCATACCTTCCACGTCGTCCGCCTCCGTACCCGCCCAGTGCCAGATGCCGGCGCCGGCGGTGCAGTGGCGCACGGCGGCGTCGATGTCGAGCCACTGCCACTCGGGCTGCTTGCCGGCGATGATGACGTTGACGAAGTGGCGGCTGCGCAGGCAATGGTCGGCCACCGACAACAGGCAGTTGGCGTCGGGCGGCAGGTAGATGCGCACCACGTCGGCCTTCTTGTTCGCCACATGGTCGATAAAGCCCGGGTCCTGGTGCGACAGGCCGTTGTGGTCCTGGCGCCAGACGTGCGAGGTGAGCAGGTAGTTGAGCGACGCGATCGGCTTGCGCCACGGGATATGGCGGCTCACCTTGAGCCACTTTGCATGCTGGTTCAGCATCGAATCGACGATGTGGATGAAGGCTTCGTAGCACGAGAACAGGCCGTGGCGGCCGGTCAGCAGATAGCCTTCGAGCCAGCCCTGGCACAGGTGCTCGCTCAGCACTTCCATGACACGGCCGTTCGCATCGAGGTGCTCGTCGATCACCTCGACATCGGCCATCCAGGCCTTGCCCGTCACCTCGAACACCGCGTCGAGCCGGTTCGACGCAGTCTCGTCCGGGCCGAAGAGGCGGAAGTTGCGGCGCTCCAGGTTGCGCGCCATCACGTCGCGCAGGAAGTTGCCAAGGGTGCGCGTGGCCTCGCCCTTGACGCTGCCCGGCGCCACCACCTCGACCGCGTAGTCGCGGAACGCCGGCAGCGCCAGCGCCTGCATCACCGCGCCGCCGTTCGCATGCGGGTTCGAGCCCATGCGGCGCTGGCCGGTCGGCGCCAGCGCCGCCAGCTCGGCACGGAGCTGGCCGTTCGCATCGAACAGCTCCTGCGGCCGGTAGCTCTGCAGCCAAGCTTCGAGCTGCACCAGGTGTTCGGGGCTCTTGAAGTCGGCGATCGGCACCTGATGCGAGCGCCAGCTGCCTTCGACCTGCCGGCCATCGACCTGCTTCGGCCCGGTCCAGCCCTTCGGCGTGCGCAGCACGATCATCGGCCAGCGCGGGCGGGGCAATGACGGCGACCCTGGCGCCCCGGCCGGCGCGCGCGCCGCAGCCTGGATCGCGCGGATCTGCGCCAGGGCCGTGTCGAGCGCGGCGGCCAGGGCCTGATGAACCTGCGCCGGATCATCGCCCTCGACGAAATGCGGCTCATGCCCATAACCGCTCAACAACGACGTTAGCTCGTCGCGGCCGATGCGTGCCAGCACGGTCGGGTTGGCGATCTTGAAGCCGTTCAGGTGCAGGATCGGCAGCACCGCGCCATCGCGGGCCGGGTTCAGGAACTTGTTCGAATGCCAGCTGGCCGCCAGCGCGCCGGTCTCGGCCTCACCGTCGCCGACGATGCAGGCGACGATCAGTTCGGGGTTGTCGAACGCGGCGCCGTAAGCATGGGCGAGCGAGTAGCCAAGCTCGCCGCCTTCGTGGATCGACCCCGGCGTTTCCGGCGCCACGTGGCTGGGAATGCCGTTCGGCCACGAGAACTGGCGGAACAGCCGCGCCAGGCCGTTGCGGCTGCGTTCGATGGCCGGGTAGTGCTCGGTGTACGAACCTTCGAGGTAGGTGTGGGCGACGATGCCGGGGCCGCCATGGCCGGGGCCGACGACCAGCAGCATGTCGAGGTCGTGCGCGGTGATCAGCCGGTTCAGGTGCACGTACAGCAGGTTCAGCCCCGGCGTCGTGCCCCAGTGCCCGAGCAGGCGCGGCTTGATGTGTTCGAGCGCCAGCGGCACCTCGAGCAGCGGGTTGTCGCGCAGGTAGATCTGGCCGACCGAAAGGTAGTTCGCAGCGCGCCAGTAGGCGTGCATGCGGTGCAGCACATCGGCCGACAGCGGGCCGGCCGGCACGGCGTGCGCGCCCGTGACCACAGCGCCGCTTGTGACAGGCTCGGACGGCAGCGATTGCACAGGCGCCGTCATGACCAGCACGGGCTCGAAGGCCGGTCGCTGCCCTGCCCGAACCGCTCGAGCACGGCCACCTGTATCGTTGTTGTCATCGGGAGTCCTGCAGTTGAAATGGGGTCGCACCCAGCACGATGCGCGAGCGGCGGGCGGGCGTCTGTTCGACAGCGCACATTCAAGGCTGCGGCTGCGGCGGGCGCGGAGGTTTCGGCCGTTGCGCCCGACAGGCTGGCCCGCAACGCTCAGCGAAGCGACTGCAGGCCGGCGATTTCGGCACGCGCTTCGGCCAGCGCTGCTTGGGTGTCGGTAAGTTCGACCACCAAACGCTGACGGCGCGCGAGTTCGTGCGTCACGGTTGAGTGAAGCTGATGCAGCGCCGCGACGCACTCGAGCACACTGGTGCGGATGCGGATCGCAGACAGCGATGCGCTCGTCTCGGGCAGCGCCGCGAGCAGCTCGCCGACGGTCGACGTGAGCCTGGCCTCGACGGCGCTGAAAAGTGCGTCCCAGTCGCTGATCGCAACATCTGACGAGCCGCTGTCCGCGCCGCAAAACGACCCGGCAGGCGCAGGGTCGAAAGTCACAGAGGCCACCGCCGAGGTGTCGGCTTCGGCCTGGGCGCGACCGGCCTGACGGGTGTAACTGCCGCGCCGCTCGGGCGGCCAGTCGCCGGCCGGATGGGCGCCATCAAAAGCGAGCCCGTTCATGTGAAACCCCTTGATCGACGGTAAGAGCGCAGCGCCGTGGCGACTGCCGGCAACCGGGTGTGAAACAGCGTGACCAAACTGTGTTTTTTCCAAGACCGGTCTGCGGCGTCTGTACGGCACCGCACATTGCGCGACTCGATGCACACGGCGCCCCGCTTCGTCAGCCCTCGTGCGGGTGGGGCTGCGGTTGCCGGTGCGGATGCGAGTGCGGATGCGGCTGCGGATGCTCAAGGAAGAAGCGCAGCATCTCGCGCGTTGCATCGGGCCCGTCGGGGTTGGTGTACGAGCCCGCCGCGCGGCCACCCGACCAGGCGTGGCCCGCGTCATGCACCAGCCAGTGTTCGGCGCGAACGCTGCCATCGTCAGCGCGGTGCACCGACCGGGTGAAGCGCTTGCCGCCGGCCGAGGCGCCCTGCTCCAGCGTCGGAGCGCCGGCCGCAATCCCGCCTGCGCCCGACGCTGCGGCAGCGACCACCTGCTCGCCATTGCGCGGATGCACGGTGCGGTCCTGGTCGCCATGGAAGACGATGGTCGGGACGGACGCTGCGGCCGGCATTGCCCGGGCTCGGCCCGGCGTGCGGCCCAGGTTCAAGCCCGGACTCGCCGTCCCGCTGGCCATCACCGTCAGCGCCTCG
Source organism: Rhizobacter sp. (assembly GCA_025355745.1). Classification (GTDB taxonomy): domain Bacteria; phylum Pseudomonadota; class Gammaproteobacteria; order Burkholderiales; family Burkholderiaceae_C; genus LMDS01. Next base: position 15,414 of record JANXZA010000191.1, on the reverse strand, counting down.
GCCACGTTGCCGGCCGAGCCCGCCGGCAAGCCGGAGTGAACCCCGGCGGCAGCGAACACCTCCGGGTACGCAGCCGCGACGATGGCGGCCATCGCCCCACCCGCCGACAGGCCGGCGACATAGACACGGCGCGAGTCGATGCCGTGCTGCGCGATCACCGCCTGCGTCAGGCTGGCCAGCAGCGCCGGCTCGCCGCTGCCGCGCCGCTGGTGGTTCGGCTTGAACCAGTTCCAGCAGCGCTGCGGGTTCGCGCCTTGCGCCTGCGCCGGGTAGAGCACAAAGAAACCTTGCTTGGCGGCGAGATCATTCATGCCGGTGCCCGCGGCAAAGTCGTCCGGGTCCTGAGTGCAGCCGTGCAGCATCAGCACCAACGGCAACGACTTGCCGGCCGCACCGGGTGGCGCATACAGCTTGTAGTCGCGCGACAGGCTCGCATGGGTGTGCGTGCCCGAGGTGAAGCTGGCAGGGGCATGCTGCGGTGCTGCGGGAGCCGCCTCGGGCGCTGCGACCTCGGGTACGGTGCAAGGCTGCGGCGTGCCGGCCGGCTTCGGGTCTGCGGCGCGCGCATCGACCTCGAACACGCAGCCGTCCAGAACTTCCGTGGGCGACTGCGCTGTCGCGTTCATCGGTGCCGCCTCGGCGCGCGGTGCCGCAACGGGCGAGCCGCCGCTCAAAGCGCGCCGGATCGCCGCCGTGGCGTCGCCGAGCCGGCCGGTCCGGGTCAGCCGGGTGGCTTCGCGCATCAGGTGTTGCAGGGTTTCGTTCATGTTGTTCCAGGTTCAAGGTACGTTGTATCGGGTCGGGGAGACGAAGGATGTGAACGGGCTCAGCGCTGCCGGCTCGCCAGCGCCGCCTTGACGGCCGGGCTGGCGTGCAAGGCGCCGAGCACGTCGAGCGAGGCGATGGTCGCCAGCGCGAGTTCAGGCGTCACGTCGGCGCCGATCGTGGCCAGACCGAGCACGCGGATGTGCAGCGTCTGCTTTGCGGCCTTCAGCGCGCGCAGGTCGTCGGCACTGAAGTGCTGCAGGCCGAGCACGAGCGTCTTGCGCGCCACCACCTGCTTGACGGTCTCGGCGTGGCGGGCGATCTGGTTGCGGATCGCGGTGCGGATGAAGTCGCTGCGATTCGCGTAGAAGCGTTCCGCTACCAGCAGGTCGATCTGGCCGAGGTCGACGAAGCCCAGGTTGATGGTGATCTTCTCGGAGTCGGCGGGCTTTGGCAGGCCGACAGGCGCGGGAGGTTTCGGTTTCATGCCATCCATATGGATGGTGCACGGATGGTTTCAAGGGATGGCGCGCGAAACCCAGATCGAAACCTTGCACATCTCGCGGCTCGGGAAAGTCCGAAGAGACAACTCACCACCGCAGAGTCGCAGAGGGCGCAGAGGAACGCAGAGAAGACAAGTAATTTGTATTTACTCTGCGTCCCTCTGCGTTCTCTGCGACTCTGCGGTGCGCGAGTTGTTCTTGTCGGCAGCCGCCACCCGCTCGTGCATCACCCGCTGCGGGAACGGGATCTCGATGCCTTCGGCGGTCAGCAAGTCGAGCACCGCCAGGTTCACTTCCGAGCGCACATTGCCCTGGCCGTTCTCGGGGTCGTCGACCCAGAAAAGCAGGTTCAGGTTGATGCCGTCGGCCGCGAACTCGGCCAGCTGTACCGCCGGGCCGGGGTCGGCGAGCACTCGCGGCACCCGCGCGATGGCCGCTTGCAGCTTCAGCTGCAAGGCCCGCACGTCGGTGCCGTAGGCGACCTGCACGGCGCTGTTGACCGAGAGCCGCGTGTCGGCCAGCGAGACGTTCTCGACCCGCTGCGTGATCAGCATCTCGTTCGGCACGATCGACTCGCGGCCGCTCAGCGCGCGGATCACCGTGTAGCGGGTGCGGATGTCGCTGATGCGGCCCTCGAAGCCATCGACCTTGACGATGTCGCCGATGCGCAGCGACCGTTCGGCCAGCACGACGAAGCCGCTGATGTAGTTGGCCGCGATCTTCTGCAGGCCGAAGCCCAGGCCGACGCCGATCGCGCCGCCCAGCACCGACAAGGTCGTCAGGTCGATGCCGACCGCCGACAGCGCGACCAGCAGGCCGATGAAGAGCAGCAGCGCGCGCACGATGTTGGCCACCATCTTGCGCATCGACAAGGTGTTGCCGGTGCCGTGCAGCAAGCGCTTTTCGATCGCCGCCGAGGCCCACAGCGCCAGCACCATCACGACCCCGGCCGAGAGCGTGCCTTCGAGCATGTCGCGCAGCGTCAGGTGCGCCGCGCCGACCTTCCAGTGCACATCGTCCATCGCGTCGAGCAGCAGCGGCAGCACGCCGGTGACCCAGAGCACCACCGCCAGCCAGGCCAGCCACGAGATGCTGCGCTCGACCACACGCACCCAGGGGGTGGTCGGGAACGTGGCGCTGAGCACTCGCACACTGAGGCGGATCACGACCAGCGACAGCAGCATCGGCAGCGCCAGCTTGAAGACTGCCGCTTTCACCACACCGGCCAGCGCCAGCTTGGCACCGAACGCCAGCGCCAGCGCCAGCACCGGGAACATCACGCCATCGACGATGCGCTTGCCGAACCAGATCGATGCGGGCGGCACGGCCGCGCCACGCAGCAGCCGCACGATGGCCCAGGCCAGCAGCAGACAGCCGACCAGCACGCCCGCTTCGGTCAGGGCGCTGATCTGCAGCAGCGATCTCAGCAGGTCAAGGAATTCATCGACGTTCAGCGTTCGCGCCATGCCCGCCATCCGGCTCAGACGCCGGCCAGCACGCGCACATGTGCGGCCACGCTGCGCGCCAGCGCGGCCAGGCTGTAGCCGCCCTCCAGGCACGAGACGATGCGGCCCTTGGCGTGCCGCTCAGCCACGCCCTTGATGCGCTGCGTGATCCATTCGTAGTCGGCCTCGACCAGACCGAGCTGGCCCAGATCGTCTTCGCGGTGCGCATCGAAGCCGGCCGAGATGAAGATCATCTGCGGCCGGAAGGCCTCGAGCCGCGCCATCCAGTTGGCCTCGATCAGCTCGCGCACCGCCGGGCCGCGGCTGTAGGCCGGCACCGGCACGTTGACCATGTTGGTGCCCTTCGGCACGCCGCCGCTGAACGGGTAGAGCTTGTCCTGGAAGATGCTGACCATCAACACCCGCTCGTCGCCGGCGATGATGTCTTCGGTGCCATTGCCGTGGTGCACATCGAAGTCGACGATGGCCACGCGCTGCAGGCCGCGCACGTCGAGCGCGTGGCGCGCGGCCACCGCCACGTTGTTGATGAAGCAAAAGCCCATGGTCTCGTCGCGCGTCGCGTGGTGGCCGGGCGGGCGCACCGCGCAGAAGGCGTTCTCGGCGCGGCCGTCGAGCACCGCGTCGGTGGCGGCCACGGCGGCACCGGCGGCGCGCTGCACCGCCTTCCAGGTGCCGGGGCTGGCGATGGTGTCGGGGTCGATGGCGCGCGATTCGCCGCCGTTCTGCACCGCCTCGAGCGTCTCGCGCAACTCGGCAACATAACGGCTGTTGTGAGCGTGCGCCAGCTCGGCCAGGTCAATCAACGGCGCCTCGTGGTGTTCGATCGCCACATCGAGACCGCTGGCCAGCAGGTAGTCGCTGATGGCGTCCAGGCGCTGCGGGCATTCAGGGTGGCCGTCGCCCATGTCGTGGCCGCGACATTCGGGGTGGCTGTAGAACGCTGTGGTCATGGGGTCACGAGGTCGTTTCAGGTAACGTGTCCGAATGAAACCAGCACTTGCAGCCAGGATCACCGAACTGGTTGATCAGATTAGCACGATCATCGTAGGCAAACGCCCGCAGATCGAGGACTGCGTGGCCTGTGTGCTGGCCGGCGGCCACCTGCTGATCGAAGACGTGCCGGGGGTCGGCAAGACGACGCTGGCGCATGCGCTGGCGGTATCGCTCGGCCTGCGCTTTTCGCGCACCCAGTTCACCGCCGATCTGATGCCGTCGGACCTGATCGGCGTGAGCGTCTACGAGCGCAGCCGCGAGGCCTTCGTGTTCCACCCCGGGCCGGTCTTCGCACAGGTGCTGCTGGCCGACGAGATCAACCGCGCCGGGCCGAAGACACAGAGCGCGCTGCTCGAGGCGATGGAGGAACACCAGGTGTCGGTGGAGGGCGAAACCCGGCCGCTGCCCGAGCCGTTCTTCGTCATCGCGACGCAGAACCCGAACGACCAGCTCGGCACCTACCCGCTGCCCGAATCGCAGCTCGACCGCTTCCTGATGTGCATCACGCTCGGCTACCCGGACCGCAAGAGCGAACGCGAGCTGCTTGCCGGGCAAGATCGGCGCGAAGCCATCAACGGCCTGAGCGCGGTGATGACGCCCGACGAACTGCGCGCCGCCCAGCACGCGGTGCAGGCGGTGCATGCCTCCGAGACGCTGCTCGACTATTTGCAGACGCTGATTGCCGCGACCCGTTCCGGCCGCTGGTTCGTCGAAGGGCTGAGCCCGCGGGCCGGCATCGCGGTGCTGCGCGCGGCGCGCGCCCGGGCATTGCTCGACCAGCGCGACTACGTGGCGCCCGACGACGTGCAGGCGATCCTGCCGCAGACCATCGCGCACCGTCTCGTGCCGGTGGCCGGCGCCGGGCGCGGACGGGTCGAGCAGGTGCGGGCGATGGTGGCCTCAGTGGCCGTGGGGTGACTTCGCAGCGGCGCGGCCGGCGCGGCCGCTGTGGCCTTCGCCGACGCCGCGTGCCGGCCATTTCCTAAGAGGCCGCACCGATGCGCTGCCTACAGTGAATGTGGAACGACCGGGCCCGGCCCGGCGTTCGATCCATCGGTGGCGTGTGCTGCCGATCCCACCTTCGTGACTGCAGCAAGGAACCATCATGGACAACGACTATGTGACGCGGGACAAATACGGCATGTACGCCAATGACGACAGCGGCCCCGGCCCGGAGCTGATGGGCGCCGACACGCTGAACGGCAACGACGTCTACAACAGCGAAGGCGAAGACCTGGGCGACATCAAGGAATTCATGATCGAGATGGCCACCGGCAAGGTCGCGTATGCGGTGCTGTCGTTCGGCGGCATGCTCGGCATGGGCGACAAGCTGTTCGCCGTGCCCTGGAAGGCGCTGACGCTGGACACCGTGAACAAGCGCTTCACGCTCAACGTGCCGAAGTCATCGCTGAAAGACGCACCCGGCTTCGACAAGGACCATTGGCCCTCGATGGCCGATGACAGCTGGGCAAGCGGCGTGCACAAGTTCTACGGCACCGAGTACCGCAAGGGCTGACCGCGAAAATGCAATGCCGCCGCCACGCCAGCCGGCGGCAGCCCCGCCGAGCGCCTTCCAGCGCCAACCCGCGTCAACTCGGCGTGGGCGTGCCGGCCATCCGGTCGTGCTTCAGGAAGAACTCGCGGGCCTTGGCAACGAGCTGGTTCTCGCTGACGTGATCGAGCGTTTCATAGCCAACCACGCGCTTCGCGGTCTCGGGCCGATGCTTGTCGGCGTAGTGCTTGAAGTCGGCCAGGCCGGTCTTCGGGCCGCACACCAGCACCTCGGGGATGCCGGCCATCGCATCGCACACGTCGGCGAAGAATTCGTGTTCGCTGCGCACCGCGCTGCCATGCTGGCGGGTGTAGTGGTCGTGGGCCTTGATGCGGTCGGCCTGCACATGTTCGGCGTCGAACTGCAGCACTTGCGCGTTCTGGTGATCGACCCAGGCGACGGCGTGGAAGGTGGTCATGGGGTTCGCTTCTGATGGGTGAAATTGATCCATCATGATGATGCCGACGCGTTGCGCGCGTGGGCTTGCGCTCGATCAAGCGCGCTTCACAGCGCCGCCGAGTCCAGCAACTCCAGCAGCCCGCTGAAGCGCTGCGTGCGCCGGGCCAGCGCTTGCGCAAATGCCTGGCGCCGGCCCGTCACCAGCGTGAAGGCGTCGCGCGCCCGGGTGATGCCGGTGTAGACCAGCTCGCGCGTCAGCACCCGGCTCGGCGCAGCCGGCAGCACCAGCACGCTGTGCTCGAACTCCGAGCCCTGCGACTTGTGCACCGTCATCGCGAACGCGGTCTCGACGTGCGCGAGCCGGCTCACGCCGACCGAGCGCAGCGCATTGCCGTCGAGGAAGAAGGCGCGCAGATTCGCGCCGCCCTCCCCCGGCGCGGCAACCGAGAACGGCCGCAGCGCGATGCCGATGTCGCCATTGAAGACGCCGAGGCCGGCGTCGTTGCGGATGACCATCACCGGCCGGCCTTCGTACCACTCGCCGTGTCTGACCAGCAGGCCTTCGGCCACCAGCGCGCGTTCGATGCCGGCGTTCAGGCTCGCCGTGCCCCACTCGCCGTCGTGCACGGCGCACAAGATGCGGAAGCGCTCGAAGGCCGTCAGCACCGCGGCTGCCCAGGCTTCATGAGTTGCTCGGTCGGCGCCGGCGGGACGCTGCTGCAGGGCTTGCAGGTAAGTCGCGTAGCCGCCGGGCGCTCCGGGCCGGCCGTGCAATGCGAGCCGAACCACCGCCGAGGGCGCCGGCCCGTCGAGCCAATGCAACGGCCCGCCGAGCGTCGAAGGCAACAGCGCCTCGGCCGTGCTCGCATCGCCCGCGTTGACGGCCCGCGCCAGCGCGCCGATGTGCCCACCGAAGCGGTGGCTGTGGCGCAGCATCACGGTCTGCTGGGCCAGCGCCGGCCCGTCGCCGAGGAATTCGATCGGCAGGACCTGCGCGGTCGCGGCCGCGACGAAGGCGGCGGTGGCCGGCGTGTAGCGCCCCAGGGCGGCGTCGCGGCACAGGTCGCCGAGGACGGCGCCGGCCTCCACCGAGGCAAGCTGGTCCCTGTCGCCGAGGAAGACGACACGGGCCTGCGGCGGCAGCGCGGCCAGCAGCGCCGCCATCATCTCGAGGTGAATCATCGAGGCCTCGTCGACGATCAGCACATCGAGCGCCAGCGGGTGCGCAGCGTCGGCGGCGAAGCGGCGCGTGTCGGGGCGCGCGCCGAGCAGCGCATGCAGCGTGCGGGCCGGGCCGATGCGGGCCGCGAGGTCGTGCAACGACGGCGTGTCGGTCAGCGTCGGCTCAAGCGCTTGCAGTGCCGAGGCGATCGACTGGCGCAGCCGCGCCGCCGCCTTGCCGGTGGGCGCAGCCAGCGCAACGCGAAGCCGCTGCGGCGCCGGATCGAGCGCGAACAGCAGCGCCAGCAGCCGCGCGGCAGTGTGGGTCTTGCCGGTGCCGGGGCCGCCGGTGATGACCGACAGCCGGGCCCGCAGCGCGATCGCGCAGGCGAGCTTCTGCCAGTCGATCTGCGCCAGTCCGTCAACTGCTGGCAACGGCGCTGCGGGCGGGAACAATCGGTCGAGCCAGTGGCGCGCAGCTTCGATGTCGACCGGTTCACTGACGGCGGCGCGCTGCAACACCTGGCCGGCCACGCGCTGCTCGTGCGCCCAGCCGCGCCGCAGGTAGAGCTTGCTGCCGCGCAGCACCAGCGGCGGGTGCTCGGCGGTGTCGGCATCGACATGCTCGCCAGCGTCTGCCGACCCGCCAGCGCCATCGTCCACCGCCACCAGTGGGCTCGTTCGCAACGCATCGAGCCAGTCGTCGGCGTGGCCCGGCAGGCCGGCCATCACCTGCCCGAACGCGGCCGACGGCAGCGCCGCCCAGCCGAGCACGGCATCGGCATCGGCGATCAGTTCGTCGATCGGCAGGCAGGTGTGGCCGCGCCCTTCCATGTGCGCGACCAGCGCAGCCGCCAGCACCACGACACCGGGCGCGCCTGGGCACAGCTCGACGATGAAGGCCGCGAAGGCACTGTCGAGGCTGCGGATCCAGCCCTGTTCGCTCCAGCCCTTGAGCGTGCGCAAGAGTGTCAAGGCTCAGCTCCGGATGCGCTCAGCAAGGCATCGAGATCGGTCAGCAGGGCCGTTGGCGGGGCGAGGTGATAGCAACCTGCCCCCGGCCTGCGAAAGCCGCGCAGAAAGAAGAACACCGCGCCGCCGAGCTGGCGCGCCGGGTCGTAGTTTTCACCGAGTCGATTGCGCAGCAGCCGATGCAGCGCCAGCAGGTACAGCGCTGCCTGAACGTCGTAGCGGTGCCGGGCCATCGCGGCCTCGAGCGCATCGGCGCGGTAATCGGCATCGCTGGGGCCGAGGTGGTTCGACTTGTAATCGAGCACCCAGTAGCGCCCGCCGTGCTCGAAAACGAGGTCAGCGAAGCCCATCAACATTCCGCGCAGCTCGCGCTCCGGCAGCGCCGGCCGGTCGCGGCCGGCCAGCAGGTGGGTGCGGCACAGCGCGTCGATGCGGGCCGCTGCGGCGCCGGCACTCGGGAACCAGAACTCCATCTCCGGCAAGGGGCGGCGCAGCTCGGCCAGTGCCGCGCCGACCGGCGGCAACGGCGCGGCCACAAGCTGCGCCAGCCACGCCACCACATCCGCAGCGCGCGCCCCCCAGCCCTGCCGCTCGCAGCGGCGCAGCAACTGCTCGCGGCGTTCGGCCGAGGTCGCCAGATCGAAGCCGGTGGCGGCCAGCCATTCGAGCTGATCGTGCAGAAAGTTGCCCGGCACCGCGCCGCGCGGGAAGCGGTGCCAGGGCGGCGCTGCCGCGTTGGTATCGAGGTTCATCGGGCTTGTTCCGAACGAAGTTGCGACTTCATCGGCGCCCGCAACTTCATCGTCTCGCACGGCCGCCGCGCTGCTCGACCAGAGGCGGGTCACCGGCAAGTCGCGCACCAGCGCCGAGAAGCTGCCGATGCCCCAGCGGCGCTCGAAATTCGCCGCATAGACCGCAGGCTGGCGCAGCGCGACCGGCGCGTCACGGGCCTTCAACACGGTGCGCGCGCCGGGCGCCGCAGCGGGGATCAACGCGATGTCGGAACACCCCTCGACCACGGCCCCGACCTGCGCGGCCAGCACCTCGGCAGGCGTCGGCCGGGAGCCGCCCAGCAGGTAGCCGAGCGCACTGCGGTGGAACAGGCACTCGGCGCTGCGGCCCACCTTCAACGCCGCCACGCCGATCCACAGCGCATGCCGGGCGCGCGTCAGCGCGACGTACAGCAGGCGAAGGTCTTCGCGCTGCCGGTCCTGGTCGGCAGCGGCGATCTGCGCCGCCGAAGGTTGCAGGTACAAGGTTCTGGCGCCGGCCGCGTCGGCGAGACTGACGAAGGGCGTGCGCGCCTTCACAACCTGCCTGAAGCTGCAGGCGAACGGCACGAACACCAGCGGGTACTCGAGGCCCTTGGCCTTGTGAACGGTCACCACCTTGACCAGATCGGCATCGCTTTCGAGACGCACGATCTGCTCGTCGGCACCGCCACCGTCGCCGGCGATCTGGCCCGCCATCCAGCGGATCAGCGCCTGCTCACCGTCGAGTTGCGCTGATGCCGTTTGCAGCAGTTCGGCGAGGTGCAGCACATTGGTCAGGCGGCGTTCGCCATCGCCATCGCCATCGTCGGCCGACGCGGCCAGCCAGCGCGCCGGCAGGTCGAAGCGGTGCAAGGTCTGGCGCAGCATCGTCAGCACGCCCTGGCCGCGCCAGATCGCGTGCAACTGGCGCAGTTGCGCCGCGCGCGCGTCGAAGGCTTCATCGTCGGCCGCGAGCCGCGCCAGTTCGGCCATCGACAGGCCGAGCGTGCGCGTCGCCAGCGCGGCCCGCGCGAGCCGCACGTCGAGTGGCGCGGCGACGGCGCGCAGCCAGCGCAGCAGATCCCGCGCCTCGGCGCCGGCGAACACCGAGACCTGGTCCGACAGGTACACCGACGCCACCGCGCGGCGCCGCAATTCGCGCCGCACCGCGGCCGCCTCGCGGCCGGTGCGCACCAGCACGGCGATGTCTGCCGGGCGCAGTCTGACGAAGCCATGTTGCGGGTCGTCGAAGCCGGCGCGCGCGTCGTTCAGCAAGGTCGCGATGCGCTCGGCGCAGCGCGCGGCGAACTGACGCCGGCTGGTGTTCGCATCGGTCAGGTCGGCGTCGAGCGCGAGCGTGATCGCGGGCTCGGCACCGGCCGACGCGGCGAAGGCCTCGGCCCGGCCGCGGGCGGCAACCGGGATGAAGGGCAGCGGGTTGGCGGCGTCATTGGAAATCGGTGATGAAGCCGGTGCCGACGCCTGCCCGGCCCCCGCCGCGCGGAACATGAACGCGCCCTCCCCGGCCCGCGCCTCGGCCTGGCCAAACAGGTGGTTGACCGCCGAGGCTAACGCCTGCGTCGAGCGGTAGTTGGTGCCCAGCGCATGGTGCCGGCCGGCGGTGGCGCGGCGGGCCGTGAGGTAGCTGTGGATGTCGGCGCCGCGAAAGCCGTAGATGGCCTGCTTCGGGTCGCCGATCAGCAGCAGGCCGCTGGCGCGGTCGTTGGCGGCGATGCGGTACAGCCGGTCGAAGATGCGCGACTGGACTGGCGAGGTGTCCTGGAATTCGTCGACCAGCGCCACCGGGTGCTGGGCCAGCATGCGGTCGCGCAAGCGCTCGGCGTTCGAAGGGTTGCGCGCCGGGTCCAGCGCCGCGTCGAGCCGGGTCAGCAGGTCGGCGAAGCCGAAGGTGCCGGCCTGACGCTTCAGCTCGATCAGCCGGTGCGCGATGCTCGCGGCGGCAAAGGCGCGCAGCTCGCCGCTGATGGCGGGCAACTCGTCGCGCGCCTGCAGCAGGCGCTCGAAAGCCGCGAAGTGATCGGGCAGTTGGACCGGGTGCTTGCCGTTCAGCGCGTCGTCCATGCCGGCCGGCGTGAGGCGACTGACGGCCGCATCACTCAGGTCGAGGGCGTCGGCCGCAGCATCGTCGGCCCACGCCGCCAGTGCCGCGAGCCACGGCGTGTAGTACTGCGAACGCAGCTTGATCTTGTTGAACGGGCCGGCCTTGCCGGCCGTCTGCGCATCGAGCCAGGTTTGCATCGCCTGCGCACGCTGTGACCAGCCGGCCTTCAACGCGGCCAGCGCCGTGCCGCGCTGTGCCGACAAGTGCTCGATCAACGCGCCCAGGCTGCCTTGCGCTGCGGCGGCAGGCAGCGCCGCATTCAGCAGCGCGCGCGCATCGTCGGCGAGCGCCGCGACGTTCTTCCACACATCGAGCGCCACGTCGAGCGCGCCGCCCTGGAGCGGGTACAGCTCGCGGCGCCAGAAGTCCTGCGCGGCCTCGATCTGCATCGCCCGCTCGTTCGCATTCAGGGCTTCATCGAAGGCAGCGCCGCTGTCGAACGCGTGCTCGCGCAACATGCGCTGGCACCAGGCATCGATGGTGAAGATGGCGGCGTCGTCCATGCTCTGCGCCGCCATCGCCAGCCGCCACGCCGCCGCGCTGCGGACCGGGCCGCTCGGGTGGTCGGCCAGCAGCGCGATCAGCAGGGCGTCGTCCGGGTCGGGTGGCGACTCGCCGCGGAAGCACTGCGCGGCGGTCAGCAGGCGCGAGCGGATGCGGTCCGACAACTCGCGCGTGGCGGCGCGGGTGAAAGTCATCACCAGAATTTCGGACGGCAGCAAGGGCCGCGTGAAAGCGTTCTCGCCGCCGTGGCCGAGCACCAGCCGCAGATACAGCGCCGCGATGGTCCAGGTCTTGCCGGTGCCGGCGCTGGCCTCGATCAGGCGGCTGCCCCAGAGCGGCAGCGTGGCGGGGTTCAATGCCTCAGTCATCGGCGCTGCCCTGCGCGTGCGCTCGCACCTGCGGGGCTGACGCGGCGGGCTCGTGCAGCTCGAACGTGACATGGGTTCGGGCCCACGCCAGCAGCGGACCGAACAGGCGCTCGGCCAGTTCTGCGAAGCGGCCATCGGCGGTCAGCGCTTCATGGTCGGGGAACATTCGCGCCAGGCAGGGCTCTTCGACTTCGCCGCTGGCCCTTGCGTCAGAGCCCGAGCCCGACCCACCCGATGCGAAGGAATTGCCCTCGTAGACGACCACTTCATCCCGCGCTTCGGCGACCCGCGCCAGCGCCGTCCTGCTGGCCAGCGGTAGCGGTGCCGTCATGCCTTCGCGCCAGGTTTGCATCAGCACCGCCAGCGCTGCCTGAGCCTCGGGTTGCGGCAAGGGGTTGACGGTGACGGTTGCGTCGCGCCCGACGATCACGCCCTGCACCGGCAAACCACTCGCGCTGCTTGCCAGCATGCGCACCCACGCGACCAGCAAGCGATCCGGCCGCACGGCCTTCGCGCCGGCAGCGCCCAACCGGCTCGGCGTGAGCTCCAGCCATGCGGCCGGGCCGGCGTGGCCCGAGGGACCAGGAACCGGCAACGAGCCAGAGAGCCAGTCGTCCAGCACCAGACCGTCGTGCTCGAAGTGCACCGGCTCCTTGACCGTCTCTGGTGCATAACGTGATCGCACGCGGCACCAGCACGCGAGCAGCGGCAGCAATTCATCGGCCAGTTCGCGGGCGCTGCGCCGGCCCGGCTCGGCCATCGGCAGGCGGCCGGCGCGGTGCAGGCGCTCGACCTGATCGGTGACGAGGCGATGCAGGTCGGGTGCTGCACCTGCCGCATCGTGCAGGTCGAGCAGCACGGCCTTGATCGTCGCGTCGAGCAGCGTGTATTCCTGCAAGCCGTCGAGGTCGAAGGCCTCGTCGTCTTCAACCGCATCGTCGGCGTCGCGGAACACCACATCGAGGCGCACGCGAAAGAACTCCTTGACCGGGTTCTTCAGGAAGCGGGCCAGCGCGGCGATCGTCAAAGGGACGTTCGCGTCGGGCTCGAAGGCAATCGTCAACGCAGGAACCGGCGCTGGAACCGGTGTGAGCGCCGGCGCGTGCGCGGCGCGCCACTCGCGGGCATGGGTGAACAGGGCGGGGTCGGTCGATCCTTCGGAGCCGCCTTCAAAATAGCGCCGACTGAACGGCTGCAGCGGGTGCTCGGTGGTGCGCTCGGCGATGCACGACTCGAGCACCTCGCCACGCCAGCCCGCCGCGAGGTAGTCGCGCAGTTGCGAGACCAGCACCGACGGTGGCTGCACGCTGTTGTCGCGCGCGCTGCGACCGGCCCAGCTCACATACAAAACGCGGCGAGCCGACAGCAATGCTTCGAGCATCAACTGGCGATCGTCGTCGCGCCGCGAGCGGTCGCCAGGCCGTTGCTGACCGGGCAGGCCCATCAGATCGAAGTCGCTGCGCGGACTGCGGCGCGGGTAGTCGCCATCATTCATGCCGAGCAGGCACACCACCTCGAACGGAATCGCGCGCATCGGCAGCAAGGTGCAGAAGGTCACGCCACCGGCGCGGAAGCGCCGCCCCAGCGTCGGCGCGTCGATGCCCGTCAGCCAGGCCTCGCGCACCACCGGCAGCGCCACCGGGCTGTCGAAGCCGGCCGTCTCGCAGGCCGCCAGCCAATCGCGCAGCGCCTCGTGCAGCGCGGCCACCGTGAGCCGCTCACGTTCGTCGTCAGGGCGCATGAAGGCGTCGATAAGGGCCCGGCAGCGACCCGCCCATTCCTCGGGCGTGGCGGGTGTCGACGCTTGTGCCCACCAGGCCGAAAGTGCTTCGACGACGTTGGCAAGCGCGCCGACGAGCGCGGCTTCGAGCCCGCCGACCTCGTCATACGGCTCGATGCCCTGGAAGCCGATACTGCCGCTGGCATAACCCAGCAACATGCGGCGCAGGCCGAAAGCCCAGCTGTTCTGCTCGCCGCAGGCCTCCAGGCCGAGGGCAGTGCGCTGCTCGACGTCGAGCCCCCAGCGGATGCCGGCGCCTTCGATCCAGCGCGTCAGCAGCGGCAGGTCGTCGGCGCCCAGGCCGAAGCGCGCAGCCACCGCCGGCACGTCGAGCAAGTCGCGTACTTCCGTCAGCCGGCAGCGCTGCTGGGGCAGGCGCAGCAGCCATTCCAGCGCCACCAGCAGCGGCTGGTTGCCGCGCTCGGTGAGGTCGGCGATGTCGAACGGGATGAAGCGCGCATCGCTGCGCGGGTACTGGCCGAACACCGAGCGGATGGCGGGCGCGAAGGTCGCGATGTCGGGCACCATCACGACGATGTCGCGCGGGTTCAGCGCCTCGCCGGGCCCTGCCTGCGCGAGCAACGCAAGCAACTGGTCGTGCAGGATCTCGACCTCGCGCTGCGCACTGTGGGCGATGTGGAAGACGATCGAGCGGTCGGCCGGGTCGGCACCGCTTGTCACTTCATGAGCGGCGTGTTCCGCGAGCGGCACGAGGTCGCGGATGCGCGCCTGCACCTGCTTCAGCAGCGTCTCGCCAGGGCCCTCGTCGAACAGGTCGACCTTCACGCCGTGGAAGCGCTGCTGCGCCACCAGCGCGTCATCGAAGGCATCGAGCTGGCGCACGAAGTCGCGGCCCTGCCGGCCCCAGGCGGCCAGCAGCGGGTGGGCGTGGGCGTGCATCGCGTCGAGCGACACTGCCGCCAGGTCGAGCCCGGCGCGCAATGGGTGGCGCTGGCGCTGTGTGCGCAGCAGGTCGCGGCCTTCGATGATGTCGGCCCAGTGGAAGCGGCAGGGGTTCGGCACCGCCAACACGATCTGGCTGCGGCCCGACAGCGCGGCCAGCGCCTGCAAGGTCTGCATCGGCACATGGGTCATGCCGAACAGCACGACCCGACGCGCGACCGGCGTGGCCGACCCCATCGGCGTATCGCCTGCATCGCCCGCGTCGAGCGCGGCGAGGAAGCGCCGCTGCAGTTGGGGCCGGGTGGCGGCGCGCTGCTGCGGGCTCAACGGCGCGAGCAGCTCGCGCCACAGCGCGGCCTGCCACCGCTGGTCGGCGGGCAGCCGCGGAGCGGCGTTGGCGGGCCGGCCCGCAGCATCGGCGGCCGGCAGCACGCCGTGCCCATCCGCCCAGGCTTCGAGCCAGTCGCTGCGGTAGACCTGGTACTGGTCGAACAGATCGGCCAGGCGCTGCGCGAGTTGAAAGCGGCGCGCCATGTCGCCACCGCGCAGGTAGCCGGCCAGCGGCTCGAAGCCGGGCCGCGCGAGCACGCCGGGCAGGCACTGCATAACGCGCCAGGTGAGCGGCAGTTTGTCGAGCGGCGACTGGGCCGGAACGGCGTCGGCGCCAAGCACCTGGCGGTAGGCGCGCCACAGGAAGCGGCCCGGCAGCTCGACGCGGGTGGCAGCGCAGACGCCGCTGCGCGTGGCCAGCGCCATCTTCAGCCACTCGGCCATGCCGTTGCTCTGGACCAGGAAGACCTCTTCCTCGAGCGGCGCCAGCGGGCTGCGGCGCAGCCACTCGAACACCGCGTCGGCAAGCAGTTCGGAACGGTTGCCGTGCAGTACCAGCAGGCCGGGCTGGAGCGCGTCGGTCATGCGACCCTGGCCTCAGGCTCAGGCTCAGGCGTCAGCGCTGGCGTGCATCTCATCGATGTGCGTTGCTGGCTTGAAACCGCCAACTCACCACCGCAGAGGCGCGGAGAACGCAGAGGTTCGCAGAGAAAACAATTCATTTTCTTGTCTTTACTCTGCGCAACTCTGCGCAACTCTGCGCAACTCTGCGTTCTCCGCGCCTCTGCGGTGGTGAGGTGGCGGTTTCAAGCCAGCAACGCACATCGATGAGATGCACGCCAGC
>JANXZA010000024.1 GCA_025355745.1 Rhizobacter sp. | reverse complement strand
TCGCCGATGAGCATCACGTCGACATCGCTGCCGCCCGTCTCCTGCCCTCGCGCCACGGAGCCGAACACGAACGCCAAGCGCAGCTTGGGCGCGGCGGGCGCGAGCGCCTGCACCAGCACGTCGGCAAGGCCTGAGGTCTTGCGCAGGATGCTGGCCAGTTCGGTGAAGATGGGCCCGCTCGTATCGGCGCTGTAGACCTGCTGGTTGCCGCGCTTCGTGCGTTTGAGCAAGCCCACCTCGGCGAGCTTCGTCAGCTCGCGGGTGATGGTGCCGGCCGGCAGGCCCGTGCGCCGAGCGATTTCGCGGCCGTGCAGTGCTTCGTCCGGGCGAAGCAGCAGCAAACCGAGGACACGGCGCCGGTACTCAGGAAACAGCAGGGAAGGCAAGGATTGATGCATTGAAGGCGCCGATTGTCGCTTTATTCGCATCGTTTATCAATACCCGCTACCCCGGCTTGTGCCTCAGACGATGACGAGGAAGGCCACCACCTCGAAGTCGCCCATGCCGGCGAACTCGCCCTTCTTGGCGTGCGTGCCACCCGGCGAAAACAGGCTGGCAACGGCGCGCTCTTGCGACTTGCCGACAACGCTGGCGATGGCCTGCTGGAGCAGAGCCTGATACGGCAGCATCTGCCGGCCTGCCTTGGTCGCCTTGTCGAAGCGTTCGCATGCCTGGGCATCGACAAGATCGCGGCCGAGGCAGAGGCCTTTGAGACGATCCAGCACCTGTTTGGCCTGACTGTGCGGTAGCTGAACGGCGCCCGCAGTTGCCGCATCCATGCCGACGTGGACCACGTAGTGCGGTGCCAGCGGGTAACCGGGCTCGATGGTGGCCAGTGCCGCATCGCCCACGGCGCGCAGGCAGAAGATGGCGCCCGGTTGAAGCACGTCGTCAGCGTCGGCGCTGGACGTGACGGCGTAGGCGCCCAAGGGCATCGCCGCCAATCGTCCCGGGTGCTCGCGCAGGTAGCTGGCCAACTCGATGCGGTAGTCGGCCAAGGTCAGGTCGGCGATGGAGATGCCGCTGGACAGGTCCTCCAGGTCGATGACTGCTACTTGAAGCTTCTGAAGCTGCTTGCGCCGGTACTCCAGGTCGTTCATCAAGTTGCCGGCGTCGCGCTCGATCAAATTTTCTTCACCGGTGGCAGAGATATCGAGCAGCACCATCCGGCCGCTGACACGCTGCTCCAAACCGATGTACTCGTCCAGTGCCATGTTGGGCCAGAAGTTGACGAGCTGGATCACGGCGTTGGGTGAACCGATGCGGTCGATGCGCCCGAAGCGCTGGATGATGCGAACCGGGTTCCAGTGAATGTCGTAGTTGACGAGGTAGTCGCCGTCTTGCAGGTTCTGACCTTCGGAGATGCAGTCGGTGGCGATCAACAGGTCCAGCTCGCCTTCATCGGCGAACTCGGCTGGGCGCTCTTTGGCCTTCGGCGCAAACGCGGTGAGCACGCTGGAGAGGTCTGTGCGCAGGCCGCGCAGATTGGTCTTGTTGCTGCCGGAGCCCGTGACCAGTGCGCCGTGCAATCCCAGCTCGTTACGCGCCCAGTCGGCAATGCAGTCATACAGGTAGAGGGCGGTGTCGGCGAACGCCGTGAAGATGATGAGCTTGCGGTTCGGGCGGCCATCGACGGTGTTGATCGGTTGCGCCACCTTCTCTTTGACCAATGCGCGCAGCGCAGCCAGCTTGGCATCGCGAGTGCGGTCCACCGCGCGAGCGTTGGACAGCAAGGTGGCGAGACGGTTTCGATCTTCGGTCAAGTCTTGGCGCCAGCGAATGCGATCAACGTCTTGCAGCAGCACCTTGACCTTTCGGCCAACCAGCAGCGATTCGAACTCCAAGTTGTCGACCTCCACGTCTTCGATGTTGACCTCGTCGATGGCATCGACGTGGTCGTTCAGCTTGGTCAGCAACCCGTTCACGTCGGCGAGCTGGCGCTCGACGGTCAGCGCGAAGGCATGCACCGAACTCTCCATGCGCTTCAGCAGGTTCACGCGCATGAGGTGGATCAGGCTCTCTTCGCGGTCGACCTGCCTGAAGATGCTTTCGCCGCCGCGAATGGCGACGCTGTACTTCGCGTCGTACTCGGCCTGCTTCGCCGGCAAGACGTAGCGCAACGGCGCGTAGGCGCTGAGGTTCAAGCGCCGGATGTCGGTGTTGATATCGCCGATGGGCGGGAAGAGACCGGCTGAATCCACGTCGGCCTTGACGTTGATGGGACGCAGCCGTTTGGGGAACTGGCCGGTCTCGGACGTGCCGTAGTACTTCTCGATGTGCTTGCGTGAACGCGCGATGGTCAGCAGGTCCAGCAGCCGGAAGTAGTCAAAGCCCAGCATGTCCATCAAACGAGCTGGCCTGCGTTCCGTCTCGTCGAGTTGCTGCCAACGGTTGAATTGACCTTGGGCCAGGCGCACCGTGGTTTCAACGCTCGTCAGACCATGTTCGGCCAGCGCATCGTCTCGCCCTTCGGTGACGAAGGCAATCTGGTTCTTCAGGTCTGACAGGCGGTTGTTGACCGGTGTGGCTGAGAGCATCAGCACCTTGGTCTTCACGCCGGCCTGAATGACTTGTCGCATCAGACGCCGATAGCGGCTGTCGCGGTCGCGGTGGTTCTGCTTGTTGCGGAAGTTGTGCGACTCGTCGATGACGAGCAGGTCATAGTTGCCCCAGTTCACGTGGGCCAGGTCGATGTCGCCTGAGCTGCCGCCGTCGCGCGACAAATCAGTGTGGTTGAGAACGTCGTAGTTGAGCCGGTCGCCGGCCAGCGGGTTGCGACGGTCGTTGGCCTTGTAGAGCGTCCAGTTCTCGCGCAGGCGTTTCGGCGCGAGGACCAACACCCGATCGTTGCGCAGTTCGTAGTACTTGATGACGGCGAGGGCCTCGAAGGTCTTGCCCAGGCCGACGCTGTCGGCCAGGATGCAGCCGCCGAGCCGTTCGAGCTTGTCGATCGCGCCCACGGCGCCATCGCGCTGGAACTTGTAGAGCTTCTTCCAGACGAGCGTGTTGCGAATGCCCGTGGCGCTCTTGATGATTCGCTCTTCGTCCAGCTCATCGCCCAAGTCTTTGAACAAGTTGTAGAGCACCCCAAAGTAGATGGTCGATGGCGCTTCGTGGTCGGCAAGGCGTTTGACCTGATCCAGCAGCTTTTGCCTGGCGCCCGGGTCATCACCGACGGCTTGCCAAGTGGCCTCGAACCACTGAGCAAACATCTCTCGCTCGGCTTCCGTCTCTGAGCACTGGATGAGGCTGAACTGATTGCCAGGCGCGAGGCCCAGGCCACGGGTGGTGAGGGAACAGTCGCCGGTGATCGCAACGCCGCTCGCGGTTGACGCACCAGTAGCCGATTCGGTGATTACCGCCGACTGAGGCAACTTGCCTGGTACGAGCCTGACCTGCGCGGCCTTGTCCAGCCACTGGAGGAGATCGGCCGCGAGGCCACGCGCTTGCAGCGCGTTGCGCCGTTCGCGATCTGAATCGTCACCGAGCAACCCACCAGCGAACGGATCGGCTTCGACTTCGGGCGCTCGTTCTGACGAAGTCGTGCGGAACCCGGCCGCCCTTGAAGACATCGGCGCCGGGTTGGAGAGCAGCAATCGCGTCGGCCCTGCCGACGCGAGAAGGCGCGCGAGAGCGTCGAACCCAAAGAGTGACAGGCCGTCGCTCGCTGCATCGACACGTGAACCTGGCGGAAGGTTGGACGACACATGGTCGAGCACTCGGTCGGCACCGACGTTCTTGATCAGGCGCATCAGGCTTCCTCGGCTCGATTGACATGGAGAAGTCCATGGTAGCCGCGGCCGCCGAAGACAGGCCGGATCGCGCAGCCTCAGAGGCCCGATCGAAGAAAAGCCTCAACGCGACACCAATACAGCGGGCAAGTCGTTGCGCCAACGCGTCGCCAAAAACTTTATTTTCAGGCGACGACAAGCGCCCCAGTGAGTTCAAAAAACTCCCGGTCATCAAAGGTCAGATTGAGTCAACAACGTTGGCCACGCGCGCTCTCGACTCGCCCTCTTCCCGGCGGATTCACTGAGAGGCATAACGACGCCTGTACCGACGGCTTGGACTTTCTTTAGCAGCGGAAACGACGGAGATGGACGCGTGAATTCGATCGAAACATCCTCAACAGGCGAGCACGACGTTGCCCAACTTCATCGCGATTCGAAGCCCGCGCCAGCGGCGAAAGCTCCGGGCGCCATTGCCTTGCTCGTACACGACCTCTCTTACGCACAGGCTGAGTTCGAGCGCCTTCAACGGCTGAAGCAAAGCAGTCAGGCAGTCGTCGTCGCGATTGATCCGCGTGAGGTTCGTCTTCCGATTTGGTTTCGCGCCGATGACGCCGACGACGAAGATCGTCGCGCTTTCGAGGCGCTGAAGAAATCCATCTTGCAGCAGGGCTCGAACGTTCAACCGATCAAGGTTGTACCTCTCGGCGGTGCGAACGTCGACGACTTCCTCCTGAGTAAGCGTGACAACGATTGCTGCGAATTGGTCTTCGGCTTCAGCAGGCTACGCGCCTGCCGCGAGCTGGGCCTTCCGGTCATGGCCATCGTCGAGCAGCTCTCGCACATCGAACAGCTCAGGCAATTCGTCGTGGACCACTGCTGCGACCGGCGATGGCGCCCATGGCGCCTCGGGGCGGCCATCAATCACGGGATCGACTCGGGTACGTTCCCTTCGATTCGGAAGGCGGCGGAAGGACTCTCCTTGCGCCTGATCGACGCCTCATTGCCAGTTTCCCTGGACAGGCTTCCGTCAGACCTGCGAACTGCATTCCGCCGGGTCCAGATTAAGCCGAGACACGCCAAAGCTCTCATCGAGGCGTACGCACGTCACCACGATCCCTTGGCGCGAAGTGCATCGAGGATGGATTTCAGTTCGTGCAAGTCAGCGAACGCCGTGCTCACGAAGTTGTTGGGGAGTGCGACGTGAAACACGCTGGCTGGCAGGCTATGAAACTTCGTCAACAAGATCGTCAGGTCGAGCCCGACGCAATACTGCTGTGCCGCACATTGACTGTCGAGCACGCAGCCGGATATCGCGACGTGACGATCCGATGCATGGCGCGAGACGGCGAGCAAACGTTCCATCTCGATTTGATCTTCCCGGCCTTCGACGCGATCCGCCTGGGTCACTACATGTCGCAGGTCAGCGCCATG
This sequence comes from Rhizobacter sp., assembly GCA_025355745.1. Classification (GTDB taxonomy): domain Bacteria; phylum Pseudomonadota; class Gammaproteobacteria; order Burkholderiales; family Burkholderiaceae_C; genus LMDS01. The sequence goes on along the minus strand of JANXZA010000024.1, from coordinate 4,555 downwards.
TCGTGGGAGGGCGGGAATCGCCCAATCGATGCTCAGCTCGATGAGTCGGACCGCGATTTGCGGCAATCAGCGACGGATGCTGCACGATGAGCGCGCTCTGCTCGTTCCTCTCAACGTTGATTCGATCCGGTCCGGCAAACGTTAGGGACCGCCGCCTCGGCGCAGCCGCGGCGGTGGGGCAAGCCGTCCAGGCGCCGCCCCGGGGATTGCACCGGCCCCAGCCGGTCAATGCCCGGTCGGGGGGTGCCGAAAGGCGTGGGGCGGCGACAGCCGACCAGGCGGCCCCAGCCGCCGTCAGCCTTTGGGGGGGCGAAGCCCCGGCCGCCGAGCGAAGCGCGGCTACCCCAACCTGGCCGCCGCGCAGCGGAGGTCGCACACGCAGTGTGCGAGGGCGCGGCGTCCAGCCGCGCGCCGAAGGCCGAAGCACGGTGGTGGCGAAGCCAACGCCGAGCGGAGCCCCGGGTTGGGGTAGCCGCGCTTCGCGCGGCGGCCCCCCAAGCACCGCGCAGCGGTGCGCTGGAGCCCGCAGGGCGCGAAGGCGCTGCGCGCGTGGCAGGCGCGGCGTCCAGCCGCGCCAGGACTGGGTTTGCGGCCCTAGCCGACAGCCCGCAGGGCTGCCCAGTCCGGTGCCTCGCGGGCTGCGCTTCGACCCGCTCCAAGCCGGAAGCCTGAACCCTGGCTATGGCCGTCGACATTGCGCCATTGACTCCATATCGGCTCCAAACAGACCTGCAAAGGAACAGCCATGACGAAGAATCCGCACGATCACCTGCACGGCCTCAGTCCGAGGGCACGAAGCAAGTACAACCTGAACGTCATCAGTGAATACCTGTTCCGAGTCGGCTACTCGACTCCGGATTTGATGAAGTCATTGATCGGCAACCAGGACACGGGTTGGTTCGCCGACGCCATCAAACGAAAGGACTTTCAAAAGGTGAGCACCGGTGTCTACGAACCGTCGTTTGTCATGGCGTTGACAGAGCGCACCTTGCGAATTGCCGAGTACCACGCTGAGCAGTTGACGCCCTACCTAGAAATCGACTCGGGACGAATCAACCAGGCCACCATCCGACACAACCTGCTTGTGCAGGAGCTGACGCTGCGCGCAATGAAGAGCGGAGTCATTTCCGGCTACGTGACGGAACGGGAAATCACCGCCGGCGGAGAGCGCGGCGTCAAGCGGCCCGACGCTGTTTGGCTACCGACAACGGGTGACCGGATTGCCGTCGAGGTGGAGCTCACAGCAAAATGGGCCAGGCATTTCGACGAGTTCGTCTCTGGCATCCTGACCGCATTGGACCCTCCGAGCGGGAGTCCCAGCTACGACAGGTTTTGTGTCATCACAGAGTCGCCCGCTATCCTCAACCGCTATTCCGAAGGGATGGCGCCGGGTCAACCCCTGAACACCTGGAAGAAGGATTCCAGCGGTTTGTGGAAGGTTGCAAAGCCGGGTGCAGTCCCGGAGTGGCTTAGCGAACGAGTCAGCTTCCGGTTGTTCAAATCAACATGATTTCCAACGGGCAGTACTGGAGCGGCGTGTCGTTCTTCCTCACGCTGGTCGGAATCGTTGGTTCAACCGTCTGGCTTCGCGGCAAGCGAAGGGCCACGAAGCTCGTTGAAGCCAAGGCGGTCGCCGCTCAGATGGAGGAGGAGCGGGATGTCGATCGCAGATACCGCCGCGAGCTCTACCGCCAAGAGACGCTTCGAGAGATCACTCTTGCCTGCTACAACGAGCGCTGGTCAAGTCGGACCGAAAGCGGAAGCAAGACCACTGATGGAAAAAGTTCCGCCGGTGAGAACATCGCAATCGTGGCGCGCAACGACACCGAAGCTGCGTTGGACGCAGCGCTCGGCACCACGGCATCGAACGGTTCGCGACGCGTACGTCGAAAAGCAAAGATGTCCAGTGGGCCGAAGTTTCGGCGGCCAAGCCCGAAGGAACTTTGCGACCCGGATTGCAAGCACTTCCACGTGATCGAGGAGAAGTCACGCACCTACCTGAAAGCCGATCGAAGCGCCTGGTTCGGCGAGCAGGTATGGGTCTTTTCGGTTGAACTCCCGGAGTTCGAAGCGCTCAAGGAAGTCTGGCTACCGGTTGCCTTTGCCGGAATGGGCGCAGCGTGGGTGCAAACTGTTCCCTTCTCGACGATTCCAGCTGACGCAGTCGAGCGTGCACTCGCAGAGCTTGAGGCCTGGTTCTTACGTGTCGCCACAGGTGTTGAGAAGGCAGAAGCTGGCCGCCTCGCCGGCTCAATCAGTCGAGACGACTGCTATATCGAGGGCCCGGGCTACCCGGACATCGATTGAATGCTGGCAAGACGTGCTCAGGTGCACCCATGTAGCTGAGGCATCTGCCGCGTCACTACCCAGGTCATTCGTGTCGCGCGAAGCGACTTCCCGTTCGACCTTCGTCGTCAGTGATTTCCATTTGGCGTCACACTTCACTGTGATCCGAATTCGTTCGACGTGTCACCAGACTCACAATCATCTCGGTCGACAGTGCCGGGGATGTGGGCAGATCGTGTTGCGCACTGGATCAACCACTCGGGGTCCTGTCGATGCAAGAACGCCGCAAATTCGGCGAAGTCGAAGCCTCTCCCGGCGAGCCAGTTCGTCGGCGAGGTTTTCCTCATCGGCCTGTTGGTAGCTTCAGTCATGCGACATCCAGTCATCGACGATTCCGAACGCGTTTCCGTGAACGTCTAGAAAGTCATCGACCATCGGCGTCCCGTCAATGTTCACGTCGCCGAAGCTGTGGTCATCGTCGTCATTGCTCGCGAACCCGCTCCGGGAAAATGTGTCATCGCAAGTTCCATCAGTAGGGCTTGCGGCACTGTCGCCGTCGTAGACGAGCCGATATGCGAAGTATCCGACCGCCAGCACGCCCAACCAAAACTCATGTGGGCTCATGTCTTTTTTCGAAGCTGAATCGGGCGGCAGCAGGCGATGTGGGGCGGTTTCACTTCGACGGGTCCGCCCGTACGTCGGCGAGCTTGATCGCCGCAATGGCGTCGGCGAGAGCCCGGTCTACGACCTGCTCGGGCACGATTGATTCAGAGAACGCCTTCGTGAGAACCCGGACTTCGCGCTTCGTGTCTCCCGCCTGTAAGGTGATCCAGACGTAAGCGGTTTGATTGACCTTGTTCCAATCGGCGCACCTGCTCAAACAGATGCCGCGGGGGTCACCTGTCACGGCTCGGTTGAAAGCGCCCTTGATGCCACTGGATTCGGCCAAGACCGAGACCATGTTGCCCAGGTACAGCGCCCTCCAGAACGGCGTCACGGCGACATTGAAGCCGGCGGCGTTGCTGGCGACCCCCAGAGTGCCTTGCACGACATCGGCGCGATTCGCATCATCATTTCGTTTGGCCAGCTGAACTGACTTCTCTGCAACCTCGCCCATCGAAGCCTTGACGCCCTTCGCGAAATCGGGCCCTCCGAGCAACGCGACTTCGCCTCTGATCACGAGGGTCGCCGCCGCCGTCGAACGCTCGGGCACGAGGACGAAGCCCTTTGCAGTTAGCGCCTCGGCGAGCCGGGCCGAAAGTGTTGGGCTCCGCTCAAACTCGACGTAAATCGGTGAGTTCTGCGCCAGCGACAACTCGATCTCGCCCGTGGATTTGCTGGTGAATGCCTCCGGCGGAAGCGCGTCGCCTGCTGCGACTGAAGCCGGCAGTTGCACTAGCAATGCTCCAGCGATGAGGAGCCGGCTTCCGAATATGCGGGTGACATTCATGGGCTTTCCTTTGCTCAAATGTTATCAATAGACACGTGTCTAAAGACAACATGATGTAGATATTCGGTGTGAATGCGACCCAGCCGAAACGACCTGTTGATCAAGGCTTTCTCAGGCGTGCTCAAGGCACGGCGCCTTGCACTCGGCCTGACGCAGGAGGACCTGGCGGGAGCGATCGAGCTGGACAGGCCGTACATCACCTTGATTGAGTCGGGCGCAAAGCAACCCAGCCTCAGCGTTGTGTGGCGCTTGGCGGCAGGTTTGCAGATCACCATGAGTGAACTGGCCGCCCTGGTCGATGTGCAGCTCGCGCGACTGCAGTCGCCACCAACGGCATCGGGAGCTGCAAAGAAGGTGGCGGCGCGGCGAAAGCCGTGAAGCGTTCGCCGAACTGCTTTGCGGCTCGGCACATTGGGGCAGGAGCTGTCCATGCTCATCCCAACTTGGCCGCCAGCGCTTCGGGCTGGAGGTGGGTGTACCGCCGCAACATGGTCAGGCTCTTGTGACCCGTGATGGAAGCCACTTCCAACGGATGCATGACCTGCGCCACGAAGCCGCTTCGCGCTTCTTCGAGAAGGGCCTGCATCCGTTGGAAGTGGCTTCCATCACGGGTCACAAGAGTCTGACCATGTTGCGGCGGTACACCCACCTCCAGCCCGAAGCGCTCGCGGCCAAGCTGGGATGAGCATGGACTGCTCCCGCCCCACTGTCCCGAGCCGCAAAGCACTTTGGCAAAAGCTTCACGGCTTTCGCCGCGCCGCCACCTTCTTTGCAGCTCCCGATGCCGTTGGTGGCGACTGCAGTCGCGCGAGTTGCACG
>JANXZA010000099.1 GCA_025355745.1 Rhizobacter sp. | reverse complement strand
CGGCCTTCCTTGGCTCGTCAACGTGGGCTTGTTCCTCAGGCCGCTTCAATGCAGCTTTCAATATCCAGAGGTCCTTGACGCCCTGGATCTTTCGGAACGATTTCTGGGCCTCGATGAACCCCGCTGCTGTCCAGCGCAACGCCATGTCGGCATCGCGGTAGCGCGTGACGCGTCGGCTCGTGCGCCGCACGATGCCGTTCGGGTTCTCGATGATGTTGGTGGTGCACAGGCAGCGTGTCAGGGTCGGCGGTAGGCCCAGAGCGTTGACCGTGAACGTCTCGTGCAGCCCCTCGCGCAACGAGGCCGCTGCATCCGGGTGTTCTCGCTCCAGCCATTCGGCCTGCTTCTTCATCTTGGCCATGCCCTGCTTGGGATCGAGCTTGTAGGCGGCCATCATCACCGCCTTGGTCTGTGCCGCCTCGAGCTTGGGCAGCCGCTCCAGCACGTTGCGCAGCTTGTGGGTGCGGCAGCGCTGGACGTGCGCGCGCTGGCCGAACATCTCCTCGATCGCGCTGCGCAACGCCGCCCCGCCGTCGATCACGAACAGGTACGACAGACTCGCGTCCAGGCCGCGCGCGATCAGGGCGCGCAGCAGGTCCTTGACGACCTGCGCGTTCTCGCTGGCGCCCATGGCCAGACCCAGCATGTGCTTGTCGCCGGCCTCGTCCACGCCGACCGCGGCGATGATGTGGTGGCCGGCCACGACGATGCCGTCGATGTAGATCACCAGCACCGCCAGCTCAGCCAGGCTGCGCTCGTTGAGTGCGCCCAGTTGCGCGGCGCTGGCTTCGATGAAGCGCCGCGACACCGTGCTCTTGGACACGCCCACCGTGCCCGCCGCTTCGGGCAGCACAGCCGCGTAGCGCCGCGTTGAGACACCGGCCACCAGGATGTCGCGCACGCGCGCGCCGATGTTGGCGTCGTCGCGCAGCCGCTCGTAGGCCGGCACGTTCACCTCGCGCCCGCCCTTGTCACGCAAGCGCGGACGCTGCACCCGCAGCTGCCGCTCGGCCAGCGCGACCACGCCGCGTTGGGCGCCGTGCCACAACACGTCACCTCCGTCGCGCCCGCGCTGCTTGGCCCCGGCCAACTCCTGAGCCGACAACACAAGCAGCTGCTCGATAAGCGCCACGGCGGTGTCGTGCATCAATTCATCGATGCTGGCCTGCGCCCCTTCGAGCTACTCCAGCATCGGCAGCAGCGCTTGGCCGCTGCCGGCCAGCACTCGTTTGATTTGCGCTCGGTCGTTGCGGTGCACGACCTTGATGGCTGTCTTTGTCTTACGATCCTTCATGGCGGTCTCCTCGTCGATGGTTTCAGGTACGCAAGCTCGATTCTGTCGAACTCACCTGGAAACCGCCGCCTTCAAGTTCCAACTACGCCTGGGACATCGCCGGCAATGTCCGGATGAGCGATAGTCGAGGGCAACAACTTTGGCGCGCCGGTAGGCCAGTCGCAACAACTCATGCAGACCTTTGACTTTCCCTGTGGCGCGGCCCTTGCCAAGTCCTTGTCAGGCCTCACGTGCCAGAGCAACTAACTCGGCGCCCTACGGCACGGCTGCCGCACAAGGCGGTTGGGCAACGCTGCCGTGTCAGCATCGGCCGACAGCACCGCGCGCTCCCGTCCGGGTGACGGGTAAGACCGGCGCGATCACGATGACAACCCACCACGGAGACCGCCATGCTGCCCCACGCCCCGCACAAGCCCCATCGCACGCCCGTGCAAGACCCGGACGATCAGGAGCCCGGCATGTTGCCGGTCGATCCGGATCAAGGCCCGGTGCCGGCGAACATTCCGCAGGACCCGGAACACGATCGGGTGATCGATCCCGAGGCGTGATGACGTCATCTTTGGCCTGACCTTTGGCCTGACCCCGACGCCGCATGCGCTACGAGCTGTACTACTGGCCCGGCCTGCAGGGTCGCGGTGAATTCGTCCGGCTCGCGCTCGAAGAAGCAGCTGCCGACTATGTCGACATCGCCCTCGTGCCTGAGGAAGCAGGCGGCGGCGTGCCGGCGATGATGCGTTTCCTGACGGGCGACCATGTGCAGCATCCGCCGTTCGCGCCGCCTTTTTTGAAGTGCGGCAAGCAACTGATCGGCCAGACCGCGAACATCCTGCTGTTCGTCGGTGGCCGCCTGAAGCTGGCACCGGTTGACGCCGCCGGCAAGCGGTGGACGCATCAACTGCAGCTCACGCTTGCCGACCTGATCACCGAGGTGCACGACACCCATCACCCGATCGACACGGGCTGGTTCTACGAAGAACAACGGGCCGCGGCAAAGCAGCGTTCAGCTGCCTTTCTGGCACAGCGACTGCCGAAGTTTCTTGGCTACTTCGAACGCGTGCGGCAACGCAACTTGGGCCGAGGCCCTGGCCTGGTGGGCGATGCCGTCACCTATGTTGATCTGTCGATGGCGCAAGTGATCGCCGGGTTGCGCTTCGCCTTCCCTTCGGCCAGCCGCATGGCGCTGGCCGCGTGCCCGCACCTGCAGGCCCTGCACGACGAGGTGTTCGCGCGGCCGCGCCTGCAGGCCTACCTCGCATCGGGGCGACGCGTGGCGTTCAACAACGACGGCATCTTCCGGCGCTATCCCGAGCTCGACATCTGAACTCGCGAACCGATGCACAGCGAGGCGGGCATCGACGCGAAGACACATTGACGCATTGACGCATCACGTCATCAAGACTCCAGCCGGTACAGCCGCACCCACAGATCAGCCTCCTGCGCGCCGGGCTTGCGTGCGTTGAAGCGGCCATCGGCATGCGTCGCTTCAACGGCGGTCGTGCGCCACAACGAAGGCCGCTGCAGAAATTGCTCGCGAAACGCTTCGGTCGCCCAGATCTGCCCCGGCTCGACATGCACTTCCACCCTGGCCGCGACCAGCACCGCCTCGCCGCCGACGATCACATCGCGCAGGTCGGTGTCGCGCTGCACGGTCTGCACCTCGCCATAATGCAGCGCGACCCGCAGCCTCGGCTGGCCGGGTGCCTGGTACACATCGTCCAGCAGATGGCGCGCCATCTGCGCCAGCGCCACCGGGTCATCGTCGGCCACCAGCACCGCGTCGCCCGAGCCGATCTCGGTGATCGACGACGGCGGTGCCCAGCGCACGACGGCATCTTCCAGCGCCATCCTCACCGGGCCGTCCATGCCGGCACGCATCAGACCGGCAAAGGCATGCACGTCGGCCTTCAGCACGCACAGGCGGCGCGTGCTGGCGGTGCGCTCGATGCGTCCGGGCTCGTTCCACGGCCGGTCGTAGCCGACGATGTTGGCGCGGTCGAAGCGCTGCGCGAAGCCAGGGTTGACGCGCACGATCACATCCGACAACACCGGGTGCAGCAGGTAGTGGGTGGCACGCGGCAGCACGCCATTCGTCTCCAGCGTGGCCTCGCCGGGGCGCAGGAAACGCTGCCGCCATTCGCCGCGCACCCGGTCGTGTTGCACATAGCCGAGCAGGCCGACGCGGTACAGCGCGCAGAACACATCCTGGCCTCCGATCCGGGCCACCGTTGCCCCGGCGGCGTGCTCGTCGATCAGCGCCTCGACCTCGGCGCGGGTCAGCACCGGGCCGGGCAGCAGGTGGAACAGCCGGTCGAGTTCGAGGTCGCCGACGTACGGCGCAATCTCGGCCAAATACTCGTGCGCGATCTCGGTCGCGGCCTGGTTCACGGCCTCCATCATGCGGTGTTCGTTGCGCCGCTCATCGGGCCGCAGCGCGCCCAGCCGCTCGCCGATCGTCATCAGGTCGCGCGGGCGCAGCAAGGTGTGGCGGCAGACGTACTCGAACGCGTCTTCCTCCTCGCGCGTGGTGCTGTCGGTCACGCTGGCGCGGCCCAGGAAGGCCTCCAGCGGGTGGGCGCGGGCGCGCTCCGGCTGGACCATGCGGTCGGCCTTCACGAGCCGCACGTTGTTGACAAAGATCTCGCGCAGGCTTTCGGGCGAGTAGACGATGTCGACCGCGCTGCCCCGGTACTGCTGGACCATCGCGGTGCGCTGCGGCAGCCGCGCGTAGGCCTCCTTGCGGATCGCCGCGAACACTTTCAGGTGGTGGTTGATGCGGCGCAACTGGTAGGCCACCTCGACCAGGCCGAGCTGCGCGAAGTGCCACACGTTCGGGTGCAGTTCGCCGGTCACGCTCGGCTGCGTCGGCAGGTCTTCGACATGCTTGTTGAAGTACTCGTCGATGCCGTCGATGAAGATCGTGACCGGCGACTTGAGTGCCCGCAGCCTCGGCACCAGGTGGCCGTCGGTGTCGGTGGCGCAGCGCTGCAGCTCGCTCGGCGTGAAGTCGAGCAGGCGCACGAAGTGGTCGATCACGCTGTGCAGCTGCGCGTCGGCGATCAGGCTGGCGAGCCGCGCATTCACCTTCAACCCATCGACGCCATTGACGTGCTTCAGCGTGGCCACCGCGATCGCCGCCAGCCAGACCTTGGCCCACGGCAGCGGCGACGCCGCGAAGAAGGCGATCGCCTCGCGGCCCAGAATCTTGTCGCCGATCGGCTTGTCTAGCAGGTTGCCGCTGGGCAGGCACACGGCGTTGCCTTCGCGCTGGTACAAGATGCGCTTGGCCTTCAGCAGCAGCGTCTTGCCGAAACCTTTGGTGCCGATGACGATGAACTTGTCGTCGCGGCCGGGCGTCAGGAATGCATCGATCTCGGGCGTGCGGTGCAGCAGCGATTCATCGAAATCTTCGGCGACGCGGATGTCGTCGGCGTCCACGGTCCATGCGCGCATGCGGCCTCCGTTGGGGTGGGGGCGGTGGGTGCCGCCCGGCGTCCAGTATCGGCGTTGCGGCGAGGCAGCGGCTGCGCGTTCTTTGGTTGTTGAGCGGCCCCGGTGCAAATTTCAACTCACCATCGCAGAAGCGCAGAAGCGCAGAAGCGCAGAGGGGCGCAGAGAACACAACGTCAACCTTGAATTCACTCTGCGTAACTCTGCATCCTCTGCGCTTGTGCGGTGCGTGAGTCGACTCTTGTATTTTGGGCATACCGGTTTATGGCTGAGGGCTTGGTCACGGGAGTCAACAGCCTCACAGATGAAGCGACAGAATCGATCTCCATGAACACCGTGACCGGCTTCAAGGGCAACAAGCAGGCGCTGCCGGCCAAGCCCTGTGCGGTGTGCGGACGCGCGATGACATGGCGCAAGGCCTGGGCGAAGAACTGGGACGAGGTGCGCTACTGCTCCGAGGCCTGCCGGAAAAACAAGCATGTCAAAACAAGTTAAGGCGCGCCCTGTCGTGCGCCATCTGGTGCTGGTGCTCGGCGATCAGCTCGACCGTGCCGCCAGTGTCTGGGACGGCTTCGACCCGGCGCTCGATGTGGCCTGGATGGCCGAGGCGAGCGAGGAGTCGACTCACGTCTGGTCGACCAAGCAACGCACCGCGCTATTCCTCGCGGCGATGCGCCACTTCGCTCAGGCGCTGCGCGACGACGCTGTGCCGCTGCGCTACCTGGAACTCACAAACGATGCACCTGCGGGCTCGCTCGCGGAGGCATTGAAGGCCACTTTGAGCGCGTTGAAAGTCGAGCGGGTTCTGCTGACCCAACCCGGCGACTGGCGCGTGCTGCAAGCGCTGCGCGAAGCCGTTGGCGACGTTCCACTCGAGGTTCGCGAAGACCGCCACTTCCTGTGCAGCGCGGCTGAATTCACCGCTCACGCGAAGGGCCGCAAGCAGCTTCGCATGGAGTATTTCTACCGCGAGATGCGGCGCCGCCATGGCGTGCTGATGGACGCTGACCAGCCCGTCGGCGGCGAATGGAACTTCGATGCCGACAACCGCGCCGCCTTCGGCAAGAACGGCCCCGGCTTCGTACCGCAGACCCCGCGCTTCGCACCGGACGCCATCACGCAGCAGGTGATCGAGCTCGTCAACACGCGCTTCGCCGACCACCCCGGCAGCGTCGCCACCTTCGGCTGGCCGGTCACCCGCGAGCAGGCCTTGCAGGTGCTCGACAGCTTCATCACCGAGCGCCTCGAACACTTTGGCCGCTGGCAGGACGCGATGTGGGGCGGTGAGCCCTGGCTGTACCACGCGCACATTGCGTCCAGCCTGAACCTGAAGCTGCTCGATCCGCGCGAGGTGATCGCCCGCGCCGAACGGGCCTTCCGCGACGGCCAGGCGCCGCTCGCTGCGGTGGAAGGTTTCATCCGCCAGATCCTCGGCTGGCGCGAGTACGTGCGCGGCATCTACTGGCTGAAGATGCCGGGCTACGCCGAGCTCAACGCGCTGGCCGCGACGCAAGACCTGCCGGCCTGGTACTGGACCGGCGAGACCGACATGCGCTGCCTGCGCGACGCGATCCAGCAGACCTTGCAGCACGGCTACGCCCACCACATCCAGCGCCTGATGGTGACGGGCCTGTATGCGCTGCTGCACGGCGTGGCGCCGCAGCAGGTGCATGGCTGGTACCTGAGCGTCTATGTCGATGCGGTCGAGTGGGTCGAGCTGCCGAACACCCTGGGCATGAGCCAGTTTGCCGATGGCGGTGTGATGGCGAGCAAGCCGTACGCGGCCACCGGCAAGTACATCGATCGGCAGAGCAACCATTGCCGCAGTTGCCGCTTCGATCCGGCCCAGCGCATTGGCGACACCGCCTGCCCGTTCACCACCCTGTACTGGGACTTCCTCGGCCGCCATGAAAAGCTGCTGGCGAAGAACCCGCGCATGGCCTTGCAGGTGAAGAACCTGGCACGCATCGACCCCGCCGAGCAGCAGGCCATCGCCGATCGCGCGGCACAGGTTCGGTCGGGTGGGCTCTGACGGTTCAACGGAAAAGACTGAATTCATTCACCGCAGAGTGGCGGAGTTGACGGAGTTTCGCAGAGGCAATTCAAGCCAGTCTTACTCTGCGAAACTCTGCAAACTCCGTTCCTCTGCGGTGAATGACTTGTCTTCCCGCCTCACCCCATCACCGAGCACTGCGCAATGCCCGCATCGGCCAGCACATGCTGGCCGGTCATGCCGTCGCTGTCGTCGCTGGCCATGAACAAGGTGACGCGCGACACATGGGCGGCATCCAGGCGCACCTTCAGGCGCTGCGCGTCGAGGAAGGCCTGATCGGCCGTCGGGTCGCGGTGCGGCGCGGTCTGGCGATCGGTGACGATGCCGGCCTTCGCGGTGGTGCAGCCGGCCAGTTTCGGCCGCCCGCGCATCCACGACACCGAGCCCATGTTGATGATCGCGCCGCCGCCGGCCAGCCCGTAGTGGCAGCACTTCTCGACCAGCGTGCCACCGGTGTTCGTGCTGAAGTGGTTTCAGTCGCCGACCTTCGGGTAGACCGGTTCGCGGTGTTCGCGGATCGCGACCTGGTGCATGCGGCCGACCGCGCCAGCGTGCGCCGTGCGGATCATCTCGGCCACCGGCGGCATCTAGTGGAACTCCTGCGCGGCCCAGACGGGTCGCAAGGGCCGCTGGCGGGTGAGCGCAGGCCGCCGATTGCCGGTGCGTTCGCGAGCCTCGCGGACCCCGATGGCGCATGCTCAACCGGATTGACAAGACCCGGCCGGGTGCCACAGTGACGAACCACGGCACGCGCCGCGACACAGGAGCGCATCGAATGGACAAACGTCAGTTTCTGATGGCGAGCGTGGTCACGCTCGGCGCCGCCTTGCCACCGCAAGCGCAGACCGCCGCATCGACGGCACGCACCGGCCCAGGCCTGTTGACCGTCACCGGCGTGATCACGCGCAGCAACCGCGGCCCGCTCGACCCTGCCCTGGACCAGCTGATGCTCAAGCACGGTGCCAGCTTCGACCAGGCCTGGGAGTTTGATGCCGCGATGCTGGCCCGGCTGCCGAGCGTTGCCTTCCGGCCCACGCTCGAGTACGACGCCAGGCCGCATCGCCTGCGCGGCCCGCTGCTCAGCACGGTGCTCGGTGCGGCCGGGGTGGCCGCCGACGCGCCGGTGACGCTGGCGCTGCGGGCCCTCGATGGCTACACCGTGGCGCTCAGCCTGGCCGATGCGCGGAGATACCGCATGATCGTCGCCACCTCCCTGGACGGCGTGCCGATGAGCCTCGGCGGCCTCGGGCCGCAGTGGGCCGTCCTTGATGCCGACCGGCTCGCCGACTTCAAGGACAAGCCGCTCAAGGAGCGCTTTGCGCAGTGTCCGTGGGGGCTGTACCACATCGAGGTGAAGCCGCTTTGACGAGCCCATGAGGGCTCGACATCGTCAGCCTGATCGGCTGAATCGCGCCGCACTCAAGGCTTGACGAACTTCAGCACGAACTCGTCTTTCGGCTGCGCCGGCTCGGGCGTGTTGCGGTCGCGCGGGTCGGCCGGGTTGCGCAGGAAATCGGCCTCGGCGGCAAATTTGAAGCCCGCCGCTTCGACTTCCTGGCGCAGGAACGCTTCTTCGATCCGGTGCAGGCTGCCCGACTCCGATATCCCGGTGCCGGTCCGGCCCGCGTGGTCGGCAATCACATAGACGCCGCCCGGCTTCAGGGCGCGAAACAGGGCCTGGTTCATCAGCGCCCGGTCCACGCCCAGAAAGCCCAGGTCGTGGTAGTTGAACATCAGCGTGACGAGGTCGAGGCGCTCGGTGGCGAGCGCTGGTGGCACCGGGTCGTCGAAGCGCTGCGCCACCGCGACGATCGCCGCCGCGGCGTCGCCCGCGCCGCGCAGCTTGGCGTCGCGCTCGGCCAGCGCCACCGCGGAGGTGCGTGGGGGTGATGCTGGGGGCGGTGGCGCTGGCGCAGCAGGCGCTGTCCGCACCGGCACCAGCGCCGCATCAGCCGCTTGCGTCGGATGGCTAGCACCTTCGGGAGCCGCCGGGGTCGGCGGCGCGCGGTTCGGGTCGCGCGGCTGGCTCTGCCCATAGACCGTGCCGGCGGGGCCGATCGCACGCGCCAGCAACTCGCTCGTGTAGCCACCGCCGGCGCTCACGTCGAGCGCCGTCATGCCCGGCCGGATGCCGATGAACGCAAGCATCGCCTCGGGCTTGCGCCGCAGGTCGTTGGTGCGATCGGCGGCGCTGCGGTCCGGGCTGGCGATGAGCTGCGCGATGCGCTCGGGCGACAGCGTCGGCGGTGCGCTTGCCGAAGGCGCCAGCGCGCAGGCTGAGAGCAGGAACGCCGGGAGGGCGGCGCCAAGGAAATGCAGAACGCGGACAGATCGTGTGCGCTTCATCAGGCACCCCTTTGGTTGAATGCGCCGAACGGGCCGGTGCGGATCGGCGACTCGGCGCCGATCAGGCGGCTGCCCTGCGCAAGGCCGCAGGGAACGGCTTGTGCAGGCCTTTTGCCGCCGTATGATGATTGCGAATCGCTGGCCGGGCAATCCGGCACAACCTTGAATTCGGCCCGGCCTCGAGACCCATTGAACCATGTCCAGCTCAAGAATTCCGGGCCCGTTGGCTCCCGCCGGACCGTGGGCCTGGTTCGTCACGCCGGGCCTGCTGGGCTACAACGACCAGGGCGACCCGAATCTGTGCACCCGGTTGGGCGACACGCCCGGCCCGCTCGGCCTTCAGGACCTGGCCGACCCGACGCTGCCGTTTCTGCGTGCCGGCCATCGCTTCGGCGCTGAGTTTTTCGGCCGTGCGCACGATGGCGTGGCCTTGTCGTTGCCGGCCAGCGGCATCGTGCGCGCTGCCGCTGAAGCCTCGGCGGGCGTTATCCACCAAAGACCAATTGAAGAAGATCTTCCCGGCCGCCAGGGACGACTATTTGAAGCAGGTGGCCGACGAACTCAACGCCGATCG
>JANXZA010000003.1 GCA_025355745.1 Rhizobacter sp. | reverse complement strand
ACCGCCGGGTGCTTGACCAGGCAGTTCTCGATTTCGCTCGGCCCGATGCGGTAGCCGGCGGCCTTGAAGACATCGTCGCTGCGGCCCTGGTACCAAAGGTAGCCGTCGGCGTCCATCAGCGCCAGGTCGCCGGTGCGGCACCAGCTGTCGGCCGGGTCGCCGGTGAACTTCGCAGCGGTCGCCGCGTCGTTGTGCCAGTAGCCGAGGAAGAACACCGGGTCGGGGTCGCCGTGCACGTCGAGGCGGTGCAGCGCCACATCGCCGGGGGTGCCGCGTGGGCATTCGGCACCGTCGGCATCGAGCACCGCAATGCGGTGGCCGGGGTAGGCGCGGCCCATGCTGCCGGGGCGCACCGGCCAGAGCGCGAACGAGTTGCCGACGATGTAGTTCATCTCGGTCTGGCCGAACATCTCGTTGACCGGCACGCCGAGCGCGTCGCGGCACCACGCGAAGACCGCGTCGCCGACCGCCTCGCCGGCGCTCATGATGGCGCGCAGCTGCAGCGTGTAGCGCTCGCGCGGCGCCGGCACGGCCTTCATCATCGCCTTCAGTGCGGTGGGGAACAGGAAGGTGTGGGTGACGCGGTGGCGCTGCATCAGCTCGAATGCGGTCTCGGGCGAAAAGCGGCCACTGAAGCCGATGATTTCGCAGCCGTGGTACAGCGTGGGCAGCAGCGCGTCCATCAGCCCGCCGGTCCAGGCCCAGTCCGCCGGAGACCAGAAGACGCTGCGCGTCTCCTGATTTCCCAGGCTGGGCCTCGGCCTCGAATCGACACCCACGCTCTCGCCCTCAATCTCCCGTTCTTTTTCCATGAAGGGCGAGGGCGTTTCAGCCGCGCCGCCGAACCCGTTCTGGCTGGCGACGAAGCCGCTCAGATTCCCCGTTAGGGCACGGTGCGGGATCAGCGCGCCCTTGGCCGGCCCGGTGGTGCCGCTGGTGTAGATCAGCACGGCTGGGTCGTCGGCGCGCGTGTCTACAGCCGCGAACGTATCGAGCTCGCAGGCCAGCGCGACGTCCCAGTCCAGGTCGCCCTGGCCTTGCGCCGCACCGACCGCCAGCACGCTGGCCAGCGTTGCGCAGTCGGCGCGCACGGCACGCACATTGGCGATCGCGCTTTCATCGACGATGGCGACGCGCGCGCCACTGTCATCGAAGCGGTAGGCCAGCGCCTCGGGGCCGAACAGCATCGACAGCGGCATCGCGATGGCGCCGAGCTGGTACAGCGCGATGTGCGCCACTGCCGTCTCGAAGCGCTGCGGCATGACGACGGCGACACGGTCGCCGCGCGCCACACCGAGCCGCCCTAACGCATTCGCCAAGCGGTTCGCGTTGAGCTGCAGGTCGCGGTAGGTGCGCACCGTGCACGCGCCGTCGGCCCGAACCTCGCGAATCGCCACCGCGTCGGGTGTGTCGCGCGCCCAGCGGGCGCAGCAGGCCTGCGCGATGTTGAAGTGCGCCGGCACCTGCCAGCGAAACGCCGCGTGCAGTTCGGCGTGGCGATCGAGCACCGGTCAGCGCCCGCCGCTTGCGAGGGCGCCAAGCGCGCCGAGTTCGGCCAGCCGGTCGCCGCTGACACGGCAGATGCGCCAGTCCGGCATCACCGTCGCACCCACGTTTTCGTAGAAGCGGATCGCGCTCTGGTTCCAGTCGAGCACGCTCCATTCGAATCGGCCGCAGCCGCGCTCGACCGCAAGCGCCGCCAGCCGCGTCAGCAAGGCCTTGCCGATGCGCTGGCCGCGGTGTCCGGGCTTCACGTACAGGTCTTCGAGGTACAGGCCGGGCTGGGCCAGAAAGGTCGAGAAGTTGGTGAAGAACAGCGCGAAGGCGACGACCGCGCCGCCGCTGTCACCGTCCACGAGTTCAGCCACCAGCGCCTCGGCGGCCGGCTTCTCGCCGAACAGTTGCGGGCGCAGCTTCTCGGGCGTGACCTGCACCAGGTGGCCGAGCTGCTCGAATTCCGCGAGGTCGCGGATCATCTGCACGATGGCGGCCACATCGCGCAACTCGGCGGCGCGCAGAACAAAGGGGGCAGACAGGGTCATGCGCGAATTCTCGCACTGGCGGCCGGGGAGCTGCGGCCGCCGGGCCGTCGCACACGGCGGCCCATCGATGGAAAGCGGCGGGCGAATCGATGCCAGCTCTGACGATCACGTTGCCCCTACAGGCGCCATCCTGAGCAGGCCTCACCGCGCCGCCCGGACCCACCCCACGACACTGCCCAACCTCAGCGCTTCGCAGTCGGGCTGGGCCCATACGCTCAAGTTCAAGATCGTCGCCATCATGGTCGCGGCCGCCGTGTTGACCGCGCTCGCGAGCACCGAGTTCGGCCTCTCGAACACCCAGGCCGACCTGGAACGACTGCTGCTGCAAAGCGCCCGCAGCGACGGTGAAGGCATGGCGGCCATGCTCGGCAGCAAGCTCGAGACACTGCAGCTGGCGGTCAGCGCGGTCGCCACCAACGTCACGCCGCAGGAGCTTGCCGACCCGGCCGCGATGCAGCGCTTGCTGCACGACCGCCCGGCGCTCGCCGCACTCTTTGACAGCGTGTTCGCAGCGCGCGCCGACGGCCGCATGCTGGCGCGCGTCGAGAAAGGCGAGGCCAGCCACGTGCTGCCGGACATCGCCGACCACGAGTACTTTTGCCAGGCGATGACGACGCACAAGCCGGCCGTGTCGAAGCCGCTGCTGGGGCGCGTCAGCCACACCCCGATCTTGGTCGTCGCTGCGCCGGTGCGCTCGGCCGATGGCCAAAGCGTCGGCGTGATCGCGGGAGACGGGCCTGGCCAGCGCCTTCGCGCGCTGGCAAGCGGCTGGCAGCCCTGTCGATGCGCGCAGCATCGCGACCCTGTCGGACGCTCACCTGGTGGCGTTCACCGGCATCCCGAAGACCGACTGGGTGCTCATCCACGTCAGCCCGCAGGCGATTGCGATGGCGCCGCTCGCGGCCGCCGGGCGCAGTGCCTGGCGGGTGGCTGTCGGCGTCGCGATGGTGGCGGCGCTGGTGGCCGGCTGGCTGGCTTGGCTGCTGACGCGGCCGATCTCGCGCCTGCACGCGCTGGCCGAGCGGATGCTGACCGACGATGCGCCGCCGGCTGCCGACTGGCCGCGGGAGAACGGTGAGGTCGGCGAGATGGCGCGCGCCTTCCGGCAGGTGGTCGAGCAGCGCCAGACGACGCAGCGTGAAACGCAGGCCCTGCTGCAGCAATTGCGCGCGGTGCTCGACCATGCCGAGGTCGGCATCGCATTGACGCGCGAGGGCCGCTTCGAACTGGTGAGCCGGCAGTTCGCGCGCATCTTCCGCTGCGAGGCGCCGCAACTGGTCGGGCAGTCGACGCGTTTGATTTATTCATCCGACGCCGCGTATCAAACCTCGTCCGGGCGCGCCCGCCCGTCCTTCATGGCCCATGGCGCCTTCGCCACGATTCACTCACCGGCCTGGCGAACCGCGCGGCCTTCGAAGTGCTGCTGGAACACGCCAGCGCGCGCGCCGCCGAGCTGCCGTTCTGCGCGCTGTTCATCGACCTCGACCGCTTCAAGCAGGTCAACGACAGCGGCGGCCATGCCGCCGGTGATGCGCTGCTGCGCGATGTGGCGCAGGTGCTGGCCGCGCAGGTGCGCAAGTCGGACACGGTGGCGCGCCTGGGCGGCGACGAATTCGCGGTGCTGCTCGACCACTGCCCGGTGGCGCAGGCCGAGGTCATCGCCGAGAAGATGCGCAGCGCGGTGGTCGCCTACCAGCTGGTCTGGGAAGGCCGGGTGCACGGCGTGGGCGCCAGCATCGGCCTGGTGCCGGTGAGCGCCGCGCTGGCGACTGCGACCGAGGTGCTGCGCGCCGCCGACGCTGCCTGCTACGCCGCGAAACGGCGTGGCCGCAACTGCGTGGCGGTGCACGGGTTGGGGGCGGCCGGGTAGGCGAGCGTCAGCGAATCCCGCCCAGCGCCTGAAACGCCTTTACCGCCCCTGAACCGATGGACGCACCGACGGACGCACCGAAGCGCTTGGCGAGCCGCTCGGCAACGTTCTCCTTCGGCGTGTAGTCGATCACCGCTTCGGCCTTCACGACCTCGCGCGCCACGTAATCGAGGCTGCCGTAGTGGTCGATCAGGCCCAGGCTCAGGGCCTGCTCGCCGTTCCAGAACAGGCCGCTGAAGGTCTCGGGCGTTTCCTTCAGGCGCGCGCCGCGGCCCTGCTTCACGACTGCGATGAACTGGCGGTGGATCTGGTCGAGCGTGGTCTGGATGTAGGCGCGCTGCCTCGGCAGCAGCGGCGAGAACGGGTCGCCGATGCCCTTGTTCTCGCCGGCCGTCAGCAGGCGCCGTTCGACGCCGAGTTTTTCCATCAGGCCGGTCGCGCCGAAGCTGTCCATCAACACACCGATCGAGCCCACCACCGAGGCCTTGTCGGCATAGATCTCGTCCGCCGCGACCGCGATGTAGTAGGCCCCCGAGGCGCAGGTCTCTTCGACCACGGCATAGACCTTCTTCTTGTGCAGCGACTTCAGGCGGCGGATCTCGTCGTTGATGATGCCGGCCTGCACCGGGCTGCCGCCGGGCGAGTTGATGCGCAGCACGATGGCCTGCGCGCTCGCGTCCTCGAACGCGCTCTTCAGGCCGGGCAGCAGGTTCTCGGCGCTCGCCTCGGCACCGGCGGCGATCTCGCCGCGCACCTCGATCAGCGCGGTGTGCGGCCCGTTCGGCGCCGCGCCGCGCACGCGCGCCGAGAACACGGCGTAGACCAGCGCAACAGCGAGCAGCAGCCACGCGAGGCGGAAGAAAATGCGCCAGCGGCGCTCGCTGCGGCGGTCGTTCATGTAAGCGCGGGCGAACTGCTCGGGCAGGCCGTCCCAGGGCGGGCGGGAAGGCGGCGTGGGGGGCGTGGAGAAACTGTCTTCTGGCGTGCTCATGAGGGCCTTGTGACCGCTGCCGGATCGATCGCGGCAGGGGCGGGTTTCGTGTCTTGGGAAGGATACCAATAGACCTGCCCATCACGCTCGACGGTCTCGATCGCGGTCAGCCGGCCGCGCCCGCAAGGGCCGCCGGCACAGCGCCCGGTGAGCGGCTCGTAGGCGGCACCGTGGGTGGCGCAGAGGATGAAGGATTTGTCGCGGTCGAGAAAGTCGCCGGGGTTCCAGTCCATCTCGACCGGCACGTGCAGGCAACGATTCAGATAGGCGACGACGCGGCCTTCGAAGCGCAGCGCGAAGCCGCGCGCCGGGGCCCGGAAGTGCAGCACGTCGAAGCCGTGCGCCAGGCCTTTTTCGACCAGCTCGCCGGAGGCGCACAGCGGCACGGCCGCTGCCGCATTCGGGGTGGCGCCGGGGGTTGCGCCGGGGGTTGCGCCGGGCCCGGCGTCGGCTGCGGCATCAGGCGCCGGACCGTGTAGCGAATCAACCATGGCGGCCCAGCCAGTCACTCAGATCGGCCACCGAATGGGCGATGTGGCGCGGCGCGAACGCCTTGAACGCGGAGCGCTCATGCGCGCCATAGCTCACGCCGATGCTGGCCGTGCCGGCATTCACGGCAAGCTGCAGATCGTGCGTGGTGTCGCCGATCATCAGCGTGCGCCCTGGGCTAACGCCGAGTTCGTGCATCAGTTCGAGCAGCATCTGCGGGGCCGGCTTGGAAGCGGTCTCGTCGGCAGTGCGGGTGGCGTCGAACAGGCCGTGCAGGGCGGATGTGTTGAGTGCCTCGTCGAGCCCGGCGCGCGACTTGCCGGTTGCCACGCCGAGCTGGTGGCCGCGCCCGCGCAAGGCTTGCAACATCGCCAGCGTGCCGTCGAAGAAAGCGAGTTCATGCTGACGCGCGGTGTAGTGGTGGCGATAGCGCGCGCCAAGCTCGGCGTAGCGCTCGCGCGGCAGCGCGGGCGCGGCGTGCTGCAAGGCTTCGGACAGGCCCATGCCGATGACGTAACTGGCGTCGCGGTCGCTCGGCACCGCCACGCCCAGATCGGCGCAGGCGGCCTGGATGCAGCGCGTGATCAGCGCGGTGGAGTCGTACAGGGTGCCGTCCCAATCGAAGACGATCAGGTCGAATTGGCGAGTGG
>JANXZA010000211.1 GCA_025355745.1 Rhizobacter sp. | reverse complement strand
GTCTGCTGGCCAGCCGTCTGGCGCCCGGCGGAACCCTGCACTGTGCGACCGACTGGCAACCCTATGCCGAGCAGATGCTGACCGCGCTGGCGGGCGAAGCCACGCTGGTTAACACCGCAGCCGGCTTTGCGCCACGGCCTGGACACCGGCCGCTGACGAAGTTCGAACACCGCGGTCTGAAGCTCGGCCATGGTGTCTGGGACCTGGTATTCAGCAAGGTCTGATCTGCCTGCGTCAAGCGCACGCCGTTGCGCGTTTTCAATTGACCTGCGCACTTCGTTGGGACTTCAAACTCACCACCGCAGAGGCGCAGAGAATGCAGAGGACCGCAGAGAAATCCATATCTTTGAATTTACTCTGCGCAACTCTGCGTCACTCCGCGCCTCTGCGATGAGTGAGCTGGCCCTTGAATTCCAAGCGAACAGAACGCCGCTGACCCGCTCAATCCGCCCAGACCACGAGCCCGCTCCACCAGGTCGCCAGCACCACCAGGCCGAACACGATGCGATACCACGCGAACGGCACGAAGGTGTGGGTGGCGATGTAGCGCAGCAGCCAACGCACGCACAGGAAGGCGGAGATGAACGCGGCGATCATGCCGACCGCCCACATGCCGATGTCGTCCAACGACAGCAGCGCGCGCTCCTTGTACAGCGAGTAGATCGTGGCAGCGCCGAGCGTCGGGATCGCCAGGAAGAAGGTGAACTCGGTTGCCACCTGGCGCGACAGGCCGAACAGCATGCCGCCGATGATGGTCGCACCCGATCGGCTGGTGCCGGGGATCAGCGCGAAGCATTGCGCGATGCCGACCTTGAACGCGTCGAGCGCGCTCATGTCGTCGGTGGTCTGAACCCGGATCGCATGCTCGCGCCGCTCGGCCCACAGGATCACGAAGCCGCCGAGGATGAAGGTGGTCGCCACCGTCGGCGCGTTGAACAGGTGCGCCTTCAGGAACTTGCCGAACAGCAGGCCGAGCACCGCGAGCGGCACGAAGGCAACGCCCACGTTGACCAGCAGCCGGGTCGCCTTCGGGTCCCGGCCCGCGCCGCCGAGCGTGGCCGCGATGCGGGCGCGAAACTCCCACACCACCGCCATGATCGCGGCCGACTGGATCACGATTTCGAACAGCTTACCGCGCGCGTCGTTGAAGTTGAGCAGCGCGCCGGTGAGGATCAGGTGGCCGGTGCTCGAAACCGGCAGGAATTCCGTCAGGCCTTCGACGATGCCCATGACGGCGGCCTTGCCAAGAAGAATGAAATCCAAGGATTGCTCCGGCGCAGAGAAAAAGGATCGCGATCTTAACGGGCGCCATCCCGGGCAGCCCGCCCGCTGCGGCGCGTGCCAGCAACACGTTGGAAGCCTGCAGGATTTGTGCAGGTTCCACGTTGCTCGCCTGGTGCAATGCCACGGGGTCCGAGCCCGATCGATGCCGAAACGTTGCGATCGGTGCTTGCCAGTCCCGGCTAGAGCGACTTGAGGTATTGAGTCAGATCGGCCATCTGGGCAGCGGTCAGTCCGAGCGACTGCTTCGTGTTGTAGGTCTGAACCACCGCGTCCAGCGTCGCTACCGTGCCGTTGTGGAAATACGGCGCGTGTTGCCACAAGCCTTTCAGTGGCGCGGTCCGGTACTGCTTGGTCGCACTGCGCGACGCGTAGCTCGGGGCGCCGCCCGGCTCCGGCTCGCTGACCGCGTCACCAGGCGAGTGCAAGCGCAGATTGGCGTCCGTGAACTCGGGCCCGCTGTGGCAGGTCACGCAGTTGCCGGCGTTGTTGAAGACGAGCTTGCCTCGATCGGCCGCAGCAGCATCGAAGCTTCCGCTTGGGGGTGGCGGTGCGGCCAGCGAGAGTTGATAGGCCTGCAGCGCGGGCAGCTTCGCCGTGATCAGGTCGTCGACACCGTTCGTGACGCTGACACCGAGACGCGGCTCGACAAACGTGCCGTGGCCGCCCATCTGGGTGACGCCCACATATCGGTTCCAGTACGCCAGGTCATCGCCATCGCCGGTCGAGATGATCTTGTGGATGCCGGCCAGGCCATAGGCGGGCGGGATCACCTGCGGGCCGTTCTTGCCGTCCAGGTTGAAACGCGGGTCGTACTTGCCGGGGCCCCATGAGTTGTAGACCGCCTTCGCTGCCGCACTCGGCGCCGGCGACAGCGCAATGATCGCGCCCGAGTTGAGGTCGCGATTCGGCCAGCCATCAAGCCGCTTGCCGATGCCGGGCGCGAACGAGTTGTCGACCGTCGAATGGCACAGCGCGCAGGTCACGCCGACGCGTGTCAGCACGTCCTTGCCGTTGACGGTTTCGACTGTACCCTTGAGACCGACCACCGCGTCCAGCTTCAACAGCGCAACCGTGGTCGCCGGGCTTTTCAGATCGACCGAGCCGTTCTGGATCCCCGCCACCACCGCTGCCGGCAGGGCTTGCGAGTCGACCTTCAGTCCGACCGACAAGGCAGTCATCGGATCGACCGCCGTGCGGATCACCTCATGCATGCGCAGCGTGTCGGTCCACTGCGTCTCGTCGCCGAAGGTGTCGAAGCGGAAGATCTGCTGGCCCTGGGCGACGAGGGCGGCTTGCTCGGCGGCCGAGTTGTCGGAGTCGCCCCCGCAAGCGTTGAGCAGCGCGGCCGCCACGCCCACGACACCCAACGCCATCACGCTGCGCGAGGCGCTGCGTCGGGGTGGGTTGGGCTCGCTGTGCGCTGCGGCTGCTGATGTTTCACCGGGAGCCGTTCTCAGTGTGTCGGCGGATCTCATGAAAATCTCCTTGTGGGTTAATGCTGCAAATCGTTGGCAACACGGAAACATTCCCGTCGAACGCGTTCACGTCGCGAGGCGGTCTGCAGAGAGAGAGCCTGGATCAAGCATCGGTGTGGGTTTGTGCGACAGCGCACCCACGCCCAACACGTCAACACCCATCGACGTCAGCGATGGACGATGACACCGACGATGATCAAGGCGTCGAGTGCGATCCAGCCGATGCAGGCGAGGTAGATCGTCTTGTCACGCTTGCGGATTCCGTAGACGAACCACAGACAGGCAGAGAACAGGTAGGCGCCCCACGACAGCAGCGAAACCCCTGCGGCGTCGCGGCCGACCCAAACGGTGAGGACTTGCGGCACCGTCATCAGCATCGTCACGACCGACAGGACTCGCAGGAACTTCTCCAGGCCGCTTGGCGGCGGTGTTCCAGGCGCCGCCGTCACCGCCGTCACCGCCGCACAGTCGGCAGGCAGCATCGTCATCGTTGGGCTCCTTCGACAGCGGGCAGAACGCGCAGCGGCGCTTGCTTGGCGCATTCGGGCGTGTCGTTGACATGCTTCAAATAGGCGATCAGGTCGGCGCGTTCCTTCGGGTCGGCCACGCCGTCGTAAGTCATCGCGCTGCCAGGCACCATCTTCAGCGGCCGGGTCAGAAAGCGGTCGAGCGTCCTGTCGTTCCAGACGATGCCCGACTGCTTCATGGCCGCCGAATAACTGAAACCCGCAACGCTGCCGGCGCGCCGTCCGAACAGGCCGCAGTGGCGCGGCCCGACCCGGTCATAGGCCAGCGCATGGCAGGCCTGGCAGCGGGTGTAGACCTGCTCGCCGCGCAGCACGTCCGGCGCCGCGCGGGCGGGGGTGTTGGCGGTGACGGCCAGGCACAGCATCACTGCGCTGGCCAGCAGCAGCCGGCGCATGGTCAAGCCATGAACGCGGACGGCACCGGCACTTCACCCAGCGCCTGGCGCAGGATGGCCCAGTGCATGGCCTCATCGCCGAGGATGCTGGCGGCAGCCTTGGCCAGGTCGCGATTCCCGAACAAGGGCACGGCACCCAGGTAGGCACTGACGGCGCCCTGCTCCAGCTTGGCCGCGAACTTGAGCACATCGGCCTGCGACTTCAACTGATCGACCGGGAAGTTGTACGTCGCCTTGGCCAGCACCGGCTTGCCACCAAGCTTCTCGACCGTCTTGACCAACACCTCGGCGTGGGCCTTGTGATGGCCCTGGAAGGTCAGCGCGAGGTCGAGCACGGGCGGCTGCAGCAGCTTGCTCTCGGCGCCCAGCTGGTAGGCCGCAATGGCCTCGAGCTCGGCACCGAGCGCGGTGTTGAGAATCTGCACGTCTTTCGCATTCGCGCCGCCGGACTTGGCGGCCAGCGCCTCGTTGCCGGCAAGCAGTGCCACGGCGGCGCCGGACAGCACGAGGCCGGACTGGCCGATGAACAAGCGCCGCGCAGCAATGGGGTTAGGCATCTGGAAGAACGACATGGCAATCTCCTTGGGTAAAGCCTGACGATCAGGGGGATTCCCGACCGTCGGCAAGCTTGGCCAACACGCTGGCGACGATGCGGTCGCAACGCGCGCCAGCAAACGAGAACGCGTCGCCGATGGCCAGATCGACGTCGCGCGACAAGCCTTCGCGCAGCAGGCCGCGGGCTCGAAAGAAGCGGGTGCGCACGGTGGCCTCCGGGATCTCCAAGGCCACGGCGACTTCCTCGACGCTCAACTCTTCTACCGCACGGAGCATGAACACGGTGCGAAATGCGTCGGGCAGCGTGTCGATGCGAGCTTCCATGAGCCGACGCACTTCAGCCCGCATGGCCACGCGGTCGGGCCGCTGGTCGGGGTCGTCCTCCATCAATGCCTCCGGTTCGTGTCCGGCCACGTCCAGGGCCGCGTCCAGGGGGATCACTTGAGCGCCCCGCCGGCGCAGGCGCCCGAGGGATTCGTTGATGACGATGCGCACCAGCCAGGTCGAAAGCTTTGCGTCGGCGCGAAAGCCGGCGAGGGCGCACCAGGCTCGCAGGTAGGCTTCCTGCAGCGCATCTTCAGTTTCGGCGTCGTTCTTCAGGATGCTGCGCGCGGTGCGAAACAGCAGCCGGTTGTGGCGCCGCATGATGGCCTCGAAGGCGTGTTCGTCGCCACCTGCAGCAAGCGCGGCAAGCTCAACGTCGGGCGTCTGCACCGAAAAGGCTGTGTGAAGGGAGCGTGCTGCGGTTTGCATGACTTGCTTTCGTTCATTGGATGCGGGCAGGCGTTGCGGCGTTCCCGGTAGGGCGGCCGCAGGAGCTTGGGTGCGAGAAGCGCGAGAAGCGCGAGAAGCGTGCGGCGAGCATCTGTATGCGTCTGTGCGCTCGCGCGCTTAGGCAGGGCGACTGCCGCGCAGAGCCTGGCGAAAATCCTCGTGGGTTGCAGACGACGCGGCATCCGTTCACGCGGTTGTCGCAGCTGTCAGGGGTGCGCGGTGAAGCCACCGGTGCGCGCCATGTCCGCCAATGAGGTGCCATCAACGCTGTTGCCGCAGAACTCGCGGACTCTGAAAGAATGTCGTCATGAGCATCGATCTGCCCGGCCACTCGGCACCCAGCGCCGGATTCGAAGCCCCGCTCGAGATGCTCTCGGCGTGCCACCACCGCATCGAGCGTCAGTGCGCGACGTTGCGCCGCCTCATACCGCACCTGGCCGCCCACGGCGCAGATGTCGAGGCCCGCAGCGCGGCGGCCGGTGTGTTGCGCTACTTCGAGACCGCCGGGCAGCAGCACCACACCGACGAGGAAGAGAACCTCTTCCCGGCGCTGATCGAGTCGATGGCGGGATCGGACGCAGTCTGCCTGCGCGAGTTGACCGGCAGATTGACGGCCGACCACCGCCAACTCGACGCGCACTGGCAGCGCGTGCGCAGCGCGCTCGTTCGGGTGGTCGCCGGGGACGGCGTGTCACTGCCCACCGCCGATGTGGATGCACTGGTCGGCTTGTATGCGCAACACATCGAGCGCGAGGAGCGCCAACTCCTGCCGATGGCCGCAGGGCTGTTGAGCGACGCCGCGCTGCAACAGATCGGCCGCGCGATGCGCGAGCGGCACGGCATCGGGCCGGTCGCATGAAGGCGGGCCAGACGGTGTTCATGGCGGGCCATGATTCCGCGTGTTCGCTGGACGACCTGCTGGCCCAGGTGCGTGCCTGCCGCGCGTGCGAGGCGCACCTGCCTCACCTGCCTCACCTGCCTCACCTGCCGCTTGGCCCGCGCCCCGTGGTGCAGGCGGGTGCGGCGGCACGCATCCTCATCGTCGGCCAGGCCCCGGGCGCTCGGGTGCACGCGAGCGGCATTCCATGGGACGACCGCAGTGGCGACCGACTGCGCGGCTGGATGGGCATCGATGCCGAGCGCTTCTACGATCCAGGCCGGGTCGCGATCGTGCCAATGGGGTTTTGCTATCCGGGGCGCGCCACTGGGCGCGCACACGGCGGCGACCTGCCCCCGCGGCCCGAGTGCGCGCCGCTGTGGCAGGACCGTTTGATCGCGCAAATGCCTGGGATCGAACTCACCTTGCTCATCGGCGCTTACGCTCAGGCCCACCACCTGCGGCACGCCGGCCATGTGTCGGTGACGCGAACCCTGCTCGGCTGGCGTGCCCATGCGCCCCGCGTGATCCCGTTGCCGCACCCGTCGCCGCGCAACGTTGCGTGGTTCAAGGCCAACCCCTGGTTCGACGATGAACTCCTGCCCGTGTTGCGACAAGGCGTGCGCCAGCTCATCGGCAGCTGACCCAAAGCGCCCGCGCAGCGCGCCGCGCCGGCAGGCCGTGCGCCGTTCGGCAACACCGCCGAGTGCATCGGCGGGTGCGTCACCGATTGCATCGCCCAACCACGGTGGCAACCCGTGCCAGGTGTTGACGGTGGGGCATTCCACGCGGTCGGTCGAGGCCTTCATCGAGCTGCTCATGGCCCATCAGGTCACGCAGATGGTCGATGTGCGCACGGTGCCGCGCTCCCGGCACAACCCGCAGTTCAATGCCGAAACGCTGGCGGGGCAGTTGGCCGGCGTCAACATCGGCTACGTGCAGGCGCCCGGTCTCGGTGGCTTCCGTCGGCCGGCGCCCGACTCGCCGAATGGCGGCTGGCGCAACCTGTCGTTTCGTGGCTATGCCGACTACATGCAGAGCGCCGATTTCGCCGCGAACCTGGTGAGCCTGATCGAGCTCGCGCAGCGCGATCGCGTCGCGCTGATGTGCGCCGAGGCGGTGCCTTGGCGCTGCCATCGCTCGCTGATCGCCGATGCCCTGTTGGTGCACGGCGTTACGGCCTGCGAGATCGTCAGCCCGAAGCGACTGCAGGCGCACTCGCTGACGCCTTTCGCCCGCGTGTCCGGCGAAGTCATCATCTACCCGCCCGTCGAGTCGTGATCGAATCCTGTCGAACGAAGCTGCCATTGCCGGCGATTGCCGCTCGCACAGAGCGGTTTGAAAGATGCGGATGGTCATGGCGCCATCGGGTGCGCAATGCCATGGCCTGCCTTCTGCGGAAACCGCAGCCAGGTTGACCCTGACACGCGCCGCCGCTACATTACTGACTCATCAGTCAGTATGAAAAGCGCCGTCCACCCCGCCCCCCGCAGCGAAGCCGTCGCCCACGCCAAGCCCCTGCACGCGCGCCTGCGCCGCAAGGAGGCGCGGCCGCTCGAATTGCTCGACGCCGCACTTGAACTCTTCGTCGAACGCGGCTTTGCGGCCACCAGATCCGAAGACGTGGCGGCCCGAGCCGGCGTCTCGAAGGGAACGCTGTACCTGTACTTCCCAAGCAAGGAAGAACTGCTGAAAGCCGTCATCCGCCAGAAGGTCGTGAACGAGATCGCCGAGGGCTTCGAGATCGTGCGCGGCTTCGAAGGCAGCAGCGCCGACCTGCTGGCGCTGATGCTGCGCATGTGGTGGGAGCGGATCGGCGAGACGCCGGCCTCGGGCATCGTCAAGCTGATGATCTGCGAGGTTCGCAACTTCCCCGAGATCGCCCAGTTC
>JANXZA010000059.1 GCA_025355745.1 Rhizobacter sp. | reverse complement strand
TCGGCGGACTCCCGTTGCAGCAGCGCGTCGATGGAGATGTCGCGTTCGGCCAGGATGGCAGTGATGCGCGCCAGCACCCCCGCCTGGTCGGCCACCTGCAAGCGCAGGTAGAAGGCGGTGACGACTTCGGCGATCGGCAGGATGCGCGTGTCCTGCATGGCACCCGGCTGGAACGCGAGGTGCGGCACGCGGTGGTCGGGGTCGGCGGTGTGCAGCCGGGTGATGTCGACCAGGTCGGCGATCACGGCCGAGGCGGTCGGCTCGGCACCTGCGCCCTTGCCGTAGTGCAGCGTCGTGCCGACCGCGTCGCCCTGCACCACCACCGCGTTCATCGCGCCTTCGACGTTGGCGATCAGGCGTTTGGTCGGCACCAGCGTTGGGTGCACGCGCAGCTCGATGCCGTCGCCGGCATTCGATTTCGGACCCGAGCGCCGCTTCGTGATGCCCAGCAGCTTGATCCGGTAGCCTAACTGTTCGGCATAGCGGATGTCGGCCGCATTCAGCTTCGTGATGCCCTCGACATACGCCTTGTCGAACTGCACCGGCGTGCCGAACGCGATGGCGCTCATGATGGTCAGCTTGTGCGCCGCGTCGATGCCTTCGATGTCGAAAGTCGGGTCGGCTTCGGCATAGCCCAGGCGCTGCGCTTCCTTGAGCACCTCGGCAAAGTCGAGGCCCTTGGCACGCATCTCCGACAGGATGAAATTCGTCGTGCCGTTGATGATGCCGGCGATCCACTCGATGCGGTTCGCGGTGAGCCCTTCGCGCAGCGCCTTGATGATCGGAATGCCGCCGGCCACCGCCGCCTCGAACGCCACGACCACGCCTTTCTCGCGCGCGGCCGCGAAGATTTCGGTACCGTGCACCGCCAGCAAGGCCTTGTTCGCGGTGACCACATGCTTGCCGGCCGCGATGGCTTCCATCACCAGCGCCTTCGCAATGCCGTAGCCGCCGATGAGTTCGATGACGATGTCGATGTCCGGGTTCGCGATCACGGCGCGCGCGTCGCTCACCACCTGGGCCGCGTTGCCAACGACCGCCTTTGCGCGCGCCGTGTCGAGGTCGGCCACCATCGTGATGCGGATGCCGCGCCCGGCCCGGCGCTGGATCTCCTGCTGATTACGCTGCAGCACGTTGAACGTGCCGGTGCCGACGGTGCCGATGCCCAGCAGGCCGACCTGAATTGCTTGCATGTTGTCAGTCAAAGCGAATGGCGTTTGCGGTAGTGCTCGAGGAAGCGCGCGATCCGGCCGATGGCCTCGGTCAGGTCGTCCGAATTCGGCAGGAAGACGATGCGGAAGTGGTCGGGGGCGCTCCAGTTGAAACCGGTGCCTTGCACGATCAAGACCTTCTGTTCGGCCAGCAGGTCGTAGGCGAACTGGCGGTCGTCCTCGATCGGGTACATCTTCGCGTCGAGCTTCGGAAACATGTACAGCGCCGCCTTCGGCTTGACCACGCTGACGCCGGGAATCTCGCTCAGCAACTGATGCGCCAGATCGCGCTGGCGGCACAGGCGCCCGGTCGGTGCGACCAGGTCGTTGATGCTCTGGTAGCCGCCGAGCGCAGTCTGGATCGCGAGCTGCCCCGGCGTGTTCGCGCACAGCCGCAGCGAGGCCAGCATGTTCAGGCCCTCGATGTAATCGCGCGCATGGCGCTTCTCGCCCGACACCACCATCCAGCCGGCGCGGTAGCCGCAGGAGCGGTAGTTCTTCGACAGGCCGTTGACGGTGACGAACAGCACGTCGTCGGCCAGCGAGGCGATGCTGGTGTGGGTGTGGCCGTCATACAGCGTCTTGTCGTAAATCTCGTCGGCGAAGACGATGAGCTGATGCTGGCGTGCGACCTCGACGATCTCGCGCAGCACGGCCTCCGGGTAGAGCGCGCCGGTCGGGTTGTTCGGGTTGATGACGACGAGCGCTTTCGTGCGCGGAGTGATCATCGAACGCATGTGCTCGATGTCGGGCATCCAGCCCGTTGATTCGTCACAGCGATAGTGCACCGGCGTGCCGCCGGACAGGCCGACCACGGCCGTGTAGAGCGGGTAGTCGGGGGACGGGATCAGCACCTCGTCGCCATCGTTGAGCAAGGCGTTCATGCCGATTCCGATCAGCTCGGAGGCGCCGTTGCCCAGGTACACATCGTCGATCGACACGCCGCGCACGTTCTTCTGCTGTGTGTAATGCACGACCGCCTTGCGCGGCGCGAACAGCCCCTTGCTGTCGGTGTAGCCGGCTGCATGCGGCAGGTTGCGGATCATGTCCTGCACGATCTCGTCCGGCGGCTCCAGGCCGAACGCTGCCACGTTGCCGATGTTCAGCTTGATGATCTTGTGGCCCTCTTCCTCCATCTGGCGGGCCTTTTCAAGCACGGGGCCGCGGATGTCATAGGCGACGTTGGCCAGCTTGTTCGACTTGACGATGGGTTTCAATCGGCCTCCAGCCAGTTTGCTGCGCTGCAAAAACCTACAATTTAACCACAGGGGTTCGGGCCGGTGGGGCGCCCGCGCCGACAACCGGCTCATGGGCATCGAATGAAACTTCAAGCGGATCGGATGGAAGGCCTGAACGCCATTTCACGCCACGGCGTAAAGGGCGTGATCGTCAACGGCGTCGAGCACCGCAGCAGCGTGATCGTGCCGTGGCAGGGGCGCGTGCAAGCGTGGCCGGTCGATGATTTTTCGGCGTTGTCGGAAGCGCATTTCGAGTTGCTCGCCGCACTCGGCCCCGAACTGGTGATCTTCGGCAGTGGCAGCCGCATCCGCTTCCCCAAGCCCGCCTGGTTGAAGCCGTTGATGGCGCGGCGCATCGGCATCGAAACCATGGACACTGCGGCCGCCTCGCGCACCTACAACGTGTTGCTCGCCGAGGGGCGAACGGTGCTGGTGGCGCTGCTCTTGGAAGCCGCTCCTTCGCCGCCAGCCGGCGCTTGACGGGGCCAGAGCGCCGTGGCGCAGCGTTTATAATGCCGGGCGAGGTGCCAGACCGGCACAACCTAACAGAATACTCCATGACGCCAGCCCTCAATAAACCCCTTCCGGAATTTGAAGCGCTTGCAACCGGCGGCGTGAAGTTCACGCCACAGGCTTATGCCGGCAAGATTGTCGTCCTGTATTTCTACCCGAAGGACAACACCCCCGGCTGCACCACCGAAGCAATGCAGTTCCGCGACCATCACAAGGAATTCGTGAAGGCCGGCGCGGTCGTTTTCGGTGTCTCGCGCGACAACATGGCTTCGCACGACAAGTTCAAGCAAAGCCTGGAACTGCCCTTCGAGCTGATCGCCGACACCGAAGAAAAGCTCTGCCACATGTTCGGCGTCGTCAAGAACAAGATCATGTATGGCAAGAAGGTGAAGGGCATCGAGCGCAGCACCTTCCTGATCGACGGGACCGGCATGCTGGTCGGTGAGTGGCGCGGGCTGAAAGTCGCCGGTCATGTCGAGGAAGTGCTGAAGGCGGCAAAGGCACTGAAGAAGGGTTGATTCGGCGGCGTGTGCGGCGGCGCGCAAGCCGGCGCAAGCGGGTTGGCAGCCTGCTGGTTCACCCCTCATCGCCACCTGATCGCAGCGGGTTGCCAAGCCCTGCCAGCAGCCTTTCGAACTTGTGCATAATCAAATTCATGCCTGCCCAGCCTGAGTTGTGCACCCCCACCAAGCCGCACTGCCGACCGTGCGGCTTTTTGCTTTTTCTAGCCTGCTGACGAGCCCATGCCCCTGCCCAAACCGCCTGCCAAGCGCGCCGCCCTGCTCGGCGCCGCAGATTTCGAATCGCAAGCCACGCCTCGGCCGGGCGCACGCCCGCCGAAGTTGCGCACCGCCGCCGAACCGATGGCGCCGGCGGTGCTCGATCTGTTCGATGGCACGGCCAACGCTGCGGCCCCGGCCCTGGCGCCGCCGGCAACGCTCCCCAAACCCGGCGCCATGGCGAAACCCGCCGCGCCGGTAGCGCGTCGCCCGCTCGTGCCCGAGACCCGCGCCCGCAAGCCGCGCGGCACCGGCCCGGCCACCTTGTTTGTGCTCGACACCAACGTGCTGATGCACGACCCAACTTCGCTGTTCCGTTTTGAGGAACACGACATCTACCTGCCGATGATCACGCTCGAAGAGCTCGACGGCCACAAGCGCGGCATGACCGAAGTGGCGCGCAACGCCCGCCAGGTGAGCCGCGAGCTCGACGCGCTGGCGGCCAGCATGCCGAGCCGCGGCGCTTCGGGCATGTCCGAGGGCCTGTCGCTGGCCCACACCGGGCACCGCGAGGCGGGCGGCAAGCTGTTCTTCCAGACCAACCTGATCAACGTCCAGTTGCCGGCCGGCCTGCCGCAGGGCAAGGCCGACAACCAGATCCTGGGCGTCGTGCAGGCCTTGCGTGAGCAGCAGCCGGGCCGTGATGTGGTGCTGGTGTCGAAAGACATCAACATGCGCATCAAGGCGCGTGCCCTGGGCCTGCCGGCCGAGGACTATCTGAACGACATGACGCTGGAGGACGGCGACCTGCTCTACACCGGCGTGCTGCCGTTGCCCGCTGATTTCTGGGACAAGCACGGCAAGACGATGGAGAGCTGGCAGCAGGCCGGCCTGACCTACTACCGCATCAGCGGGCCGATGGTCACGGTGTTCCTGATCAACCAGTTCGTCTACCTCGAAGCGCCAGGCGCGGCTTCCCTGTATGCCAAGGTCATCGAGATCACCGGCAAGACCGCCGTGCTGCGCACCCTGAAGGAATACACGCACCAGAAGAACGCGGTCTGGGGCGTGACCGCGCGCAACCGCGAACAGAACTTCGCGCTCAACCTGCTGATGGACCCGGACTGCGACTTCATCACCCTGACCGGCACGGCCGGCACCGGCAAGACCTTGATGACGCTGGCCTCCGGCCTGAGCCAGGTGATGGACGACCGCCGCTACACCGAGATCATCGTGACCCGCGTGACCGTGCCGGTCGGTGAAGACATCGGCTTCCTGCCGGGCACCGAGGAAGAGAAAATGAGCCCGTGGATGGGCGCGCTCGACGACAACCTCGAAGTGCTGGCCAAGACCGATGGCGGGGCCGGCGAATGGGGCCGCGCCGCGACCAACGATCTGGTGCGCAGCAAGATCAAGATCAAGAGCCTGAACTTCATGCGTGGCCGCACCTTCCTGAACAAGTTCGTCATCATCGACGAGGCGCAGAACCTGACGCCGAAACAGATGAAGACCTTGATCACGCGCGCCGGCCCGGGCACGAAGATCGTCTGCCTGGGCAACCTGGCGCAGATCGACACGCCCTACCTCACCGAAGGCAGCTCGGGGCTGACCTTCGCGGTCGACCGCTTCAAGGGCTGGCCGCATTCGGGCCATGTGACGCTGGCGCGCGGCGAGCGTTCGCGGCTCGCCGACTTCGCCTCCGAGGTCTTGTAGTGGCCAGCGCCGCACACTCGCCGACTGTGGCCGCCACGCTGGCCGCGTGGCACCGCATGATCGCCTCGGGCAACCTCGCCGGCCTGCCCGCGCTGCTCCACCCCGACGCCGTATTCCGCTCGCCGATGGCCTTCAAGCCCTACCCGGGCGCGGCCACGGTGGCGCTGATCCTGAACACCGTGTTCGGCGTGTTCGAGGGCTTTGCATACCACCGCGAACTCGCCACCGACGACGGCCTGAGCGCGGTGCTCGAGTTCAGCGCCGAGGTCAACGGCAAGAAGATCAAGGGCATCGACCTGATCCGCTTCGATGCCGACGGCCGCATCACCGACTTCGAGGTGATGGTGCGGCCGATGAGCGGCCTCGCCGCGCTCGGCGAAGAGATGGGCAAGCGCGTCGGGCCGCTCCTTGCCTCATCCCGGGCGGTGCTCAAGCCGCCGGGTTGATGACCAGCGCGTCGCGGATCTGCTGCAACGCCGCCGGGTCGTCCATCGTCGTCAGGTCGCCGGGGTCGCGCTGCTCGCACACGGCCTGGATCGCACGCCGCAGCATCTTGCCGGAGCGCGTCTTCGGCAGCAGGGTCACGAAGTAGACCCGCGCCGGGCGCGCGAGCGCGCCGAGCTGCAGGTCCACGACCTTCATCACCTCGCCTTCGAGCTTCATGCGTGCCGCCAGGTCGCCGAGCATCGAAGCGTCCTTCGCCACCGCGAACGCGACCGCAACCTGGCCCTTCAGCGCATCGGCCACGCCCACCACCGCGACCTCGGCCACGTTCGGGTGGCCTGAAATGCTTTCTTCGATCTCGCGCGTGCCCAGCCGATGGCCGGCAACGTTGATGACATCGTCGGTGCGGCCGAGGATGAAGTAGTAGCCGTCGGCATCGCGGATGCCCCAGTCGAAGGTGCTGTAGAGCAGCCGGCCAGGCTGCCGTTTGTCATGACTTGTTTGCCGGGCGAAGTCGCTCCAGTACGTTTTTACATAGCGCTCGTCGTCGCGCCACACCGTCTGCATGCAGCCCGGTGGCAGCGGCCCGGCGATGGCCAGCACGCCCTTCTGGTTCGGCTCGGTGATCTCTTCACCGTTCGCTTCGTTGATGAGCTTCACGTCGAAGCCGTACATCGCCACGCCGGGGCTGCCAAACTTGCTGGGCGCCGCTTCCACGCCGTTGGCAATCGTCAGGATCGGCCAGCCGGATTCGGTCTGCCAGTAGTTGTCGATGATGGGCCGGCCCAGCGCGTCGGCGATCCAGCGCGCGGTCGGCTCGTCGAGCGGTTCACCGGCCAGGAACAGCGCGCGCAGCGAGCTGAGGTCGTACTGGCTCAGGTACTTCGGGTCGTGCTTCTTCAGCACCCGCACGGCGGTGGGTGCGCTGAACATCACGGTGACCCTGTACTTCTCGACCAGCTGCCACCACACGCCGGCATCCGGCCGGGTCGGCAGGCCCTCGTACATGACCGTCGCCATGCCGGCGATCAACGGACCGTAGACGATGTAGCTGTGGCCGACGACCCAGCCGATGTCGCTGGTCGAGAAATACGTTTCGCCGGCATTGCCGCAGAAGATGTGCTTCATGCTCGCGGCCAGCGCCACCGCGTAGCCGCCGGTGTCGCGCTGCACGCCCTTCGGCTTGCCGGTGGTGCCGCTGGTGTACAGCGTGTAGCTCGGGTGCTCGGACGCGAGCCAGACGCAGGGCACGACGGCGCCCAGATGCTGCTCACGCAGCGCCTCGTAGGGCTCATCGCGGCCGGCCTCCAGGACCATCGGCGCGAGGCCGCGGTCCACCATCAGCACCTTGGCGGGCTTGTAGTCAGCGAGCCGGATCGCCTCGTCGAGCAAGGGCTTGTAGGCGATGACCTTGCCCGAGCGGCTGCCGGCATCGGCACTGACGATGACCGTCGGCTGCGCGTCGTCGATGCGGCTCGCCAGGCTGCCGCTGGCGAAGCCACCGAACACGACGCAATGGATCGCACCGATGCGCGCACAGGCCAGCATCGCGAACGCGGCCTGCGGAATCATCGGCATGTAGATCAACACGCGGTCGCCCTGC
>JANXZA010000063.1 GCA_025355745.1 Rhizobacter sp. | reverse complement strand
GATCGGGTAGTCGTTGAAGTTGTTCTGCTCGACCACGCCATTCTTCAGCGTGATCTCGCCGAACAGCGCGGCCGACAAGCCGAAGATCACGCTGCTTTCGATCTGCTGCTCGACGATGTTCGGGTTCACCATCGTGCCCAGGTCGGCGGCCACCGTGACCTTGTGGACCTGAATTTCGCCATTCGCAACCGACACCTCGGACACCAGCGCCAGGTAGGTGCCGTAGCCCTCCATGACCGCCACGCCACGCGAACGGCCCGCCGGCAGCGGGCTGCCCCAGCCCGATTTCTGGGACGCGATATTCAGCACATTCAGATGTTTGGGCTCCTTGGCCAGCAGGGTGCGCCGGTACTCGAGCGGGTCTTTGCCGGCAGCAACGGCCAGCTCGTCGATGAACGATTCGTTGGCGAACGCGTTCAGCGCGTGCGACACCGAACGCCAGTACCCGACGCGCAAACCGGTGTCGTGAATCACGGCCTCGGCAAGCTGGTTCGGGATGGCGTAGGGCACGACGGCGGCTTCGGTCATGAACGGATCGATGCCGTCCTTCACGAAGACCGAGAACAGCCGCGCCGTTACCGACGGGCTGGTGACGCGGAACTTGATCGCCGTCGGCATGCCTTGTGCATCGAGCCCGGCCGACATGTTGTGCAGCGCGATCGGGCGGTAGAAGTCGTGCTTCATGTCGTCCTCGCGCGACCAGATCAGCTTGATCGGTGCACCCACCGCCTTCGAGATCTCGACCACCTGCGCAACATAGTCGACATCGACGCGCCGGCCGAAGCCACCGCCCAGGAAGGTGGTGCGGATCGTGACCTGTTCCGGCTTCACGCCGGCGATAGCCGCTGCGGTACCGACCGCCAGTTGCTGGAACTGCGTCGGGCCGTAGAGCAGCACCGAATCCTTGCGCACATCGGCCGTGAAGTTCATCGGCTCCATCGGCGAATGCGACAGGAACGGCAGCTCATACGTGGCTTCGATCTTGCGCGCCGCCGCCTTCATGCCGGCGTCGACATCGCCGACCTTCTTGATCAACGCCCCCGGCTTGACCGATGCCGTCTTCAGGCCCGCACCGATGCTGGCCGAACTCAGCGCCTTGCCCGCGCCCTCGTCCCATTTCACGTTGACGGTTTCAAGGGCCTTGCGCGCATGCCAGTAGGTGTCGGCCACGACCGCGACGCCATCGGTGATCTGCACCACATGCTTGACACCGGGCATGGTCTTGGCGCGCGCCGCGTCGAAACCGGTCGGCTTGCCGCCGATCACCGGGCATTGCGCGAGGGCCGCGTACATCATGCCGGGCAGCTTCGCGTCGATGCCGAATTCGGCACTGCCGTCGACCTTGGCCGGCGAGTCCAGGCGCTTCACCGGCTTGCCGACGATCTTGAACGCGCTCGCGTCCTTTAGCTTCGGCGTCTTCGGCGCTTCGAGCTTCGAGGCCGCTTCGGCCAGCGAGCCATAGGTGGCGGTCTGGCCGGTCGGCCCGATGACCATCGCGTTTTCGGCCCGGCAGGCCGACGCGTCCACCTTCCACTGCTGGGCTGCGGCGGCGATCAGCATCATGCGGGCCTGGGCCCCGGCCGCGCGCAGCGGCTCGTAGGCTTCGGGCACCGAGGTCGAGCCGCCGGTGAGCTGGCCGCCGAGCATGGTGTTGATGTAGGGCTCGCGCGCCGGTGCCATCTCGACGCGAATCTTGTCCATCGACACCTCGAGCTCTTCGGCAACGAGCATCGGCATCGCCGTGAACACGCCCTGCCCCATCTCGGAGCGCGCGCAGATGATCGAGACGGTGTTGTCGGCGCCGATCTTGACCCAGGCATTGGGCATCACGCCGGCCGCCGAGGCGCTCGGCGGCAAGGCGGCGCTGCCGGCTGGCATCACGGCGCAGCCGACGATCAGGCCGCTGCCGAGCAGCCCGCCGGTGGCGATGACGGTGGTCTTGAGGAACTGGCGACGCGAGTGATCGGCAGAGCGACCGGTGGTAGCGGTGGTCATGATCAGGCTCCCTTCGTGCCAGCGGCAGTGTGGATGGCGGCGCGGATGCGCGGGTAGGTTCCACAGCGGCAGAGATTGCCGGACATGGCCTGGTCGATGTCGGAGTCGGTCGGCTGCGGCTTGTCTTTCAGCAGCGCCACCGCGCTCATGATCTGGCCCGACTGACAGTAGCCGCACTGCGGCACATCGTGGGCAATCCACGCTGCCTGGATCTTGCGGCCGACTGCGGTTGACGCAACCGACTCGATCGTCGTGACCTCCTTGCCGGCCGCGGCCGACAGCGGCGTCTGGCAGGAACGGACCGGCACGCCATCGAGGTGCACGGTGCAGGCACCGCACAGTGCTGCGCCGCAGCCGAACTTGGTGCCGGTCAGGCCGATATCGTCACGAATGACCCACAACAACGGGGTGTCGGCCTCGGCCTGCACGTCCATTGACTTACCGTTCACGTTCAACCGAATGCTCATGCTGTGTTCTCCCGGGGTGTTTTGCGGCGCATCACCAAACAGGCGAGCCGAACGCGATGCTAGTGCGCCAGTGGCGGCGTGGTAACAGAGGGCAAACCATGATCGTGGCGGCGCGCCTACGCGCCCTGTGTTGCAGCCTGGCGCAAGTGTTGCGTTTCAGAACGATCGGTTCGCCACCGTATGCTTCGCCTCCATGTACGCGCAATTCTTCGGCCTCACCCAGGAGCCCTTTTCGATCGCTCCCGACCCGCGCTACCTGTTCATGAGCGAACGCCACCGCGAGGCGCTTGCGCATCTGCTGTACGGGCTGGGCGGCGGCGGTGGTTTCGTGCTGCTGAGCGGCGAGGTCGGGGCCGGCAAGACCACCGTCTGCCGCTGCTTCCTGGAGCAGGTGCCGCGGCGCTGCAACGTGGCCTACATCTTCAACCCGAAGCTGACGGTGCGCGAGCTGCTGAAGACGGTCTGCGACGAGTTCCACATCCCGTACACCCACCTCGGGCTGGGCGCACCGACGGTGAAGGACTATGTTGATCCGCTCAACGACTTTCTGCTGCGCACCCACGCGGTCGGGCAGAACAACCTGCTGGTCATCGACGAGGCACAGATGCTGTCGGCCGACGTGCTGGAGCAGTTGCGGCTGTTGACGAACCTGGAGACGAACGAGCGCAAGCTGCTGCAGATCGTGCTGATCGGCCAGCCCGAACTGCGCGGCATGCTGGCCCGCCCGGAGCTGGAGCAACTGGCGCAACGCGTGATCGCGCGCTTCCACCTCGAGGCCTTGTCGGAAGCCGAGACGGCGCAGTACATCACCCACCGCCTGGCCGTGGCCGGGCGCAGCAACGAATCGCCGTTCGATGCCAAGGCGCTGCACCGCATCCACCAGCTGTCGCGCGGTGTGCCCAGGCGCATCAACCTGTTGTGCGACCGGGCACTGCTGGGCGCCTACGCGAGCGGCCGGGCGAGTGTCGACCGGGCCATTGTCGACAAAGCCGCCGCCGAGGTCTTCGGCAGCGCCGCCGATGCCGCGCCGCGCGGCTGGCGCCAGCGCAGCCCCGCCTGGCGGGCCGGCGCCGGGCTGCTGGGCATGCTGCTGTTCGGCGCGCTGGCGGTCGGCGTGACCAGCGCGTGGCAGGGCTCGCTGCGCTCGGCGGCGGCGCGGCTTGCCGGCAACGGCGCACGCGGTGCGCCTAACGACGGCGCACGCGGCGTGCCGAGTCCGCGGCCGGCGGCGTCGGCTGCACCGGCAGCGTTTGCCGCGGTGCCGCTCGTGGCCGCCACCAACGTCACCTCGGCAAGCCAGCCCGCAGCGCCCCGGCCGATGGTCGTGACCGACCCGCAGCAAATCCTCGAGTCGACCACCCGCGACGAGAAACAGGCCTGGCGCGAGCTGGCACCGGACTGGCAACTGGCCCTCGGCGAGGCCGACCCCTGCCCGGCCGCACAGCGCCAGCAGGTGCCTTGCTTCAAGGTCGCCAGCGGCACGCTGGCCCTGATCCGTCAGCTCGGCCGGCCTGGCATCCTGACCTTGCGCGATGGCGACGCCGCACCGGTCTATGCCGTGCTCACCGGGCTCACCGACAAGCTCGCCAGCCTGCGCATGAATGGCGCATCGCAGACGGTCTCGCTGGCCGTGCTGGCGACGCTGTGGCAGGGCGATTTCGCGACACTGTGGCGCGCGCCCGAGGGCTACACCGCCCTGCTGGGCCCCGGCAGCACCGGCCCGGTCGTGGACCGGCTGGCCGCAGAGTTGGCCGCCCTCGACGGCAGCGCGCCGCCGCGCGCCGGCCAGCCCTTCGACGCGGCGTTGAAGGCCCGCGTCCATGCCTTCCAGCTGGCCCAGGGGCTGAAGCCCGATGGCCGCGCCGGGCCGACCACCTTCATGCAGTTGAACCGCGTGCGCGGCACGGCCGAGCCGCGCTTGTCCGCCCCGGCTGCGGCGCCCTGATCCGCCCGCCCACCGAAAGAGCCCGCGCATGTCCTACATCCTCGATGCCCTGCGCAAGGCCGATGCCGAACGCGCCCGCGGCGCGGTCCCCGACCTGCATGCGCAGCCGGTGCTGCGCAGCTCGGCCGGCACCGCGCCATCGGCCAGCGCTGCACCGTGGGTCTGGGTGGCCGGTAGCGCGGCGCTGTTGGCGGTCTGCGGTCTGGCCTGGGTGCTGCTGGTGCGCGACCCGCCACGTGAGCCGACGGCGGCTGCGGCTGCGGCAAGCGTCGCGGCGGCGGCAGCGCTGCCGCCGCCGGCCTCGACCGCACCGATCGCCGCAACGCCAGCGCCACCCCTTTCCGTCGCCATCGCGGTGGCGCCCGCGCGCCCTGCGCCGCCGGCCAGCGCGCCGGCACGCTCGGTGCCTGCGCCGGTACGGCCTCTGCCGCACAAGCCGGTGGCCGATGGGGTCGGCATGTCGCCCTCTGCCCCCGCGCCCGCGCCCGCAGCGCCGCAAGCCCCGGCCGAACCGCGCCTGTACGCCCAGGCCGAACTGCCGGACGAGATTCGGCGCGCATTGCCCGCGCTGGCCATCGGCGGGGCGATGTATTCGCAGAACGCGGCGAGCCGCATGCTGATCATCAACGGCCAGGTTTTCCACGAGCGCGACAAGCTGGCGCCCGACCTGACGCTGCTGCAGATCAAACTGAAGACGGCCGTGCTCGAATACCGCGGCTACCGCTACAGCGTCTCGTATTGACGCGCTCGGCAGCTCGGCCGAGACCACCCAAGCCTGCATCGGACCAAGTTATCTTGCATCAAAGATAACGTGGTTCAACATAAATAGGTAGACTTGGGTCATGCCCTCGCGCTCACCGCCCGCCGCCGGCTTGCACCTCGACGCCCAACTGTGCTTCGCGCTGTACGCCACCTCGCTGGCGATGACCAAGGTGTACCGGCCGCTGTTGGCGCCGCTCGGCCTGACCTACCCGCAGTACGTCGTGATGCTGGCGCTGTGGGAACACGGCGAACTCAGCGCCGGTGCCCTGGGCGAGCGCGTCTCGCTCGACTCCGGCACGCTGGTGGCGCTGGTGCGAAAGCTGGTCGCGCTGGGATTGCTGGAACGCCGGCGCAGCGCCAGCGACGACCGCTCGGTGCTGATCTCGCTGACCCTCGCCGGCGCCGACCTGCGCGAGCGCGCCCACGCCGTGCACGACCAGGTGGCGTGCGCCACGCTGAGCACCGGGGCGCAACGCGAGACGCTGGTGCACAGCTTGCGAACCTTGCGCGCTGCGCTGACATCCGGCGTTCCGGCCCTGCCCCGGGCAGCGCCACCGCCAGCCACCCCGATTCAGCTGCCCAGCGCCGATCAACCCGTTCCAAGACGACCGCCCGCATCGAAGCGGCCCCGTTGACGCAGTTGCGCCACCAAGAGCGTTGCGTCGTCCCCCACCCCTGTTGGAGAGAACCCATGAAATCCGTTCATCAAGACCACCGCGCATTGCGCCACCGAACCGCAGCCGCGTTGGCCGCCAGCGCCTTCGTGGTGCTGGCCGTCAGCGCCCCCACCAGCTTCGCCGCCGAACCGGCCCCGGCCGAACAGAAGCCGCTGCCGATGGCCACCGTCGACGCGCTCAACAAGCTGTCCGGCGGCCCGCACGCCGGCTTCCGCGCCAACCACGCCAAGGGCGTGCTGGTGGCGGGAACCTTCACTCCGGCGAAGGGCGCTGCAGCATTCAGCAAGGCCCCCCATTTCGCCAAGAGCGTGCCGGTGCTGGTGCGCTTCTCGAACGCCACCGGCGTGCCGAACCTGCCCGACGCCGACCCGAACGCCAGCGCCCACGGCGTGGCCATCCGCTTCCAGTTGCCGGGCGGCGCCAACACCGACATCGTCAGCATCTCGGCGAACGACTTTCCGGTCGCCACCCCGGAGGAATTTCTCGGCCTGCTGCAGGCCGTGGCGCAGAGCGGCCCGGGGGTCGCGAAGCCGACGCCGATCGAGCAGTTCCTGGGCAGCCACCCGGCCGCGCTGCGCTTCGTCACCACGCCGCGGCCGGCCCCCGACAGCTTCGGCACGCTGGCCTTCTACGGCGTCAACGCCTTCAAGTTCACGAATGCGAAGGGCGTGAGCCACTACGGGCGCTACCAGATCCTGCCGGTGGCCGGCGAGCATGCACTGAGCGCCGCCGACGCTGCCAAGGCCGCGCCAAACTACCTGATGGACGAGCTGCCGCAGCGCATCGCCAAGGGCCCGGTCAAATTCCGCCTGCTGGCCCAGGTGGCGAACGAAGCCGACAACGTCAACGATCCGACCGCCGTCTGGCCGGCCGACCGCAAGCGGGTCGAGCTTGGCACCATTGCACTGAACAGCACCCCGAAGGAGCAGGTGAAGGCGCAGAAGGCGCTGCTGTTCAACCCGCTCGCGCTGCAGGCCGGCATCGAGCCCTCGGCCGACCCGGTGCTGCTCGCGCGCCCGGCGGCCTATGGTGTGAGCTACGGGCAGCGGGCGCAGTAAGCCCCGGGGCCGCGCCGGCGGCACGGGTCCGTCGGCGACGTCAGGCTTCACACGCGGGCCGGTTGATGGCATCCTAGACACTGGCTCAGGCAGTGCCATCAACCTTCAGAGAGATCGTCATGAACCCAAGTTTTGAAACCTTCGAAGCCGACCTGCATGCGCAGGGTTTCGATGAAGTGCTGGCCCGCGAATGGGCGCCTCTGGCGCTGGCCGGCACCCACGTGCACCCGTTCGACGCCAAGGCGCTGGTAGTGCGCGGCGAGATGTGGCTGACGGTCGGCGACGACACCCAACACCTGCTGCCCGGTGGCACCTTCGCGCTCGACGCCGGCGTGCCGCACTCGGAGCGCTACGGCAGCGAAGGCGCAACCTTCTGGGTCGGGCGGCGCGCCGCCTAACGCGGCGGGTGAGCGTCTTTCAAGCGCTGCCGATTGGCGGCTGAAAACGCAGACTCACCACCGCAGAGGCGCTGAGAACGCACAGGGGCGCACAGGGGCGCAGAGGGGCGCGAAGGGAGCATAGGGATCGGATCATTCCTGCTGCTCGCTCTTCGTGTGTGCGCTGCGTGCGTCGCGCGGCATGAGATACCAGTCCGTGGCCGGATGCGACCGCCTGCCGCCTCGACGGCGACGCGATCAACCCGGCGCTGGTCAACGCTGACCGAAGGCGGCACTCTCGAACAAGCCCTTCAGCTCGCGAGGCTCTGAACGCCAGTACTGCTTCGGCGCGACCACGCTCGCCCCCAGCGCGGCGGCCGCGTGCCAGGGCCAGCGCGGGTCGTACAGCATCGCGCGGGCCAGCGACACCGCATCGGCCTCGCCGTTGGCGATGATGGCCTCGGCCTGATGCGCTTCGGTGATCAGACCGACCGCCAGCGTCGGCAGCCCGACCTCGGCCTTCACGCGCTGCGCAAACGGCACCTGGTAACCTGGCCCTAGCTTGATCGCTTGGGCCGGTGACACGCCGCCAGTGGTCACGTGAATCGCCGCACAACCGCGTTGCTTCAGCGCTTGCGACAAGGCCAGCGTGCCGTCGATGTCCCAGCCGCCCGGCACCCAGTCGGTGGCCGAGATGCGCACCCAGACCGGCTTGTCGGCCGGGAACGCAGCGCGCACCGCATCGAAGACTTCGAGCGGAAAACGCATCCGGTTCTCCAGGCTGCCGCCGTACGCGTCGCTGCGCTGGTTCGCCAGCGGCGACAGGAACTGGTGCAGCAGGTAGCCGTGCGCGGCGTGCAGTTCGATGCCGTCCAGCCCAAGCCGGGCCGCGCGCCGGGCGGTGGCTGCGAAGGCATCGCGCACGCGCTTCAAACCGGCGCCGTCGAGCGCCATCGGCGCGGCTTCGGTGTCGGCATGCGGCACGGCCGAAGGGGCTTCGGTCTGCCAGCCGCCCGGCTCGTCGGGGCCGATCTGCGTGCCGCCGTCCCACGGCGCGCGGCTCGACGCCTTGCGCCCGGCGTGGCTGATCTGCATCGCCACTGCGATCGGCGCATGGGCGCGGATCGCGCCGAGGATGCGCGCCAGCCCGGCCTCGTTCGCATCGCTGTACAAGCCCAGGTCCTGCGGCGAGATGCGGCCCTCGGGCGAGACCGCCGTGGCCTCCAGGATCAGCAGCCCGGCGCCGGAGATCGCCAGCTGGCCGAGGTGGATCAGGTGCCAGTCGCCGGGCGTGCCGTCGCTGGCAGAGTACTGGCACATCGGCGCGATGACGATGCGGTTGCGCAGACTCAGCGCGCCGAGCTGCCAGGGCGTGAACAGGTGGCTCATGGTGTGAGCTTCATCGCGGGTGACGACAAGGGTGCAGCTACGGACACCGGCATCGGCATCGGCATCGGCATCGGCACCATCATCGCCTGCCCCGGCGGCGTGCAGCCCGTGTCGCAGCATCGGCCGGGCTGGCGGTTGCGCGTGATGGCGCGCGTGGCATCACCCTCGTTCGGCGCCAGCACCCCACGCTCCAGCAAACGCTCGACCAGATCGACCTTGTTGCCCAGCGGGTAGTTGCGCCAGATCTCCTGTTTCATCGCAGCCGGCGAGCCGCCGCCGTGCAGGCTGATGACCGAGTACCAGCCGCCCTGGTACGAGGCCGTCAGGTCTTCGACGAAGCGCGCCACCTCGATGCGCTTGTCATAGGGCACGGCCGGGTTCGCGCGCAGCACTTCGGCCAGGGTCGCGGCGGTCGCC
The DNA here is from genome assembly GCA_025355745.1 of Rhizobacter sp. Taxonomy (GTDB): domain Bacteria; phylum Pseudomonadota; class Gammaproteobacteria; order Burkholderiales; family Burkholderiaceae_C; genus LMDS01. Next base: position 19,125 of record JANXZA010000063.1, on the reverse strand, counting down.
GGGTTGTGGTCTTCGTCAGGTCCGGGCAGGGCGACGATCAGCCCGCCCGACACCTCGTGCGCGAGCCGGTGCATGTCGTAGATCTGCGTGGCCAGCAGCAGCTTGCCGATGTTCGCGAACACCGGCTCAGGCATGAAGGTGGCGCTGAATTCGTCGCGCGTGCCGTACACGCTGGCCGCCACGCCGCAGGCGAAAAAGCCTTCGGTGATCTTGATGAGTTCGACCATCGGCTCGCGCAGGTTGGTCTTCGCGCCAGGGTCGAAGCCGTTCGCCTCGCACATCAACGCGCCAGCGCCGATCAGCAGATCGCCGAAGCCGGCGCGCGCCCCGATGCAACTGTGGCGATGGTGGGTGGCGTAGTGGTAGGTCAGGCTGGCCGAGTGCTCCCACTCGCCGGCGTAGAACACCCGCTCCCAAGGCACGAACACCTTGTCGAAGATCACCACTGCGGTCGATTGCCCGTAGCGGCGCGAGAACAGCGGCGCGCCATGCTCGACCTTCTCGCCCGGGCGCCCCGCCGGCCGCGCGACGATGGTGATGCCTGGCGCATCGACCGGCAGCGCGCAACAGACCGCGAAGTCGGCGTCCTCTACGCCCATGTTGCGGCACGGCATGACGAGGAATTCGTGCATATAGGGCGCGCCCGTGACGATCGCCTTCGTGCCCGAGATGACGATGCCTTTCGCGCTGCGTTCGACAATGTGAACGTAGGTGTCGGGGTTGGCCTGCTGGTGCGGCTTCTTCGAGCGGTCGCCCTTCGCATCGGTCATGCAGATGCCCAGCGCCAGGTCGTCGTCCTGCACATGTTGCAGGTAGGCGTTGAAGCGGGCGCGGTGCTCGGTGCTGCCGCGCGCGTCGTCGATGCGGGCCGTCACCTGGCCGATGGCGTTCATCGCGTCGTGCACGAGGTAGCGCTGGGCGCAGCCGGTTTCCTGGCACAGCAGGCGCACCGCTTCGAGCTTGTTCAGCAGGTCGCCGGCGGACTCGTTGATGTGCAGCATGCGATTCACGGTTTTGCCGCTGCGGGTCTGGAACGCCGTCATCAGCGGCGCCAGGGCCGGGTCGAGCGCGAAGTCGTAGCTGACGCCGAGGGCGTTGATGCCGGGCTGCAGACTGGGCGCATCGGCCACCGAGTCGATCAACCGGCCATCGACATAGACGACCGGCTTGTAGCGGCGCAGCGATTCGCGGTAGTCGGCCGAGGTCATCAGCCTGGCGGGCGCGGCGGTGGGCGCAGCGGCGGCGGCGTCGGGAGTGGTTGCGGAAGGGATCGCGGGCGTCGGCAGTGCAGCGTTCATCGGCAGCTCCAGTGAATGGTCAACGTTCAATTTGAACACTGTTCAATGAATAGCTCAAGCGTATACTTTTCCAATGGCCAGACCTGCAGCCGCCGCCGTCGTCGCAATCTCCGCCGCATCGACCGCCGAGCGCGCGCGCGGCGCTGCCCGCGGCCTGCGTCAGCGCGCCGTGGCCGACGTGAAGCGATCCCTGGTGCTGGCCGCCGCTCGCGCGGCCTTCATCGAGCTTGGCCTGGAAGGCGCCAGCCTGCGCGAGATCGCGAAGCGCGCCGGCTACACGCCGGGCGCGATCTACAGCTACTTCGCGAGCAAGGAAGAGGTCTACGGCGCGCTGCTCGGCGAGTCGCTGGAACGGCTGAACGCCTGCGTGGAAGCGGCTGTGCCCGAACCGGCGGCGGGCCGCAGTGCGGCGGCCAGGTCAGGCAGCGCCCAAGGTCTGCTGCGCGCCAAGGCCACCGCCTTCTTCGACTTCTACCGCGAGAACCCGCGCGACCTCGACCTCGGCTTCTACCTGTTCCACGGCATGCAGCCGCGCGGCCTCACGCCGGCGCTGAACGAGCGCCTGAACGCGCGCCTGCGCGACGCGCTCGCGCCCACCGAGCACGGGCTGGTCGAGATCGGCCTGCGCAGCGCCGACGCACGCCTCGAAATCACTGCCCTGTTCGCCCACATCGTCGGCCTGCTGCTGCTCAGCCACACCGGGCGCATTCGGATGTTCGGCCAGGCCTCGACCACCTTGTTCGAGCGCTACCTCGACGCGCTGGTGGCGCGGGCGCTGGCCGCATCGAAGCCACGCAGCGTGCGCCCATGAAGCTGATCGATTCACGCCACGCGGCGCTCGTGCTGGTGGACTACCAGGCCCGGCTGATGCCGATGATCCACAACGGCGCGCAGGTGCTGGCGCATGCGCTGCGACTGGCCGACATCGCAAAGGAGATCGGCATCCCGGTGTTCGGTACCGAACAGAACCCGAAGGGCCTGGGGCCGAACGCCGACGCGGTCCGCGAGCGCTGCGGCAAGACGCTTTCGAAGATGCACTTCGACGCCTGCGCCGACGGCCTGCTCGACCTGCTGCGTGGGTCCAATGACGTGCCTGGCGAACCACCCTCGGGTGCCCTCACGCAAGAGGTCGTCATCGCCGGCTGCGAAGCCCATGTCTGTCTGATGCAGACTGCCCTCGGCCTGCTGAGCGCGGGCCTCACGGTGTGGGTGGTGGCGCCGGCCTGCGGCTCGCGCAGCGCCGAGAACCACGCACTCGGCATGGAGCGCCTGCGCGCCGCCGGTGCCGGCATCGTCAGCGTCGAGATGGTCGCGTTCGAGTGGCTGCGAAGCTGCGAGCACGCAGCCTTCCGGCGCGTGCTGACGCTGCTGAAGGCACCGCTCGAGGCCTGAAAGCAGGCGGGGCCCCGCGCCGTCACTTCTTGCCGCCGCTGCCCAGTTCCCGGGTTCGGCGCTGGACGAAATCGGCGGGTGTCTCGGCCTTGTCCGCCGGGGCCGGGGCCGGGGCCGGGGCCGGCACTTCCTGCATCGGGGGCTGGGTTGCACGCGTGCCTTTCAGCGTCTCGATCTGCTGTCGAATCGCGCGGGCCCGTTTCGCTTTTGCCTCGTCGTCGGTGCTCATGCTGGCTCCCTGAGAGTCAGGCCAATGTAGCGCAGTCGGGCTGCGCTACTTCTTCGCCACCAGGGTGTCGATGTGGGCCCGCAAGCGCTGCGCTCGCGGCCCGCCACTCTCGCTGGCCATGCCGATGCCACCGCTGGCCATCAACGCCATGCTGCCTTGCGGAACGCGGGTCGTGAAGGCCTTCGGCGTGCGCTGATAGATCTGGCGACGAATGCTGCCGGCCGACTGGGCCAGCACGCCCAGATCACGGAATTCGGGCGCCGCGCCGAAGAACGTCTGCTGGAACCAGTGGTCGGTCACCGGATCGTGCCAACTCAGGTAGCCACCGCGCAGCACTTGCCGCGGCTTGTTGATCGCCCCCGTGAAGCTGTAGCGCACACCAACCACCGGCTTCGGGTCGAAATAGTGCGGCGTGTAGAAGTCGGAGACGAGCACGCCATTGACCGAATAGGCAAACTCGGCAGCCTCGGAAGGGTCGCACACCTCGACAAGAAATTCGACCCGTTGCTGGCCCGGCATCGGTGACGGCCCGGCCCGCACGGTGTTGCCGAGCGGGTCGCACAACATCTCCGCCATCTCATGGCTTGCGGTCAACGACCAGCCCTTCGAGAACTGGGCCAGGGCGAACGGGTGGCCGCTGTTGTCGAGGTGGATGCCCGACGCGTCGTTCACCTCGATGTCATCGCGGATGATGATCGGCCAGTAGTCGATGGGCACGTCTTCGAGCGTCGCGAAGGAGTCGACGGTTGCGCGCGGTCCCCATGCCGGACCGATGTCGCGCATCGCCTGTTTCTGCAGCGCGGCGCTGACGCGAGCAAGCTCGGCGAATCCGAGGCCGGGGCTCTCAGAGACGAGGGCGAGGTGCTGAAGGGGCGAGTGATTCGACATGACGTTCTCCGAAAGGAATGGCCGGGCACGCCATCAAACGCCGCGCACCGGCGCGGCACATCATCAAGGCATATGAATGCCCCGGCAGATCGACGCCGCCGTGCCGTTCAGGAGCCCATCCCTCATTCGAATCGCGGATGGAGCGACGCACTTTCCTCGGCGCGCACCGGCCACGCGCCCGGCGGTATCGACTACGCTGCGCGCATGATCGAAGCAACGCGCATCGTGCTGGCGCCGCTGCCGGCCCGCCGGCTGCGCTGGCTGACGTTGAACCCGCGCACCCGCCCGCACGATGACTCACAACCGCAACCGCAACCGCACCCGCACCTGAGCGCGGCCAGCGGCCTCGTCTGCGCCCACGGGCGCGCCTACGTGATCGCCGACGACGCGCAGCACCTGGCGGTGTTCCACGACCTGGCGTCGGCGGGTGAACTGCATCGGCTCCTGCCGGGTGATCTGCCAGTTCCAAAGCCGGCGCGCAAGCGGCTCAAGGCCGACCTGGAAACCCTGTTTCTGCTGCCTTCCATGGGCCGCTCGAAAGGCCGTTCGCTGGTCGCGCTCGGCTCGGGTTCGCGGCCGAACCGGAACACCGGCGTGGTGATCCCGCTGGGCGCCGCCGGCGCACCGCTGCGCGCCATCCACCGTTTCGACCTGCAAGCCCTGTACGAGCCGTTGCGCGAGGCGCTGGGCGAGGTCAACATCGAAGGTGCGATGCTGCTGGACGGCGGGTTTGCGTTGCTGAACCGCAGCGTCGCGGGGCGCACCGACAACGCCCTCGCCCGCTACCCGCTGCGCGCGCTGCTCGACCTGATGGATGGCCAGGGTTCGGGCCTGAGCCGGGCCGTGGCGCCGATCTCGATCCAGCGCTTCGAACTCGGTGCGCTGGACGGCGTGCCGCTCGGCTTCACCGACGCGGCCGCGCTGCCGGCTGGCGGCTGGCTCTTCAGCGCGGCGGCGGAAGACACGACGAGCAGCTATGCCGATGGCCGCTGCGTGGGCTCGGTGCTGGGCGTGGTCGCGGCACAGGGCGGTGGCGTGACCCTGCACCGGCTGGCCACCGCCGACAAGGTCGAAGGCCTTGCACTGCGAGTGGCGGGCCGGCGCATCGACGTCTGCATGGTCACCGATGCCGACGACCCGGCGCGCGCTTCAGCGCTGCTGCTGGCGCGGCTCTGAACCTTGCGGGCGAGGCAGCCGATTGGTAAGTCCGAACGTGCTCCACGCGATCAGCCCGAGCAGACCGAGCTGCAGCGGCAATCGAAACCACAGCGCCCAGACCGGCACGCCGAACAGCTCGGGCCGCTGCAGCATGTAGAAGTGGGCCGGCGTGACCGCGATCGTCAGCGCGAACAGGCCGATGCCGGCGCTGCGCCGTGTCGGCCGCCAGAGCAGGCCGGCCGCGCCGAGCAGTTCGAGTGCGCCGCTCACCAGCACCGCCGCGCGCGGCCACGGAACCCACGGCGGCACGATGCGCATTTCGAGATCGGTGGCGAGGAAGTGCGCTGCGCCGCCGATCAGGAACCACAGGAACACGAAGCCGATGCCGGCGCGCCGCAAGCGGCTCATTTGCAGGAGCTCCAGCGGCCCATCAGCCCGCCGCCCCCAGCCCGATCGGCGCCGGCACGAGGTTGACGATGCGCGTGAACAGGGCGCGGTAGTCGGCCTCGGGCGCGTGGCCGTGGCTCGTCAGCGGGTCGCAGTTGGCGCTGAATGCGGCGTCAAGTTCGGCCCAGTCGGCGTCGGTCAGCACCTGTTCGGCCAGCGGCAGGATCTGCTGCTCTTCGACCAGCATGTGGGCCAGGTAGAAATTGACGTAGCGCTCGGCCGCCTGCTCGAACGCCTGGCGCCGCGGCTCGCCCATCATCTCGTAGCCGAGCAGCGCGTGTTCGAGGTCGCGAATGCTTTTTTCACCGCTGGCGTGGTCTTCGTCCAGATGGTCCAGCACCGCATGCGCCAACGCGGTGCGCCTGCGCAGCAGCGGGAACAGCAACTGCGTTTCCTTGCGGTGATGGCGCTGCTCCGGAAATTCATCGACATAGAAAAGCATCGCGCGCAAGGCAGCAAAGTCGGGCTGCGTGCCCTGGCGCCGATGCTGTGCGAGCAGCAGCGGGATCGAGCGCAACATGGCCGACAGCGCGGCGTGCTCTTCACGAATGATGCGGGTGGTGACGTGGGTCATGCGGGGCTCCGGGGCAAGAACGTAGCCTCGCACCTTGCGGGCGTGGTGGCCTTGCCCTGGATCAAGAAGCCGCCGGCCGAACCGGCTCGTCGCGCTCGATCCGGCCGTCGACGAGCTCGATCACCCGGTCGCAGCGCGCGGCCAGGCGCGGGTCGTGGGTGACGATGAGGAACGAGATGTGCAACTCGGCGTGCATCCGGCGCATCAACCCGAAGACCTCGTCGGAGGCGGCCTGGTCGAGGTTGCCGGTCGGCTCGTCGGCCAGGATCAACGGCGGCTCCAGCACCAGCGCGCGGGCGATCGCGACGCGCTGCTGCATCCCGCCCGACAGCTCGCCGGGGCGCTTGTCCATCGCGTTGCCCAGGCCCACCGCCTGCAACACCGCGCGGGCCCGATCGCGCTGCGCGGGCGAGACGCGGCCTTCGCGCATCAAGGCCGGCATCGTCACGTTCTCAAGCGCGGTGAAGGCCGGCAGCAGGTGGTGAAACTGGAACACGAAGCCGAGCGACGCGCGCCGGCGCAGCGTCAGGCCGGCGTCGTCGAGCGGGCTGGTGGCTTCGCCCTGGATGCGGTAGCTGCCGCTGGTGGCGCGTTCGAGCAGGCCGACGATGTTGAGCAGGGTGCTCTTGCCCGAGCCCGACGGCCCGATCAGCGCCACGAACTCGCCACGCTGCAGCGTGAACGACACGCCATGCAGCACCTCGGCCTGGTTCGGCAGGCCGAGGTTGTAGCTCTTGCGGATCGCGTCGAGTTCGATCAGCGCGGCATCGGTGCTCAGGTGCCGGATGGGGTTCACCGCGTCGGCGACTTGCATGCTCACATCCGGATGGCTTGCGCCGGGTCGAGTTTCGCCGCGCTGCGCGCCGGTGCCACGGCCGCCAGCACGCCGCACACGGTGGCGACGGCCGCCACCTGCAGCGCCAGCACGGGGCTCAGCGTGATCGCGAACAGCGGCAGGCCGTCGGCACCGCGCACCAGGGTCGTGAAGATCCAGATGAAGCCCAGCGCCAGCAGCACGCCCAGCGCCGAGCCGAGCGCGCCGACGATCGCCCCTTGCAGCAGGAAGATGCGCAGCACCTGGCCGCGGGTGGCGCCCATCGCCCGCAGGATGCCGATCTCGCGGCGCTTTTGCACCACCGACACGACCAGCACGCTGGCGATGCCGAGCGCCACCACCACCATCACGACGCCGCGGATCAGCCCGGTGCTGATCGACTGCGCATGCAGCGCCGCCACGAGCTGCGCGTTCGCGTCCTGCCAGCTTTCCACCTTGTAGGGGAAGCGTTGCGACAGCTCGGCCGCCAGCGCCTGCGCGGCCCACACATCGGTCAGCACCAGGTCCAGGCTGGTGGCGCCGCCGGGCAGGCCGACCAGGCTTTGCGCGGTGCGCAGCGGCACGATGACGGTGCGCCGGTTCAGCTCGCGCACGCCCAGGTCGATCAGCGCCGTGACGCGCAATGAATCGGTGACCGTGCCGGTGACGAGGCTGATGCGGTCGCCGACACGCACCGCCAGGTCGGCCGCCAGTTCGCGGCCGAGGATGCCTTCGCCCGGGCCGAGCCGCGCGGTGCCGGCCACGACCTTGGAACGCAGGCCGACGATGCGGTCGTAGCGGTCGAGATCGACGCCGACCAGCGCGATCGATTTGGTCGCCTCGCCGCGCTGGGCCAGCGCCGCGCCGGCCACCATCGGCGAGACGGCGGCCACCTGTGGCAGCGCCTCGAGCACGGGCACGAGCAGGCGCCAGTTGCCGATCGAGCGCGGGCGCTGCGCGCGCGCCTGCGTCTGCACCAGCGCGGTGGTGCCGGAAGCCGGCGCGCCGGCGGCGAGCACCACGTCGTCGGGCGCACTGAGCGTCACATGCGCCTGCGCGCCGAGCGTCTTCTCCAGCGTGTTGCGTTGCAGGCCGGTGATCAACGCCGAGATGTAGGCAACCACCGCCACCCCCGCCGCCACGCCGACGATGATGAGCACGGTCTGCATGCGCCCTTCGCGCAGGAAGCGGATCGCAACCTGGCGTTCGAAGCCGAGCCAGTTGGTCATGGGATGGGGCTCACTGGATCGATCGTTTCTTGACCGGCGTTCTTTGCGAACTCAAGACATTGAACTCACCACCGCAGAGGCGCAGAGAACGCGGAGTTGCGCAGAGAGAATACAAATGACTTGTCTTCTCTGCGGTCCTCTGCGGTCCTCTGCGTACTCCGCGCCTCTGCGGTGCGTGAGTTGGCTCTTGAATTCAAGGCGCATCGACGGCCCCTCAGGCTCAGCGCCCCATCGCGTTGCTCAACGCCGCGCCGGCATCTTCGCGCGTGGCGTTGGCCTTGGGCTTGTCAAGTAACACGGCGGCGGCCTGCGTGTCGGCGCGCACGCGGCTACCCGGTTTGATGGCGGGACCGAGCAAGACGGTGTCGCCGGCGGTCAGGCCTTCAAGCACCTCGGCCGCGTCGAGCGTGCGCAAGCCCAGGCGCACCGTGCGCGCCTCGGCGCGGCCGGCGCGCTCGATCAACACCAGCGCCGTCGAGGCAGGCACGCCGCCGCGCAGCGCGGCTGCAGCCACCAAGCCGCCGCGCAGCGCGGCTGCAGCCACCAAGTCGCCGCGCAGCGCGGCTGCAGCTGTCAAGTCGCCGCGCAGCGCCGCGACGGGCACCGCCAGCGCGGCGTCGCGGCGCGCGGTCTCGACTTCGATCGACAAGGTCATGTCCTCACGCAGAAAGTCGGGCGGCTGCTGTGCCAGCGAGAACCTGACCTCGATCGCGCCGCGCTGCGCATCGACCAGCGGCGCGATCGACAGCACGCGCGCGATGAAGCGCCGGTCGGCAAACGCATCGGCGACCACGCTGGCCAGCTGGCCCACCTGCAACTGCTCGACATAGCGTTCGTCCACCGGCGCCACGAGCTGCAGCGGGCCGGCCAGCGCCAGGCTCAGCAGGGCGCGGCCGGGCTGCACGATCTGGCCGGGTTCGACCGTGCGCGACAGCACGCGGGCGTCGGCCGGGGCGCTCAACACCGCCTGGGCCAGACGCGCGCGGGCGGCCTCGGTGGCGGCGGCCGCCAGCGCCAGTTGGGCCTGCGCCTGCGCCACCTCGGTGCCGGCATCGGCGTTTGCGGCGCGCAGCGCGCGGGCGCTGTTCTGCTGCGCCTGAGCAACCTCGGCGGTGCGCCGTGCTTCGTCGAGCCGCGCCGTGCTGACGAAGCCTTTCGCGACGAGATCGCGCGTGCGCTGCAAATCGGCCTGGGCCGCCACGAGCACCGAGTCGGCCTGCGCCACCGTCGCCTGCGCGCTGGTCCGCCCGGTGCTTCGCAGCCCGCCCAGCCGTGCTGCGGCCTGGCGCTCGCTGGCCTGGGCTTGCGCCAGGGTGGCGTGCAACTCGTCGCCTTCGAGTCTCACCAGCAGATCGCCCTGTTTGACCGAATCGCCGGCCGCCACCGCAACCATCAGCACGCGCCCCGTCAGCGTGCTGCCGATCTCGACCCGAGACAAGGTCGCGACCCGGCCCGAGAACTGCACCGAGCGCACCAGCGGAGCGGCACGCAAGGTGATGGCTGGCACGCTGGCGGCACGCGTGGCCCACCAGCCGAGCGCGGCAGCGAGCAGGACGGCCAGCGCCACGGTGACAAGGATCGAGCGGCGCGGCATCGACAGAATTGTTTCACGCCGAGGTGCGCCGGCGCCGCCAGCGGCTGCGCGCCCTGTGGCGAGCGCATCAGCCGGGCTTGCCATCCAGGCGCGGACGGGTCAACACCGGCCAGTAGCGTACGGCGAAGAGCCCGAAGCCGGCCGACCACAACGCAGCCGAGCCGACGACGGCGTGGCGCAGCGATGTCGGTGCCGCCAGCGGCAGCACCACGCGCACCAGGGCGGCCAGCAACACCAGCGCGTAGCAGGCCGTGTCGAATGCGTCGGCGCGCATCGGCCGCGCTGTGTGGCCGCGCGAGGTGCGCGTCATCATGCCGATGACCAGGCTGCCGACGGCGCCCACCGTCAGCGCGTGGGTGGCGGTCGAGCCGCTGACCGCGCCGAGTGCAGCCGCCGCCCGCAGCGCCAGGTGAATCGGAATCCAGGCGTAGGCCGCATGCAGCACCCAGACCAGCGGTGTGAGCCATGTGGTCCACGGTTTCCACAGCAGCCAGCGCAGCGCATGGGCGGCGGCGCCGAAGAGCGCGATGACGACGAGCGCAACGCCATCCGGGCGCAGCAAATCGACCGCGAGCAACGCCAGCACCGACGCGAGCGTGGCGTTGTCGAGCCACGCGTGCTGGGCCGCGCCGGCGCCCGGCACGCCGTTGTTCGTGAACATCGGTATCACCCGCCCGGCCATCACCGAGATGATGAACAGCGCCAGGTCCAGGCCGACCTGCACGCCCAGCCAGGGCGGCAGGTTCAGCACGCCGAGTTGCGACAGGTGCACGCCCGCCTCGGCCGCGCTCATCAGCACCAGCAGGCCGACGAAGAAGTAGTTGCGGCGGTTCCGCGCGGCCCAGAACGGCAGCGCCAGCGCGGCGGCCGCCGCAAGCGGAAAGGCCGCGTTGACGAGCGCCGCCGCCCAGCCGAACGGCGTCAGCACGAGCACCCGGCCGGCCACCCACAGCAAGGCCAGCGCTGCCAGCGGCAGGCCCGTCAGCGTGGGGCGATTCGACCAGTTGCGCCCGGCCGTGAGCAGGAACCCGACCATCACCGCGAGCGTGAAACCGAACAGCATTTCATGCGCGTGCCAGAGCGGCCCGGCCAGATACGGAAGCGGCAGCCAGCCCGAGAACTGCAGCGCCCACAGGCCGATCGACAGCGCCGCAAAGCCGCTGGCGAGCAGATAGAAGGGCCGAAAGCCGAGCTGCCAGAGCGCGAAACCTGCAGGTTGGAGCGCGGGGCGTTGCGGCTCCTGAATCGACATGATGGGCGGCATCAGCTTGTTTTGTTTTGAAGGCGAACTCGTGTGGGCGCCCGCTGGTTGGCGGTGCGCGCGCGTGTGCAGGCGGATGTGGGCGTGCCCGTGCAGCGATCGTAGGAATGCCGGTCGCGCGAGTCGTTGATCTGGGTCAAACCACGCCGAGCGAAACCGGCCCACGCTGCGCGCATTACGCCACCGCGCGCCACCGCGCGCCACCGCACGCCACCGCACGCCATCACGCACGACGCCCCATTCCCACCATGACGCACGCCGCCTCGACCATCATTGCCCATGAACACCGGGCGCTGTCGGCCATGCTGCGTTCGATCCTGCTGCTGCTCGGCGACCACCGGCGGCGCGGCACCCTGCCCGACTTCGGCGCCTTGCGCGCGATGCTGTTCTATGTCGACGAATTCCCCGAAAAGCTGCACCACCCGAAGGAGAGCCTGCTGCTGTTTCCGAAGCTGCGCGGCCACAGCGCGCCGACCGATGCGGTGCTCGACCGCCTCGACCGCGACCACGCGCGCGGCGAGCATCTGGTGCGCGGCCTGGAACACGCGCTGCTCGGCTTCGAGATGATGGGCGAGACCGACCAGCACGAACCGCGGCGCGCGAACTTCGAGACCGCGATGACCTTGTACGTGCGCTTCTACCTCGAACACATGCACATCGAGGAAGCGCAGGTGCTGCCGCTCGCCGAAGCCATGCTCGGCGCGGCCGACTGGGCCGAGCTCGACGACGCGTTCCTTGCCAATCGCGACCCGCTCGCGGGCCACGACGCCGTCACCGCCTACCAGCCGCTGTTCACGAAGATCATTGCGGCCTTGCCCGCGTCCGGCGATATCGGCTCGGTGCTCGAAGCGCTGGCGGGCGTGGCCGCGCCGAAGTTCCGGGCTTGATCCAGTGCAAGCCCCTGCCGCGCGCGCCGCGCTAAGCTGTGCGCCCACCGCTGCTACAGAAAAAAAACGGAGCACCCATGGCCCTGGCCCACGCCCAACCGCTCGACCTGATCGACGTTCGCCCGCTCGGCCCGCAGCTGCGCGAATCGGTGACGTCGAGCCTGCTGAAAACGCCGACCCTGCAGCTGATGCGACTGGTCCTGCCGGCGGGCCAGGGCCTGCCGGAACATCAGGTGCCGGGCGCCATCACCGTGCACTGCCTGGAAGGCGAGGCGGTCGTGACGACACCAAGCCGCGCCTGCCACCTCGGCGCCGGCCAGCTCGTGATGCTGGTGGGCGCCGAACCGCACGCCGTGCACGCCGTGACCGATGCTTCGCTGCTGGTCACCGTGCTGCTGCACCCGGCTTGACCCGAAAGCCACGATGACCATCGCCAGCTTCGACGACCTGCTGCGCTCGGCCCGCGAACAAGACACACCGCAACGCCTGCTGTTCGTCTTCACCGCCGCCGGCGTGCCGAACGACGCCACACCCGATCAACATGCCCGTTTCAAGGCCGGCGAAGGCGGCACGCTGACACCGCTGATGTGCGTTGACAAGACGCCCGACGAGCTGACGTCCTTTGACACCCTGCTCGACGAATCACGCCTGCTCGGCACGGCCTGGGACATCGTGTTCGTAGCGGCTATGGACGGCAGTTCAGGGCGCGAGCCCACCAGCCTGGAAGCCGAAGCGCCGTTGCAGCGCATGGTCGAGGCCATCAAGTCAGGGCGCATCGGCGGCTTCATTCCATTCGATGCTGCGGGGTTGCCGGTGCAGTTCGACTGATGCGATGTTGCGTAGATTCACCGGTATGCAAAGCTTCGCGCTGTGCTGACGAGGCCAGCGGGTAAACGACTCCACTCATGTCCCCCGGCCAGCCTGTCGGCCGGCCTCCTCCTTTATTTCGTTCCGTCATCCACCCGACGCCCTCGCCAGCAGGCACCGTCGCCGCGCGCGGATGTTTTCTAGACTCGAGACGCCACGGTGGTGGGAACGCTGTGACGGGTCGCTGTGTGGAGTGAAGTAGAGGAGGAGGCTGGGCGAAGCCCGGCCGGGGGACATGAACGGAACACAGCGACCCGGCGCAGCGCACGCACCGACGCCGGGCGCGCGCGCCGCTACTGCACCAGCGGCGAGCTCGCCGCGTCCAGGTCCACGCCTTCGACGCGCGCCCGTCCCGCCAGCAATTGCAGGAGCTGCCGCAGCGCGGTCACATAGGTCTGCTGATGCAGCGCCATCTGCACCGCGCCACGCACCGCCTCGAAGGGTTGCGCGATGCCCGGCTCGCGTTCCAGCACCTCCACCACATGCAGGCCGAAACGGCTGTGCACCAGGCGCGGCAACACGCCCACCTCGACATGGCCGAGCAGCTCGCGGGCGAACTCGGGCGCGCAGTCGGCAGTGGTCAGCCAGCCGAGGTCGCCGCCTTGTTCGCCACTCGGGCAGTTCGACAATTCGCGGGCCGCGCGAGCGAAACCGGCGCTGGTGTTGAGATTGGCGTTGGCAGCTTGCTTCCCGTCGTGGCAGCGCACGTCGAGCAGGCAGGTTTCGGCGCGGTTACGCAGCGCCACCACGTCCATGCCTTGTGTCACCGCGAACAGGATGTGGCGCACCCTCACCCGCTCTCCCGTGCGGTAGCGGGCCGGGTTCGCGGCGTGGTGGCGCAGGCAGGCTGCGAGGGACGGCTCGGGCAATTGCAACTCACGCTCCAGCCACAGCGCGATGGCTGCGGAGGCCGCCTCGCTGATCACGCCGTCGTCGATCGGCGGGTCGCTCGCATCGAGCAAGCCAGCGCCGATGACCGCCTGGCGCAGCAACTCGGTGCAGGCCCGCTGGCGCAATGCTTCGAGCGGCAAGGCCTCGGCGGGGCGCGTCAGCGGCACACCGTTGATGCGTGCGGTGAGCGCTGGTGTGGCGTCCGCAAAAGCACTGAAATCGACCGTCTCGACACGCATGGTGAGTGCTCCAGAAATGTCAGACGCAAGCGTCAAGCACCCGCGCCAGGCTGACGCGGATCGTTGTGGCCGGCCGGCAAATTCAGGCGCCGGCTGCGCACGATCTGGTGCGGACGGAACAGGAAGGCGATGGTGGCGAAGCCGCTCCACACATGCACCAGCCGGCTGAACGGGAACAACAGGAAGATCGTCATGCCGAAGACGATGTGGAACAGGTACGGCCAGGGCAACAGCGACAGCGCCGTGGCATCGACCGGGCGCAAGGTGACGATGCGCTGCGCCCAGTCGGCCAGGATCAGCATCACGCTGCCGTCGGCGTGTTGCCACGAAATCGGCAAGGTGATCAGGCCGACCACCAGTTGCACCCACAGCACGACCAGCACCGCGATGTCGGTCGGGTGGCTGGTCAGGCGGATGCGCGGGTCGAACACGCGCCGGTGCAGCAGCAGGCTCAGGCCGACGAAGCAGGCCGCACCGGCGATGCCGCCGGCCACCACCGCCAGCACCTGCTTGTTGCCGGCCGTCATGAACACGCCGTACACCGCATGCGGCGTGAACAGCCCGACCATGTGGCCAAAGAACAGGAACAGGATGCCGAAATGGAACAGGTTGCTGCCCCAGCGCAGGCTGCCCTTGCGCAGCAATTGCGAGGAGTCGCTCTTCCACGTGTACTGGTTCTGGTCGAAGCGCAGCAGGCTGCCGAGCAGGAACACCGTGAAGCACACGTACGGATAGACCTGGAACAAGAAACCGTAAACGCCGCTCATGAGGCTGCTCCCTGTGACGTGCCCTGAAGTGCGCCGTTTCGCACGATGTTGATCTGCTGCGGCTGGCCGGGCCGCGCCTGGCCTTTCGACGAACAGCCGTCGAACACGACCGGCTCGGCCCAGCTGTCATCGAGCGGCTCGTCGGCCGCCGGCTCGACCGGCTGGGCCTTTTCGCCGGCCAGTTCCAGCAGCGCGCCGAGCACGCTGGCGTAGGCGCTTTCGCGTTTCAGCAAGGCGCCGAAGATCGCGTTGAAGATGTGCGCCATCTCGCCGAGGAAGGCGCGGGCCTCGCGCGGCGGCTGGGTCGAGACGAACTCGAGCACGGCCGGCAGGTAGTCGGGCAGTTCGCCCTCGGCCAGCACCAGGCCGGCCGCCTCGAAAGTCTGGCCGAGGTCGATCAGCGCCGGGCCACGGTCGCGCGAATCGCCGTGCACGTGCTCGAACAGGTGCAGCGAGGTGGCGCGGCCGCGGTCGAACAGCTCGACGTAGGCAGACTCGGCGTCCAGCGGCTCGGCGCGCTGCAGCGCGTCCATCAACGCATCGAGCTCGCTGCGGCGCGATGCGGTCAAGGCCACGTCGCCGCGCAACAGCGAACGCATCTCGGGCAGGTGACTGCGCAGTTGCGCGTCGGGGTAGCCAAGCAGCGCGGCCAGCACGCGCAGGCCGATGGCGATGCCTTGCGGTGGGTTGCGGTGGAGTTTCTCAAGGAAATGTGGCTTTGCCACTTTCCTTGATCCCCTCGGGGGGCGGCTGGCGCGCAGCGGCGGCCTTGGGGCGCTCATTAAACCTCCGCCTTGATCGGGATCGTGCGCTTCTTCTCGCTGCCGAACAGGCTCGCCTCGCTGGTGCCTTCCGAGCATCCGTTGCCGAAGCTGAAGCCGCAACCGCCGCGCACATTGAAGGTGTTCTCGGCGTATTCGCGGTGCGTGCTCGGGATCACGAATCGGTCTTCGTAGTTGGCGATCGCCATCACGCGGTACATGTCTTCGACCTCGGCCTGGCTGATCTGCACCTGCTTCAGCACCGCCAGGTTGATGCGCCCGTCGACATGCTTCTCGCGCTGGTAGGCGCGCATCGCGAGCATGCGTTCGAGTGAGCGCACGACCGGCATCGTGTCGCCGGCCGTCAGCAGGTTGGCGAGGTACTTGACCGGGATGCGCAACTGGTGCACGTCCGGGATCTCGCCGTTCGTTCCGACCTGGCCGGCGTTCGCCGCCGCGCTGATCGGCGACAGCGGCGGCACGTACCAGACCATCGGCAGCGTGCGGTACTCCGGGTGCAACGGCAGCGCCACCTTCCACACCACCGCCATCTTGTAGACCGGGCTGTTGCGGGCCGCGTCCATCCAGTGGTCGGGGATGCCGTCGAGCCGCGCCTGCGCGATCACCTTCGGGTCGGAAGGGTCCATGAAGATGTCGAGCTGCGCGGGGTAAAGATCGCGGTCGTGCTCGACGCTGGCAGCCTGCTGGATACGATCGGCGTCGTACAGCAACACGCCGAGGTAGCGGATGCGGCCGACGCAGGTCTCGGAGCACACGGTCGGCTGGCCGGCCTCGATGCGCGGGTAGCAGAAGATGCACTTCTCGGCCTTGCCGCTCTTCCAGTTGAAGTAGATCTTCTTGTACGGGCAACCCGACACGCACATGCGCCAGCCGCGGCACTTGTCCTGGTCGATCAGCACGATGCCGTCTTCCTCGCGCTTGTAGATCGAGCCCGACGGGCACGACGCCACGCAGGCCGGGTTCAGGCAGTGCTCGCACAGGCGCGGCAGGTACATCATGAAGGTGTTCTCGAACTGGCCGAGCATGTCTTTTTGCACCTGCTCGAAGCCGTCGAGGTTCTTGTCCTTGCTGCGCTTCGCGAACTCGCCGCCGAGAATTTCTTCCCAGTTCGGGCCCCACACGATCTTGTCCATCTGCTTGCCGGTGATCAGGCTGCGCGGGCGCGCGGTGGGCGTGGCCTGCATCTCGGGCGCCGATTGCAGATGCCCGTAGTCGAAGGTGAAGGGCTCGTAGTAGTCGTCGATCTCCGGCAGGTAGGGGTTCGCGAAGATGCGCATCAGCAACTGCCACTTCGCGCCCTGGCGCAGCCGCGTCTTGCCGGCTGCGGTGCGCTCCCAGCCGCCGTTCCATTTGTCCTGGTTCTCCCATTCCTTCGGGTAGCCGATGCCGGGCTTGGTCTCAACGTTGTTGAACCACGCGTACTCCATGCCGGGGCGACTGGTCCAGACGTTCTTGCAGGTGACGGAGCAGGTGTGGCAGCCGATGCACTTGTCGAGGTTCATCACCATGCCGATCTGGGCTCTGATCTTCATGCGACTTCCCCTTGGGCTTGCACCGGCTCAATCAATTCGTTGGCCACCGGCGTATCGAGCCAATCGACCTTGTTCATCTTGCGCACCACCACGAACTCGTCGCGGTTCGTGCCGACGGTGCCGTAGTAGTTGAAGCCGTAGCTGAACTGCGCGTAACCGCCGATCATGTGGGTGGGTTTGAGCACGATGCGCGTCACCGAGTTGTGGATGCCGCCGCGCGCGCCGGTGATCTCGGAGCCCGGCGTGTTGATGATCTTTTCCTGCGCGTGGTACATCATCACCATGCCCGGCTTGACGCGCTGGCTGACCACCGCGCGCGCCGCGATCGCACCGTTCAGGTTGAAGAGTTCGATCCAGTCGTTGTCTTCGACGCCGATGCGCTTCGCGTCGTCTTCGCTGAGCCACACGCACGGCCCGCCGCGGCTCAAGGTGAGCATCAACAGGTTGTCGGTGTAAGTGCTGTGGATGCCCCACTTCTGGTGCGGCGTGATGAAGTTGAGCGCGATCTCGGGGTGGCCGTTCGGCTTGATGCCCTGGATGCCGGCGGTGGCCTTCAAATCCACCGGCGGACGGTAGCTGCAAAAGCCTTCGCCGAACGCGATCATCCAGGCGTGGTCCATGTAGAACTGCTGGCGCCCGGTGAGGGTGCGCCACGGGATCATCTCGTGCACATTGGTGTAGCCGGCGTTGTACGAGACGGTCTCGCTCTCGATGCCGCTCCAGGTCGGCGAGCTGATGATCTTGCGCGGCTGGGCCTGGATGTCGCGGAAGCGGATTTTCTCGTCCTCGCGGTGCAGTGCCAGGTGGGCGTGCTCGCGGCCGGTCTGCTTGCCCAGGGCCTGCCAGGCTTTCACCGCGACATGGCCGTTGGTCTCCGGCGCGAGCAGCAGCACGACCTCGCAGGCGTCGATGTCGGTCTCGATCTTCGGCATGCCGAAGCTCACGCCCTCGGCACTGACCAACCCGTTCAGTTCGCCGAGTTGGCGCACCTCCGTCTGCGTGTTCCAGGCGATGCCTTTGCCGCCGTTGCCCACCTTCGCCAGCAGCGGACCGAGGGCGGTAAAGCGCTTGTAGACGTTCGGGTAGTCGCGCTCGACCAGCACCAGGTTCGGCGCCGTCTTGCCGGGGATCAGATCGCACTCGCCGCGCTTCCAGTCCTTCACGTCGAAGGGCTGCGCCAGCTCGCCCGGGCTGTCGTGCATCAAGGGCATCAACACCAGATCGCGCTCGACGCCGAGGTGGCCGACGCAGACCCCGCTGAAGGTGCGCGCGAAGCCCTTGTAGATGTCCCAGTCGCTCCTTGATTGCCAGGCCGGATCGACGGCCGTGGACAGCGGGTGGATGAAGGGGTGCATGTCGCTGGTGTTGAGGTCGTTCTTCTCGTACCAGGTGGCGGTGGGCAGCACGATGTCGGAGTACAGGCAGGTCGTGCTCATGCGGAAGTCGAGCGTGACGAGCAGGTCGAGCTTGCCTTCGGGAGCGTGTTCGTGCCAGACGACTTCGGTGGGTTTGGCCTCCTCCGACCCGAGATCTTTTCCCTGCACGCCATTGCTGGTGCCGAGCAGATGCTTCAGGAAATACTCATGGCCCTTGCCCGACGAGCCGAGGATGTTCGAGCGCCAGACGAACATGTTGCGCGGCCAGTTGTCCGGGTGGTCGGGGTCGGTGCAGCTCATCTTCAGCGAGCCGTTCTGCAGGCCCTTGACCGCGTAGTCCTTGGCCTCCATGCCGGCGGCTGTGGCATCGCGCACCACCTGCAGCGGATTCGTCTGCAACTGCGGCGCCGAAGGCAGC
Source organism: Rhizobacter sp. (assembly GCA_025355745.1). Lineage (GTDB taxonomy): Bacteria > Pseudomonadota > Gammaproteobacteria > Burkholderiales > Burkholderiaceae_C > LMDS01. The sequence continues at coordinate 482 of JANXZA010000063.1, read as the reverse complement.
CAGCCCATGCGCTCGGCGCGCACGTTGTAGTCGATCATGCTTCCGCCGTAGAGCTTCTTGTCGGCCAGCGGCGAGATCACTTCCTCCATGCCGAGCTTCTCGTAGCGCCACTGGTCGGTGTGGGCGTAGAAGAAGCTGGTGCTGTTCATCTGGCGGGGCGGGCGCACCCAGTCGAGTGCGAAGGCGAGCGGCAGCCAGCCGGTCTGGGGCCGCAGCTTTTCCTGGCCGACGTAGTGCGCCCAGCCGCCGCCGCTCTTGCCGATGCAGCCGCACATCATCAGCATGTTGATGACGCCGCGGTAGTTCATGTCGCTGTGGTACCAGTGGTTCATCGCCGCGCCGATGATCACCATCGAGCGGCCCTGGGTCTTGTGCGCCGTCTCGGCGAACTGGCGCGCCACGGTGATGAGCTGGGCGCGCGGTGTGCCGGTGATGCGCTCCTGCCAGGCCGGCGTGTACGGCGTGTCGTCGTCGAAGCTGGT
>JANXZA010000113.1 GCA_025355745.1 Rhizobacter sp. | reverse complement strand
CGCCGATGGTGGCGAAGCGGTAGTCGGCGTACATGGTGGGCGAGTGATTGCCCCAGACGGCGAGCTTCTCGATGTCGGCCACCGGCTTGCCTGTCTTGGCAGCAATCTGGCTGGCAGCGCGGTTGTGGTCCAGCCGCAGCATGGCGGTGAAGTTCTTGCGCGGGAGGCTCGGCGCACTCTTCATCGCGATGTAGGCGTTGGTGTTGGCCGGGTTGCCGACCACCAGCACCTTGACGTTGCGGCTCGCGACCTTGTTCAGCGCCTTGCCCTGGGCGGTGAAGATCTCGGCGTTGACGGCCAGCAGCTCGGCGCGTTCCATGCCCGGGCCGCGCGGGCGCGAGCCGATCAGCATCGCGTAGTCAACATCCTTGAACGCCGTCATCGGGTCGCCGTGCGCCTGCATGCCCACGAGCAGCGGGAAGGCGCAGTCCTGCAGCTCCATCATCACGCCTTGCAGCGCCTGCTGCGGTTTTTCCATCGGCACTTCGAGCAGTTGCAGGATGACGGGCTGGTCCTTGCCGAGCATTTCGCCCGAGGCGATGCGGAACAGGACGGCATAGCCGATCTGGCCTGCGGCGCCGGTGACGGCGACGCGAACGGGTTGCTTGCTCATGGGGTTCTCCGAGGGTGAATGAAAAGAGGGTGGGGTAACGGGAAGACGAAACCGGTTTCGCGAAGGCCGGCGGCGCACAGGATGCACGTGTGAGGAGCCGCGTCAGGCGTCAAGTTTAAGGCGAGGCCGGGCGCCGGCTGCGGTTTTTTGCCCGTCGCACCCGGCGGCTTGCGGTATTCTTATGTCATATACAAGACAGGATTACCGGGTTGCACGCAAGCAGCCCGGCCCGCACGATGCCCCCAGCCGTTCCCGCGCCCACCGCCGCCGCAGCGCTTGCCGCAGGCCCCGCCTTCAGCCCGCTGTACCAGCAGATCAAGACGCTGATGACGCGCAGCCTGCAGCAAGGCGAATGGCAGCCGGGCGCGCTGATCCCGAGCGAGAAGGACCTGGCGGCGCGCTTCAAGGTCAGCCAGGGAACGGTGCGCAAGTCGATCGACGCGCTGGCCGCCGACAACCTGCTGGTGCGCCGCCAGGGCAAGGGCACGTTCGTGGCCACGCACGCCGAAGAGAAGGTCCAGTTCCGCTTCCTGCGCCTGATGCCCGACGACCCGGATCGCGCCGAGCCCGGCGCGATGGAACGCCGCTTCATCGACTGTCGGCGCCAGCGCGCCCCGGCCGAGCTGGCGCACGCACTGCAGCTGCGCGCCAACGACGCGGCGATCCAGGTGCGCCGCTTGCTGTCGTTTCGCGGCGTGCCGGTCGTGCTCGACGACATCTGGCTGCCGGCCGCGCTGTTCAAGGGCCTGACCGCCGAGCGCCTGAGCGACTACCGCGGGCCGATGTACGGCCTGTTCGAATCCGAGTTCGGCGTGCGCATGATCCGCGCCGAAGAGAAGATTCGGGCCGTCGCGGCCGACCCCGCCGCGGCCGCGCTGCTCGGCCTGCCGGTCGGAGCGCCGCTGCTCAGCGTCGAACGCCTGGCCATGACGTATGGCGACAAGCCGGTCGAGTTGCGGCGCGGTCTTTACAGCACGGCCGCGCATTACTATCGAAACGAACTGAGTTGACCCTGGCTTGTTTGTGGCGGCCGTGCAGCGCGCAAGCCAGCCGCATGCTGCATTGCAATAAACTCAGCGGCACACGGAACGCAACACGCTCCCGCTTCAGACTCCCGACAAGATCGTCAACAAGGTTGCCCATGGCGCAGACAGCAAAACCAAGACCCGGCGAAAACATGCGGCTCCTCGACGCGCTGGGCTACCGGCTGCCGCTGGCCGGCGTCGTCTCGATCCTGCACCGCGCCAGCGGCCTCGTGATGTTTGTGCTGATGCCGTTCATCATCTGGATGTTCGACACCAGCCTCACATCCGAGATCACCTACAGCCAGTTCACGGCGGTGTTCAGTGGCGGCGCGGGCTTCGTGCCGGGCTGGTTCTTCAAGCTGCTGGCGCTGGCACTCATCTGGGCTTACCTGCATCACTTCATCGCCGGTGTGCGCCACTTGTGGATGGATGCCACGCACGCGGTGACGCTCGAGTTCGGCCGCCAGTCGGCCGTCTTCACGCTGGTCACGAGCGTGGTGCTGACGCTGGCGCTGGGCGCCAAGCTGTTCTTCTTCTGAGGTCCACGCTCATGGCAACGAACCACGGATCGAAGCGCACCGTCGTCGGCGCGCACTACGGCCTGCGCGACTGGCTCTCGCAGCGCGTCACCGCCAGCCTGATGGCCTTGTTCACGCTGGTCATCATCGTGCAGGTGCTGCTGCCCGGCGAAATGGGCTACGACAAGTGGGCCGGCATGTTCTCGCACCAGTGGATGAAGCTGCTGACCTTTGTCGTCATCGTCTCGCTGCTGATCCATGCGTGGGTCGGCATGCGCGACATCCTGATGGACTACGTGAAGGCGGTCGGCGCGCGGCTCGCGTTGCAGGTGGCGACGATCGTCTGGCTGGTCGGTTGCGCCGGCTGGGCGCTGCAGGTGATTTGGAGACTTTGATGGAATCGGTTTTCCCCCATATGTCGGCCGGCACGGCTTCCGTGACGCGGCGCAAGTTCGATGTGGTGATCGTCGGCGCAGGCGGCTCGGGCATGCGCGCTTCGCTGCAGCTCGCGCTTGCCGGCCTGAACGTGGCGGTGCTGTCGAAGGTGTTCCCGACCCGCTCGCACACGGTGGCCGCCCAGGGCGGCATCGGCGCCTCGCTGGGCAACATGTCCGAGGACAACTGGCACTACCATTTCTTCGACACCGTGAAAGGTTCCGACTGGCTCGGCGACCAGGACGCGATCGAATACATGTGCCGCGAGGCGCCGAAGGTCGTCTACGAACTCGAACACTTCGGCATGCCGTTCGACCGCAACCCCGACGGCACCATCTACCAGCGCCCGTTCGGCGGCCACACCGCGAACTACGGTGAAAAACCGGTGCAACGCGCCTGCGCCGCAGCCGACCGCACCGGCCACGCGATGCTCCACACCCTGTACCAGCAGAACGTCAAGGCGCGCACCAATTTCTTCGTCGAGTGGATGGCGCTCGACCTGATCCGCGACGCCGATGGCGACGTGGTCGGCGTGACCGCGCTCGAGATGGAGACCGGCGAGGTCCACATCCTCGAGGCCAAGACCGTGTTGCTGGCCACCGGCGGCGCCGGGCGCATCTTCGCGGCCAGCACCAATGCCTTCATCAACACCGGCGACGGCCTCGGCCTGGCGGCGCGCGCTGGTCTGCCGCTCGAAGACATGGAGTTCTGGCAGTTTCACCCGACGGGCGTGGCCGGGGCCGGCGTGTTGCTCACCGAAGGCTGCCGCGGCGAAGGTGCGATCCTGCGCAACAGCGACGGCGAGCGCTTCATGGAACGCTATGCACCGACCCTGAAAGACCTGGCACCGCGCGATTTCATCTCGCGCTGCATGGACCAGGAGATCAAGGAAGGCCGCGGCTGCGGCCCGAACAAGGACTACATCGTCCTTGACCTGACCCACCTCGGCGCCGAGACCATCATGAAGCGCCTGCCCAGCGTGTTCGAGATCGGCCACAACTTCGCCAACGTCGACATCACGAAGGAGCCGATCCCGGTCGTGCCGACGATCCACTACCAGATGGGCGGTGTGCCGACCAACATCCACGGCCAGGTGGTGGCACCCTCGGGGGGCAACCCGAACGCGGTGGTGAACGGCCTGTATGCGGTGGGCGAGTGCGCATGCGTCAGCGTCCACGGCGCGAACCGGCTCGGCACGAATTCGCTGCTCGACCTGCTGGTGTTCGGCAAGGCGGCGGGCAACCACATCGTGGCCAGCGCGTTGAAAGCCAGGGCCCACAAGCCACTGCCCGCCGATGCCGCCGACGCCACCCTGGCGCGGCTGGCCAGGTTCGACGCCAGCACCGGGGGCGAGTACGCGCAGGACGTGGCCAACGACATCCGCAAGACGATGCAACTTCACGTCGGCGTGTTCCGCACCAGCCAGTCTATGGACGAAGGCGTGGTTGCGATCAAGGCGCTGGCCGAGCGCGTCAAGGGCATCCATCTGGCCGACAAGTCGAAGGTCTTCAACACCGCACGCATCGAGGCGCTCGAGGTCGAGAACCTGATCGAGGCAGCTCTGGCCACGATGATTTCGGCGGCGGCCCGCAAGGAAAGCCGCGGCGCCCATTCCGTGAACGATTTCGGCGACACGCCCGAGCACCCGAACGGCCGCAACGACGTGGAGTGGATGAAGCACTCGCTCTGGTACCGCGAAGGCAATCGGCTCGACTACAAGCCGGTGAACCTGGTGCCGCTGAGCGTCGAGTCGATCCCGCCGAAAGTGCGGACGTTCTGAATCCCAAGCGAGAACCCACATGACAAAGCGCGTGTTCCAGATCTACCGCTACGACCCCGACACCGACGCGAAGCCGCGCATGCAGACGCTCGAAGTCGAACTCGACGGCAGCGAGCGAATGCTGCTCGACGCGTTGAACAAGCTCAAAGGCGTGGACCCGACCCTGAGCTTTCGCCGCTCCTGCCGCGAAGGCGTGTGCGGTTCCGACGCGATGAACATCAACGGCAAGAACGGCCTGGCCTGCCTGACCAACATGCGCACCTTGCCGGGTGTGGTGGTGCTCAAGCCGCTGCCCGGCCTGCCGGTGATCCGCGACCTGATCGTCGACATGACGCAGTTCTTCAAGCAGTACAACTCGATCAAGCCCTACCTCGTCAACGATGAAATGCCGCCCGAGAAGGAACGTCTGCAGTCGCCCGAAGAGCGCGACGAGCTGAACGGCCTGTACGAGTGCATCCTGTGCGCGAGCTGCTCCACGGCGTGCCCGAGCTTCTGGTGGAACCCGGACAAGTTCGTCGGCCCGGCCGGCCTGTTGCAGGCCTACCGCTTCATCGCCGACAGCCGCGACCAGGCCACCGGCGCGCGGCTCGACAATCTCGAAGACCCGTACCGGCTGTTCCGCTGCCACACCATCATGAACTGCGTGGACGTGTGCCCGAAAGGCTTGAACCCGACGCGGGCGATCGGCAAGATCAAGGAATTGATGGTGCGGCGCGCCGTCTGATTGCGAAGCCGATCAAGCGCACCCTGCGGACCTGACCAGGCCACGCCATGCACGACACCCTGATCGATGCCCGGGCGCTGAGCAAGCTCCGGTGGCGCTGCCGGCGCGGCATGCTCGAAAACGACTTGTTCGTGGAGCGTTTTTTTGCCCGTCATCAGGCAACGCTCACACAATCGCAGGCCCAGGGCTTGCTGGAGTTGATGGACCTCGGCGACAACGACCTCCTCGACCTGCTGCTGGCCCGCAAGGAGCCCGACGGCGAGCTGGCATGCGCCGAGGTGGTGCAGGTGTTGCGCATGATGCGTGTGCCGCGATCATGCAGCCCGAACCGACCGACCGACCTGTTAGGTACTTGAAGGAACGCCCATGACCCCGTCCGACGTGAAAGCCACCCTGTCGTTCTCCGATGGCAGCCCGCCCATGGAGCTGCCGCTCTACAAGGGCACGATCGGGCCTGACGTGATCGACATCCGCAAGCTCTATGCGCAGACCGGCAAGTTCACCTACGACCCGGGCTTTTTGTCGACGGCGTCGTGCAGCTCCACCATCACCTACATCGACGGTGACAAGGGCGAGCTGCTGTACCGCGGCTACCCGATCGAGCAGCTCGCCGAGAACTGCGACTACCTCGAAACCTGCTATCTGCTACTGAAGGGCGAACTGCCGAACCCGACCCAGAAGTCCGACTTCACCCGGCTCGTCACCAACCACACGATGGTCAACGAGCAGATGCAGTTCTTCCTGCGGTGCTCGGCGTTGTGGATGTCGGTGCTGTCGTGATAGAAGGCCGACAGTGCGCCGACCAGGCCGGTCATGATGGCCATCGGGTGCGCGTCACGCCGGAAGCCGCGCAGGAAGAACTGCATCTGCTCGTTGACCATCGTGTGGTTCGTGACGAGC
>JANXZA010000102.1 GCA_025355745.1 Rhizobacter sp. | reverse complement strand
TTCGCGCCCAGCATGCCGACCTTGAAATCGGCGATGTGCATCGAGCCGCCCTTGCCCTTGTTGGTGCCGGTGGCGCGGCCGAACAGCTCGCACATCATCGCGTTCACGTTCGCGCCCTTGGCCAGCGTGTGGCCATGGCCGCGGTGCGTGGAGGTAAGCAGGTCGGTGCGGCGCAGGTGCTGGCACACACCGGCCGCCACCGCCTCCTGCCCGGTCGACAGGTGCAGCGGGCCGCGCACCCGCGCCGGCTGCGCGCTGGCGTCCAGCCCCCAGGCCGCGACGCCGCCCTGGCTGGCGATTTCGGCGGCGTTCTCGAAGGCGCGGATGCGCACCATGACGCGGTACAGATCGACCAGCAAGGCGGGTGGAGTCAAGGTCGGCGAGGCTCGTGTCTGCGGGGATGGGAAGGCCGTTCGGAGCGCTGCCGAAACGTGCGTTTCATGCTAGCAGAGCCCTCTCGCGGTTGATCTCGGAACTACCCGGACGAAGCCTTCGAGAAAGGCTCAAAACCCCGGCCAGATCGCCTTGATCACGGCCGCGTCGTCCTGTTCGCCCAGGCCCGCAGCGAGCGTCGCCTTGAACACGCTCAGCGCCGCATCGCCGAGCGGCGTTGCGATGCCGGCCGCATCGGCCATCTGCAGCGCCAGGCCCACGTCCTTGGTCAGGATGACGGCCCGCGCGCGCGGCTCGAAGTCGTTCACAAGCGCACGCGCCATCCGGTCCTGACCCATCCACGAGGCACCGCTCGATGCGTTGATCACATCGAAAAGCACCTGCCGGTCCAGGCCAAGCCGCGCGCCCAGCGCCATGGCTTCGGCGGCCGCCACCAGGTTGATGCCGGCAAGCAGGTTGTTGACGAGCTTGGTGCGCGCCGCGTCGCCCACCTTCGCGCCGATGACGAAGCGCTTCGAAGCCAGGTCGCGCAGCAACGGGTCGAGGCGCGTCAGCAGCGCCGCGTCGCCGGCCAGCATCATCGACATGCTGCCATCCGCCGCGCGCACCGGCCCGCCGGAGATCGGTGCGTCGATCAGGTCAATCGCATGCGTGGCCAGGCGCGCGTGGAAGTGCTCGGTGTCGTGCGCGGCGATGGTCGAACACAGCAGCACGGCGAGCGGCGCGGCGCGCGGCTCGGTGAGCGTGGCAGCGCCGGCATGGACCACGCCGTCGGCGCCGAACAGCACGTCGTTGATCTGCGCCGCATCGACGACGACGACGACCAGCACATCGCAGCGCGCGGCCATTGCGGCGGGCGAATCGCAGGCCTCGATGCCGAGTGCGGCGGCGGCTGCCACGGCGCGCGGATCGATGTCGCGCACGCACAGCGCATGGCCTTTGCCGTGCAGGTTGCGCGCCATCGCCAGGCCCATTGCGCCGATGCCGATGATGCCGATGCGGGGTGATGGGTTCATGGCTGGCTTTCAGTTCAAACAGGTGACGATGCGGTGGTGGCAGCAAGGGCGGGGGGCGTGGCTTCGCCCCCAGCCTGAGAACTCAAACTCACCACCGGGCGGGCGCCGAGGACGCAGAGGCGCGCAGAGAAAATCGCCCATTTGTTTTAACTCTGCGCAACTCTGCGTCACTCCGCGCTTCTGCGGTGAATGAGTTGGCTCTTGCATTCATCGCGTCGATCAACTCCGCCATCCTCAAGCCGCGCTCTTGCGCGCCGCACCCAGATAGGTGTCGATCACACGCGGGTCGCGCGCCAGCTCGGCGGCCGGGCCTTCGAGGGCGATCTCGCCCATCTCGAGCACATAGCCGTGGTCGGCCACTTCGAGCGCGGCGCGCGCGTTCTGCTCGACCAGCAGGATGGTCACGCCGGTGGCGCGCAGGCCGGCGATGGTGTTGAAGATGTCGCGCACGACCAGCGGCGCCAGGCCCAGGCTGGGCTCGTCGAGCATCAGCAGGGTAGGCTTGCTCATCAGCGCGCGGCCGACCGCGAGCATCTGGCGCTCGCCGCCCGACAAGGTGCCCGCCAGCTGCGCACGCCGCTCCTTCAGGCGCGGGAACAGCGCATACACCTCATCGAGCGCCGGCGCGCTGTTCTTGTGGCCCAGGCGCACCTGCCGATACGCGCCGAGCAGCAGGTTGTCTTCGACCGGCATGGTGCCGAACAGTGCGCGCGATTCGGGCACCAGTGCGATGCCTTGCATGACCCGCTCTTCGAGCGTGTTCAGCACCACCGATTTGTTCTGGTACTCGATGCCGCCGCGCGACGGCAGCACGCCCATCAACGCATTCAGCAAGGTTGACTTGCCGGCGCCGTTCGGCCCGATCACCGTGACGACGCTGCCCTTCTTCGCCCGCAGGTTCAGGCCGTGCAACACCTCGGCTCGGCCGTAGCCGGCGTGCAGGTCTGTGACAGCGAGCAGGTCGTCGTTCATGGGAGCGATGCGGTTGACTGCAGACCATGACTTGCCACAAGGGCACCAAGACACAAAGACAAAGCCATCCTTCTTCCTTGGTGTCTTTGTGCCTTTGTGGCAAAGAAATCGTTGGCAAAGAATTCGTTGACAGACATCGTGCTCACCAATCAATGCTCCGTGCCCAGATAAGCCGCCCGCACCGCCGGGCTGGCCTGCACTTCTTCGGGTGTGCCTTCGATCAGCAAGGTGCCGAACTCCATCACGACGATGCGGTCGACCAGGCCCATCACCAGGTCCATGTCGTGCTCGACCAGCAGGATGCTCAAGCCCTCGCCACGCAACTGGCGCAGCACATCGGCCAGGCCCTGCTTCTCCTTCAGGCGCAGGCCGGCGGCGGGCTCGTCGAGCAGCAGCAGGGTCGGGTCGGCGCACAGCGCGCGGGCGATCTCCATCAGGCGCTGCGGCCCGAGCGCGAGGTTGCCCGCCAGCTCGTGCATGCTGCCTTCCATGCCGATGCGGCGCAACTGCTGCTCGGCTTCCTTCAGCAACTGGCGCTCTTCGGCGCGGTCTAGCCGCAGCAGCGCCGAGGCCACACCGCGCGAGCCGCGCAAATGCGCGCCGAGCGCGACGTTCTCGAGCACCGTCATGCCGGCGATCATCTTGACGTGCTGGAAGGTGCGCGACACGCCGCGCCGAGCGATCTCGCGCGAGGGCAACGAATCGATTCGCTCGCCGAGCAACGTAACCAAGCCGCGCGTGGCCGGCAGCACGCCGGTGACGAGGTTGAAAGTGGTCGACTTGCCGGCACCGTTCGGCCCGATCAAACCGAGGATTTCGCCGGCCCGCACCTGGAAGCTCACATCGTTCACCGCCACCAGCCCGCCGAACTCCTTGCGCACCGCCAGCACGTCCAGCACCACGGCGCCGTGTGATGGGCGCGGGCGTTCGGGCAGGGCCGGCGCGTCATGCCAATCGACCTGGCGCTGCACCCGTGGCAGGCGCGCTTCGATGAAGGCCCAGATGCCGTCGCGCGCGTACTGCAGCACCAGCACCAGCAGGATGCCGAAGACGATGATCTCGTAGTTGCCGCTGCCACCCAGCAGCTTCGGCAGCCAGACCTGCAACTGGTCTTCGAGGATCTTCACGACGGCCGCGCCCATCAGCGCGCCCCACACATGGCCGACGCCGCCGATGACCGCCATGAACAGGTACTCGATGCCCATCTTCAGGCCGAACGGCGACGGATTCACGGTGCGCTGGAAGTGCGCGAAGAGCCAGCCCGAAATACTGGCCAGCAGGGCCGCGAGAACGAAGGCGGTGACCTTGGTCCGGTAGGTGTTCACGCCCATCGCCTCGGCCATCGTCGTGCCGCCCTTGACGGCGCGCAGCGCGCGGCCGGCGCGGGAGTCGAGCAGGTTCGTCGCCGCGATCGAGGCCAGCACCACCAGCGCCCACAGCAGGTAGAAGAAGCTGCGGCCGGTCTTCAGCTCGGTGCCGAAGAAGCTCAGCGCCGGCACGCCGAGCAGGCCGTCGTACTTGCCGAGCGCGTCGATGTTGCCGAGCAGGTAGTACAGGCTCAGGCCCCAGGCGATGGTCGCCAGCGGCAGGTAGTGGCCCGACATGCGCAAGGTGATCCAGCCGAGCACCAGCGCCGCCAGGCCGGTGAACACCAGGCCGATCCAGACCGTGAGCCACGGCGAGACGCCGTGCGTCAAGGTCAGGTAGGCGGCCGTGTAGGCACCGAGGCCAACGAACGCGGCCTGCCCGAACGAGGTGAGCCCCGCCACGCCGGTGAGCAGCACCAGGCCGATCACGACCAGCGTGTACAGGCCGATGTAGTTCGCCTGCGTGATCCAGAACTCGGGCACCGGCAACTGCGGCAGCAAGGCCAGCAGAACGACGAAGCCGATCAGGAAGGTGCGGCGCATGCTCATGTCTGGACGCTCAGGCGTTCTTCGAGGTCTGCTTGCAGCCGAGCGAAGAGAGCCAACTCACGCACCGCAGAGGCGCAGAGGAACGCAGAGGAATTCAAACAAAGTTTTTCTTGTCTTCCTCTGCGAGACCTCTGCGTTCTCTGCGCCTCTGCGGTGCGTGAGTTGAGTCTTGCATTGCAGGCTTCCAGATCAGTCAACACGCGCTCACTCCTCGTCATCCTGCGGGCCGTGCTGGAACGAGCGCCACAGCAGCACCGGGAGGATCACGGTGAAGACGATCACCTCCTTGAAGGCGCTGGCGTAGAACGAACCGAAGCTTTCCAGCAGGCCGACGAAAAGCGCGCCGATGGCCGCAGCCGGGTAACTCGCCAAGCCGCCGAAGATCGCGGCGACGAAGCCCTTCAGGCCGATCAGGAAACCCGAGTCGTAGAACAAGGTCGTTGTCGGCCCGATCAGCAGGCCCGACAACGCGCCCATGAACGCGGCCAGGCCGAAGCTCAGCCGGCCGGCGCCGGAGGTCGAGATGCCCATCAGCCGCGCGCCGAGCCGGTTCACTGCCGTGGCGCGCAGCGCCTTGCCGCGCAAGCTGCGCTCGAAGAACAAGTACAGCGCAACGATGAGGGCGACCGACGCCATGAAGATGATCACCGCCTGGCCCGACAAGGTGAGCGCGCCGGCGGAAAACCGCGTGTCCCAGAAGCTCGGGTTGCGAAAGCCCTCGGCGCCGAAGAACACCAGGCCCAGGCCGGTGAGCGCGAAGTGCACGCCGACCGAAACGATCAGCAGCACCAGCACGCTGGCGTCGGCGAGCTTCTCGTAAGCCAGCCGGTAGACCAGCGCGCCGAGCGGCGCGACGATGGCCAGCGTCAGCAGGCTCTGCAGCAGCAGTGGCAGCTTCAGCGGCGCGGCCCACCAGGTGACGGCGACGACGGCCGCCGGCACGATCAGCGAACGGCCTGCGGCGGCCAATGCCTGGCCCGCCGGCACGCCGCGCTTCAGCGCCGCAGCCCCATCGAGCAGCGCGGCCAGCAGTGCCAGCACCGCGAGCAGCCAGACCGTGCCCGGCACCCGGCCCATCTGCAGCAGCGCCAGCGTGAGCGCGCCATAGGTGACGAACTCGCCCTGCGGAATGAAGATCACGCGCGTGACCGCAAACACCAGCACCGTGGCCAGCGCAAGCAGTGCGTAGATGGCGCCGTTGGTGGCGCCGTCCAGCATCAGGATGCTGGCGATCGAGAAGTCCATGGGTTCGTCGAAGTGGGGGCCGAAGGCGGGCTCGCCGGCCCGAACATTGTGCCCGGCGGCCAGCGCGCCGCCGGGCACATCAGGCGTCGCTCAATTTGGCGCGCCTTGCCACTCGCCACTGACGATGCTCAGCATCACGTCGGCTAGGGGGCAGCTATGGGCCGGGATGCGGGTTGTCCGGCAGCGGCGGCAGCGCGCGCAGGTACTCGTAGACTGCCCTCAGATCGTGATCGGTCTTCTTGCCGTACACCGGCCACGGCATCACCTGCAGGATTTGGCCCGGCGGGTCATTCGGGTTGTGGCCGGTGCGCAGCGTGGTGATGAAATCCCGCAGCGTCAGGCCGGCCGGCTTGCCGAACGCGTCCGGGGTCAGGTTGGCCGACGTGAAGGGCCCGAACTGACGCCCACCCGACAAGTACTGGGGAAAGTTGATCATCTCGGGCTGTCCGAGGAACGGGTTGCTGTTGGGCAGGAACTCCGGATGGGTGTGGCAGTCGTTGCAGCCGCTGCTGTTGACGATGTAGCTGCCGAGGCCGACGAGGTTGCGGTTCTTGCCCGCCAGATTCAGGTGCACTCCCGGCGGGACGATCTGGAAACCGCGCCTGACCTGCGATTCACTTTCATCGTCATCGGCACGCACACTCTGCGCAAACAGCAGGGTCAGGGCGGCCACGGCGGCCAGGCCGACGGTCAAACGCTTGGTACGGTATGAAGGCATCACGGGAACTCCTTGCTTCGTTGCGAAGGTCCTTCGTGCGCGCCGTTGCATCCGCCGCGTCATGACCCGGTCGGGAAGCATTTCACGCAAGCTTCGCCGATCATTCACGGCGTTGGCCCGATTGCTGCCCACCTCGACTCGGCCCTGGCGGACCGACACAAACCAGGAAAAATCAATGTAGCACCGGGGCCCGGCAGCGGCGCCCCCTAGGCATAGGGGATGGAGGCGTCGCTACTTCAAACTCCGGTGTCCCGGCGGGGCCTGCCCGGATGACGATGTGCGCAACCCAAGAATCGCTTGTGCCTGGCTTGCGGTTCTTCAGCGCGTCAAAATGACGCGCTCCGACCCCGGACGGGCACCGCCGCGATACATTGGCCGTGAGCAACTCCCTTGGACCCACCGGACGCAAATCATGCACGACCTTCTGTTCCGCAACGCATTGGTCTTCGACGGCACCGGCAGCGCGCCGACGATCAATGATGTGGCCATCGCGGGTGGCCGCATTGCCGAGATCGGCTCCGACCTGCGTGCAGCCGCGCGTGAGGTGATCGCTGCCGATGGGCTCGGCTTGATGCCGGGCATCATCGACAGCCACACCCATTTCGACGCCCAGATCACCTGGGACCCTTGTGTGCGGCCCTCGCCGGCGCTGGGCGTGACCACGGCGGTGATCGGCAATTGCGGCTTCACCATCGCACCGTGCAAGCCGCAGCACCGCGACATCACGATGCGCAACCTGACCCAGGTCGAGGGCATGTCGCTCGACGTGCTGCGCCAGGGCATCGCGTGGCAGTTCGAGACCTTTCCGGAGTACCTGGCGCAACTTCGGCGCCAGGGGAGTGCCGTCAACATCGCTGCCTACATCGGCCACAGCAGCGTGCGCACCTATGTGATGGGCGACCACGCCTCGACGCGAAGCGCCACGCCGGTTGAGGTTGCGCAGATGCAAGCCATCGTGCGCGAGGCGATGCAGGCCGGCGCGGTCGGCTTTGCCAGCAGCACGTCGCCGGCGCACAACGGCGAGGGCGGCCGACCGATGCCTTCGCGGCTCGCCGATGAGGTCGAAATGCGCGCGCTGGTCACGGCGATGGGCGAGTGCGGCCACGGCGTTTTCATGCTGACCAAAGGGGGTGACACGCCGGTCCCGTTTCTCGAATCGCTGGCCGCCGAAAGCGGCCGTCCGGTGATGGTCGCCGCACTGCTGCACAACAGCACCAACCGCGACGCCGTGTTCAACGACCTCGATGCGATCAGTGCCGCCAACACGCGCGGCCATGCGCTCATCGGCCAGGTCTCGTGCTGCCCGCTGACGATGGACTTCACGCTGCAGTCGGCCTACCCCGTCGAGGGCCTCAAGAGCTGGCAGCCCGCGCTCGGCCTGCACGGCGATGCGCTGGTGGCCATGCTCGCCAACCCGGGCTTTCGCGACGGGGTGCGCGCCGAGCTGGCAACGACGACCCACTTCCGCCTCTTCAACGGCGAGTGGGACAAGGTGCAGGTAGTCGAAACCGCGAGCGCGGCGCACGCCCACCACGAACAGCAAACCATTGCCGAGATCGCACGCCGTGAAAATCGCGACCCGCTCGATGTGATGCTCGATCTGGCGATCGCCGAGAACCTGCAAACCGTCTTCACCGCGCAACTGCTCAACTCGGACGAAGAAGCCGTCGGGCGCATGCTCAACCATCCGCACAGCATCGTCAGCCTGAGCGATGCCGGTGCGCACCTGACCTTCTTCAACGACGCCGGCTTCGGCCTGCACCTGATGGGCCACTGGGCGCGCGAACTCGGGGCCATGTCGATGAGCGAAGCCGTGCGCCGCCTCACCAGCCAGCCGGCACAAGTCTTCGGCATGCGCGAGCGCGGCACGATCCGCGAAGGCTACGCGGCGGACCTGCTGCTGTTCGACCCGCAGACGGTGGCACGCGGGCCCAAGCATCGCGTCTTCGACCTGCCGGGTGGTGCGCCGCGGTTGACGACCGACGCCATCGGGGTGCGGGGCGTGTGGGTCAATGGGCGGCAGGTAGCGAACGCCGACGGGCTGCTGCCATCGACGCCGCTTGCCGGGGAATTGTTGACGCGGTTTTCGACCGCAGCGTGAGCTTCGGTGGGCATGCCGGGGTTGCCTGCCAGGTTGCCGGCTCTTGTAGACTGGGACGCACTCACCCAGGAGCCCCGCATGATTCTCGAAATCGCCGACATCCGCATCATCCCCGGCAAAGGCGCCGAGTTCGACGCTGCGATCCAGCGCGGGGTCGAGACCGTGGCATCGAAGTCGAAAGGCTTTCGCGGCTACAAGGTCAACAAGAGCGTCGAGTCGCCCGAGCGCTACCTGCTGATGATTTACTGGGACACGCTCGAGAACCACACGGTCGACTTCCGCGAGGGCCCGCTGTTCCCCCAGTGGCGCGCCATCGTCGGCCCGTTCTTCGCGGCGCCGCCGGCGGTCGAGCACTTCACGCTGCTGGCCAAATCGGCTTGATGCGCGGACTGCGGCGCGGGCTGCACCGCGCAGCGCTGGCAGCGCTTCTGTGTGGCGTTGGCGTTGGCGTCGGCGTCGGCGCTGTCAAGGCAGCCGGCGCGGCGCCAGCGCCCGCCAGCTTCGACGTGCCGCACGTCGCCTTCACCGAGCGCGTGCTGCGCAATGGCCTGCAATTCATCGCGGTGCCGAACACGGCCAGTCCGACGGTCAGCGTGCAGGTCTGGTACCACGTCGGCGCGAAGGACGACCCGCCCGGTCGCTCCGGCTTCGCGCACCTCTTCGAGCACCTGATGTTCAAGGGCACGCGCTATCTGCGCGCCGAGCAACTCGACCGCCTGACCGAAGACGTGGGCGGCGCGAACAACGCCTTCACCAGCGATGACGTGACGGCGTATCAAGACATCGTGCCGTCGAACCACCTCGAAACGCTGCTCTGGGCCGAGGCCGAACGGATGGCGAACCTGGCCGTGGTGCAGGCCAGCTTCGAGTCGGAGCGGTCGGTCGTGAAGGAGGAGTACCGCGAACGCGTGCTGGCCTCGCCGTACGGCCGTTTTTCGCGCGGTATCGCGTCACTGCCTTATCTGTCGCACCCGTATCGGCGGCCGTCGATCGGCAGCATCGAAGACCTCGAGGCGGCCACGCTGGCCGACGTGGCCGCGTTCCACACCACCTTTTACCGCCCCGACAACGCAACCCTGGTCGTGGCCGGCGACTTCGACCCGCAGCAGCTCGATGCGTGGGTCGACAAATACTTCGCGCCGGTGCCGCGCCCGGCGGCTGCGGTGCCACGCGTCACGGCCACCGAGCCAGCCTGGTCGAGCGACCGGCGGATCGCGCTGACCGGCCCGCAAGTGGCCTTGCCGGCGGTCGCGCTGGTCTGGCTGGCGCCGCCGCTGACGAGCCCCGACGCCGCCGCGCTGCGCATCGCCGCAACGCTGCTCGGCGGCGGCGAATCGTCGCGCCTGAACCAGTCGCTGGTGTACCGCCGCCAGCTTGCTGCGCAAGCCGGCTTCAACGCCGATCTGCGCGCCGGGCCGGGGCTGCTGATCGCCTCGGCGGTGGCGGCGGGCGGCAAGCCGCTGGCCGAGCTCGAAGCCGGGCTGCTCGCCGAGGTACTGCGCCTGACCCGCCAACCGGTGCCTGCGGCGGAGCTGGCGAAGGTCAAGACCCAACTGCTGACCGACACCTTGCTGACGCGCCAGACGCCCGAGGGCCTGGGCGCCGCCGTGGCCGAAGCGGCGGTGCTGGAGGGCGGCGCCGGGCAGGTCAACGCCGGCCTGGCTGCACTGCTGACGGTGAGCGCCACCGACGTGCAGCGCGTGCTGCGCCAGTGCCTGGTCGGCACCCACAAGGTAACGATCGAGTACACACAGGACCGGGCCGTGAAATGACGCTGCCGAAGCGCACCGAAGCAGGCTGCGGCGCGCACCGTCGCAGCCCGACGGGTGAGTTGCGGATCAGCGCGCAGGCCCGTCTCGGTGCCCTGCTCTGCGTTGCGTCGGGAGCCCTCGGCGGCGCAGCCCAGGCCCAGCCCTTCGACACCCCGCCGCTGCCGGCAGCGCCGCGCCCGCTCGCGATCGCCACGCCCACCGAACAGCGCCTGCCGAACGGCCTGCGGGTGGTGCTGGCAGCACGCCCCGGGGTGCGGCTGGTGACGGCGCAACTGCTGGTGCTGGCCGGCAGCGAAGTCGATCCTCCGCAGCGCGCCGGGCTGGCCAACCTGGCGGCCGGGCTGCTGACCAAGGGCACGCAGGGGCGCAGCGCGTCGGCGCTGGCGCGCGAGGCCGAATCGCTGGGTGGCTCGCTCGACAGCGGTGCGAGCTGGAACCAGTCGCAGGTCTCGATCACGGTCACGGTCGGCCAGCTCGACCCGGCCCTGACCCTGCTGGCCGATGCGGTGATGCGCCCGACCTTCGCCCAGGCCGAACTCGAACGCCTGCGCGCGCAGCTGCTCGACGGCTTGAAGATCGCCTACTCGCAGCCTGCCACCCTGGCCTTGCTGGCGACCGAGCGCCTGCTGTTCGGCAGCCGGCCCTACGGCCACCCGGGCGACGGCACGCCGGCCTCGCTGCCGCGCATCACGCGCGCCGATTTGCAGGCGCTGCACCGTGCTCACTATCGCCCCGAGAACGCCGTGCTGCTGCTCGCCGGCGACCTGGACGACGCCAGCGCGCTGCGCCTGGCGGCCCGACATTTCGGTGCGTGGCGCGGGCCGCAAACCGGCGCCTCGACGACCTCTCGGTCGGCGTTGGTGGCGCTGCCAAACGAGGTGTCTGCGGCCGGGTCATCGGCGTCACGCGCTGCCGCAGCCGTGCCACCGCCCTGGGTCGCGATCGACATGGTGAAGGCCGACCAGGCCGCCGTGATGATCGCCGTGCCGCTGCCGCCGCTGGGCCCTGACCGCGCCGCCGCCAACGTGCTGAACGCGGTGCTCGGCAGCGACTTCTCGTCGCGCCTGAACCAGGAAATTCGCATCAGGCGCGGCTTGAGCTACGGTGTGAGCAGCCAGCTCGACGCGCGGCGCGACGGCGGAGCGCTTCGGGTCAGCGTGCAGACTCGCAACGCCAGCGCCGCCGAGGTGGTGGCGCTGGTTCGCACCGAACTCGATGCCCTGATCGACACTCCGGTGCCGGCGGCCGAGCTGGCGGCCCGCAAGGCGGCGCTGGTCGGCGCCTTCGGGCGCAGCATCGAAACCACCGCCGGCCTGGGAAGCGCGCTGCGCTCGCTGGTGGTGGCGGGCGTGCCGGTAAGCGAGCTGCGAGCGCGCATCGAGGCCGTGTCCAGCGTCAGCGCAGACGCGATTCAGCGCTTCGCCGCAGCGCATCTCAGCGCCGAGGCGCGGCGCGTGGTGGTGGCAGGCGAATCGCTCGAATTCATGCCGTCATTGCAAGCCCAGTCGCAGACGCAGACACAATCCTCGGCGCCACGTTTCGTGACTTTGACGCCGGCCACGCTCGACATCGAACGTGACGGCGCGTGGCCCGCCCGCTGAACCTGTCAGGTGACAAGCTGCAACACAATCCCTGACTTCGCAGGGGCCGTTGGCCCGTCCGCTGCGCGCAGCGGACCGAATGCTGGGACAATCGAGTTTCTGATTGCGCCTGTCATTTTCGAAGGCAAGCCGTTTGAACTCTTTATCAGGGACCGCCATGGCCACCCGTCGCCCCACTCCTTCCGCCGCACCGACCGCTGTGGAAGCCCCCCAAAAACTCCGCCAGACCCAAGCCGAATATGTGGCCGCCCGGCCGGCCGGCGAACCCGGCGTGAAGCCGATGATGTCGAGCTCGAAGATGTATGTGTGTCGCCGTTGTCAGGCCAACTTCAAGACAGGCGATGGCAAGCCGGATGCGCGCCTGCCCGGCCTGGGCAAGTGCAACAAGTGTCTGGCCGCTGCGGCTGCCACGGCCGCGTTGGCTGCGTGAGGGCCTGAACCGCTCGCACCCCCGCAGAGCACGGCAACTGGTCAGCAGGTCAGCAGCGGCGAGCCCTTGCGAATCGCTTCCTGGGCCTTGCTGATCGCGTAGGCCAACGCGTCGTGGGCCGACTCCCAGCGGTGGCCTCCTGCCAGGCCCTCATCGCGCAAGGCTTCGCGTGGTGCACCTGGTACGCCGTGGACGCGCTGCACGATCATCGTCGCGATGTAGCCGTCGCCCTTCGGCGCTTCGAGTGCGCCGGCAAAGATCCGATAGTCACCTACCTCACGTTCATCGAATTGCATGGCTTCGTTCCGGCCGGCGCCAACGCCCGCCAAGCCGCAGATGATGAACCGCTGCAACGCCGGGCGCCATCCACCACAAGGGGGATTCGCGGCCACCGTGCCGGCGGCGGAATGGGCAGCGGTCAGCGCGCGGCGACCGGAGCCTTCAGCACGCACACGCCCACGGTTTTGGCCACCAGCACGCCGTCCAGCATCTCGGTTTCGGTGAAGGCACCAGTGGCGCGGACGATCGTGACGGTATCTACAAACGCGCGGCCGTCTTTCTGGGTGGTTTCGACGTGCACGAGTGTGCCGCTCGCCTCGCTCAACTCACGCAAATCAGCCACTGGCGTGTCGAACGACTCGCAGTTTTCGCTGGCCTTGTCGGCACTGAGGCAATCGAGCTTCACACCGGCCGCTTCGTACGTGCTCGGCGTGCATTGATAGAACGCACCGTCGTCGCCCTGCGCCAGCACCGCCGAACCCAGCGCGGTGCAGCACAACAGCAGCAGCGAACAGCGGGCGATTGCCTTCATGGTCGTGTCCTCGGGGCGGTTGACGGTGTGCCAGTGTAGGCGCGCAGCTCGCGCCGCCAGGCGCGGCCAGTGACAGGCCTGCGCTCAGTAGGTTTCCAGGTGCAGCCGCCCTTCCTTCTTCAGCGCCGCGCCGATCGTCTCCCACACCAGGCCGGCCTGTTGCGCCACATCTCGCAGCGCCAGCACCACGCCTTCCTCCATGCTCTTCAGGCCGCAGACGTACAGGCAGGTGTTCGGGTCGGCGAGCAGCAAGGCCAGGTCGGCGGCGCGCTCGCGCATCACGTCCTGCACGTAGCGCTTCGGCTGGCCGGGGGTGCGCGAGAACGCGAAGTTGATGTCGATGAAGTCTTTCGGCAGGCTTTGCAGCGGGCCGAAGTAGGGCAGTTCTTCCTGGCTGCGCGCGCCGAAGAACAGCAGCAGCTTGCCGCCTTCGAATTTGCCACGCCCTTCCGCTTGACCAATCCGCAGCCGCCGCCGCCATTCGGTCATCGCACGCATCGGCGCGCTGCCGGTGCCGGTGCAGATCATCACGATGTGGCTGCGCGGGTGGTTCGGCATCAGGAAGCTGGCACCGAACGGGCCGATCACCTGCACCGCATCACCCACCTTCAGGTCGCACGCATGGTTCGACGCGACGCCGCGCACCGGCTTGCCCTGATGGTCTTCGAGCACGCGCTTGATGGTCAGCGACAGGTTGTTGTAGCCCGCCCGCTCGCCGTTGCGCGGGCTCGCCACCGAGTACTGGCGCGCGTGGTGCGGCTTGCCCTGCGCATCCACGCCCGGCGGCAGCAAGCCGATCGACTGGCCTTCGAGAACCGGGAACGGCATGGCGCCGAAGTCGAGCACGATGTGGTGCGTGTCGTAGTCGTGGCCCGCCGTGCGGCCGACCTCGGTGACGCGCACATTGCCCGCCACCGTGGCCGTCACCGGGTTCTTCGGCCCGTGCAGGTTGGTGTAGGCGTGGGCCGCCGACCAGGGCGGCACGGTGGCGCCGTAGGCGGACGAGTCGAAGGGCGCTACGCCGCTCGCATCGACCGGCTGGGGGTTGATCGAAGCGGCCTCGTTCGCGCCGGCCAGTGCGTCGCCGGGGCTGGCCTCGGCAACGCCCGCAGATGCGAGTTGCTCGGCGCTCAGCGCGACCGGCAATTCATCCCAGGTCAGTTGCTCGGTGGGCGAATACGCCATCACGCGCGGCATGGTGCGCCAGTTGTCGATCGAGCCGGTCGGGCACGGCGAGATGCAGGCCATGCAGAGGTTGCAGATGTCGGCATTGACGACATAGTTGCGCTCGTCGTGCGTGATCGCGCCGACCGGGCACGTGGCTTCGCAGGTGTTGCAGCGAATGCAGATCTCGGGGTCGATCAGGTGCTGCTGGATGACGGTGGTGATGGTCACGGGGTGTCCTGTGCCTTATTCCCTCCCCCTGTGGGGGAGGGTTGGGGTGGGGGCTACGGCGCTCGACTGCATCTCGTCGCCACCCGGCCCCCATCCCGGCCTTCCCCCAATGGGGAAGGAGGAAACGGTCTTCGGGTGGTTCTTAACCAAACCGCACGTAGTCATAGTCCACCGGCTGGCGGTTGATGCCCATCACCGGCGGCGCGATCCAGTTGGCGAACTTGCCGGGCTCGACCACGCGCCCCATCAGGCTGGCCACATACGCGCGGTCTTCGCGGCTCGGCAACCAGGCGTCGACGTTCGCGGCCCATTCGACCTCGCCCAGCACCCGCCCATCCGGCGACACCTTGACGCCCGACAGCGCGCCGATGTTGCGGTGAAACGCCTTGTGCGGCACCGCCAGCCGCACCGGGATCAGCGCCTTCGCCAGCACCTTGTTCCAGCGCTCGACGCCGGCCACCGAGTCCTTGATGTAGTCGTCGCGCAGCACTTCGTTCAGCGCATTCAGCATCGGCACATCCTTCTCGACCAGGTGCCCGTCGCGCACCTCCAGCACCTTGTAGGTCTGGCCCTTCAGCGTGTGATCATCGACGCGCTTGCCCTCTTCATAGCGGCCCTTCAAACCCGAGCTGTAGAAGATCGCCGCATTGCTCGACTCGTCAGCACCGAACAGGTCGATGGTGACGCTGTAGTGGAAGTTGATGTAGCGCTGGATCGTCGGCAGGTCGATCACGCCGGCCGCGCGCAAGCGCCCCACATCGTCGGTCTTGAGTTCGTTCATGACCTGCGCGGTGCGCTGGATCACGCGCGAGATGCCGCTCTCGCCGACGAACATGTGGTGCGCCTCTTCGGTCAGCATGAACTTGGTCGTGCGCGCCAGCGGATCGAAGGCCGACTCGGCCAGCGCGCAGAGCTGGAACTTGCCGTCGCGGTCGGTGAAATAGGTGAACATGAAGAAGCTCAGCCAGTCGGGCGTGGCTTCGTTGAACGCACCGAGGATGCGCGGGTTGTTCGCATCGCCGCTGCGGCGTTCGAGCAGTGCCTCCGCTTCTTCGCGGCCGTCGCGGCCGAAGTGCTTGTGCAGCAGATAGACCATCGCCCACAGGTGCCGGCCTTCCTCGACGTTGATCTGGAACAGGTTGCGCAGGTCGTACATGCTGGGCGCCGTCAGGCCCAGGTGGCGTTGCTGCTCGACCGACGCCGGCTCGGTGTCGCCCTGCGTCACGATGATGCGGCGCAGGTTCGCGCGGTGCTCGCCGGGCACGCTGTCCCAAGCCTTTTCGCCCTTGTGATCGCCGAAGTGGATCTCGCGGTCGGCGCTGCCCGGGTTCAGGAAGATGCCCCAGCGGTAGTCGCGCATCTTCACATGGCCGAAGCTCGCCCAGCCCTGCGGATCGACGCTGACCGCCGTGCGCAAGTACACCTCGGAGTCGGTGGAGCCGACCGGGCCGACGTCGTCCCACCAGTTGATGAAGTTGGGTTGCCATTGCTCGAGCGCGCGCTGCAAGGTGCGGTCTTCGCCGAGGTTGACGTTGTTCGGGATCTTCTCGCTGTAGTTGATGCTGCTCATGTCGAATGTCCTTCGGTGATCAAACTCGGTTCCAGTCGAACTGGGCCTTGTCGCCCTTGCCGTAAAGCTTCAGTGCGCCCTTCTCGCCGACCGCATTCGGGCGCTGGAAGATCCAGTTCTGCCACGCCGTCAGGCGCCCGAAGATGCGCGTGAACATGTTCTCCGGGCCGTTGAAACGCAGGTTCGCTTCCATGCCGGTGAGGGCGTCGGGCGACATCGCCACCCGCTCTTCGATGGCGATGCGAACCTCGTCGGTCCAGTCGATGTCGTCGGGGTTGCTGGTGGCCAGGCCGATGGCGAAGGCGGCGTCGGCATCGAGCGCTTGCCCCGCGACACCTCTTGAGGTGTCCTGCGCCACCGCCCGCACCGCTTCCAGCGCGGGCGCTTCATCGTAGAACCGGCGGCCCAGCCGGCTCTGCCCGGTGACCATCGGGTACACGCCGAAGTTGAGCTCGGCCACGGTGATCTTCGGCGCGCGCACCTGATCGTCGGGCAAGGCCAGGTGGTAAATGCGGTCGCAGGCGAGCGCCAGTTCGAGCAGGCTGCCGGCAAAGCAGGAGCCCGGTTCGACCAGCGCGAACAGGCTGCGCGACGACACGTCGAGCCGGCTGAAGGTGCGGCGCAGCAAGCCGATGGTCTCGCGCACCAGCCAGTGGTTCTGGTGCGCCAGCAGTGTCGCGTCGCAGGCGAGCACCGCGGCGGCGTCGCCCTGCGTCTTGATCAGCCAGGTGCCGGTGTCGAGTTCGTTGGTGCGCATCTGCAGGATCGCGTCTTCCAGCTCGCGGCCCATCTTCAGCGGCCACCACGCCGCGCCGGCGGCGACGATGGCCTCGGGCGTTTGCGGCTGCGCCTTGTCAGGTCCGTTCACGGTGAAGGTGGCGACCCTTTTAGCGCGGTCGATCTCGACCGTGACGAAGCCGTAGCGCAAGGCATCGGCCTCGACCGTGCACTGCAACGGCGTCAGCAGCACGCCCTTCGCGCCGGCTGGCCGGTCGCTCTGGGCGGCCAGCGCGAGCGCGCGCTCCTGGACCTTCTGCGCGAAGACCTGCGGCTTGGCGATCTCGTCGACCAGCCGCCAGTCTTTCGCCTTCTGGCCACGCACGCCTTCGACGCTGGTGCAAAACAGGTCGGCCAGGTCGTGCCGCACATGCCGCTTGTCGGTCACGCGGGTCAGGCCGCCGGTGCCGGGCAGCACGCCGAGCAGCGGCACTTCGGGCAGGCTGACGGCGGAAGAGCGGTCATCGACCAGATAGATTTCATCGCACGACAGCGCCAGCTCGTAGCCGCCACCCGCGCACGCGCCATTCACGGCGGCGAGGAACTTCAGGCCCGAATGAGTTGACGAATCTTCGAGCCCGTTGCGCGTCTCGTTCGTGAACTTGCAGAAGTTCACCTTCCAGGCGTGGCTCGATACACCGAGCATGAAGATGTTGGCACCGGAGCAAAACACCTTGTCCTTCAGGCTGGTGATGATCACCGTGCGCACTTCCGGATGCTCGAAGCGGATGCGGTTCACGGCGTCGTTCAACTCGATGTCCACGCCCAGGTCGTAGCTGTTCAACTTCAGCTTGTAGCCGGGGCGCAGACCGGCGCTCTCGTCGATGTCGACCGCCAGCGTTGCAATCGGACCGTCGAAGCTGAGCTTCCAGTGCTTGTACTGCGACGGGTGGGTTTGGTACTCGACGCGCGGGGCGGTGGTCATCACGGGTCTCCTGTGTGGCACTGAAAGATAGTGCATACGTCTGTCGTCGCTGCACGCATCATAGTGCATGCACTTTAGTGCGTCAAGGGCGCGCGCGACAAGAAGACAACTCACGCACCGCAGAGGCGCGGAGGACGCGGAGTTAACGCAGAGTAAGACAGAAAATATTTTGAATTCCTCTGCGATCCTCTGCGTTCTCTGCGTTCTCTGCGCCTCTGCGGTGCGTGAGGTGATCTCCTGCTCGGCCACCTGCGCCGCCCCGTCAACCGGGCGGCCGCAGCGCCTCGCGCACGATTCGGCGCAGGGTCTGGAAGGTGGTGTCCAGCGGCCAGTCGCTGGTGTCGACCATCAGGTCGGCCTTCGAATAGAACGCCGCGCGGCCGGCGAGGATGCGCTTCAGGTCTTCCATCGCCTCGGCGCTGGCCGCCATCGGCCGCATGTCGCCCTGCGCGGCGACGCGCCGCATGTGGTGCTCCGGGTCGGCCTGCAGCCACACGGTGGTGCAGTGGGCGAGCAGCAGGTTGAAGGTGGCGGCGTCCGACACCAGCCCGCCCGGCGTGGCGATCACGGCTTCGGCATGGATCTGGATCGCCTCTTCGAGCGCGCGGCGCTCGTAGCGGCGATAGGCGTTCATGCCGTAAAGCGCCTGGATTTCGGCGATGCTGCAACCGGCGAACTTTTCGATCTCGCGGCTCAGCTCGACGAACGGCACGTCCAGGTCGTCGGCCAGCATCTGGCCGAGCGTCGACTTGCCGGCGCCGCGCAGCCCGATCAGCGCCACGCGCGGGCTGCGCATCGCGTTGCCGCCGCCCGAGCCCAGCAACTCGCCGATGGCGATGCGGGCGCGCCGCAGCGTGGCCTCGTCGCGGTGGTCGAGCAGCTCGCGGAGCAGCAGCCATTCCGGCGAGGCAGTGGTGAAGTCGCCGTTCAGTTCCGCGAGCGAACACTGCAATGCACCGGCGACCTGGTTCAGCACCAGGTACGAGGCGTTGCCGATGCCGTATTCGAGGTTCGCCAGATGACGCTCCGACACATCGGCCGCCAGCGCCACCGCCTTGCGCGTCATGCCGCGCCGGGCGCGCAGGTTGCGCACCCGCTCGCCGAGCGCGACCAGGGCCGGGTGCTTGTCTTCGTCTGCCGATTCCGCAGCCGCGACGGCGGCGATTTGTCGCGCAAGTTTGGGAGTCGGGCGGGGCGCAGGCTTAGGCGTATACCCGTGAGAATGCACTATATTGCTTGACATCGATTTGACTCGGGTTTACCGTTCAGTGTGAGCACAATACTTCATATCAACAGCCCATGCAAGCAACAGAATGCAAGCCGGCGAGTGAACCAGAGCGCGCCCCGCCACCGATCAAATTGCAACAGCTTCATGCCGCGCTCACCGCGCAGGTCTGCTGACGCCCCGATGCCCTTTGAGGAGACCCTGATGACCGCCCCTCACAGTCCCGCCCCGGGCTCGCACTTCAACATCGCCGAGCACCTGATCCAGCGCAACACCGGCCGCCCGGCCAAGGCGGCGTTCATCGACGACCACGGCACGCTGAGCTACGGCGAGCTTGCCGAGCGCATCCGCCGCGCGGCTGCCGCGCTGCTCGCAAGCGGCATCCGACGCGAAGAACGCGTGCTGCTGCTAATGCACGACTGCAACGAATGGCCGGTCGCCTTCCTCGGCGCGCTCTATGCCGGCGTCGTTCCGGTGGCGATGAACACGCTGCTCACCGCCGACGACTGCGCCTACATGCTGGCGAACAGCCGCGCGCAGGTGGTGTTCGTTTCCGGTGCGTTGCTGCCCGTCTTGCGGGCCGCGCTGGCGCTGGCACGGCACGAAATCAAGGCGATCGTCGTGGTGCGCCCGGCGCAGGCGGCCGCGGCACTGCAGACGGCCGACGCGCCCACGCCCACGACCGAGTTCGAGGCCTTCCTCGCAGCCCATCAACCACTCGCCGCACCGGCCGCGACCGGCCCCGACGACCCCGGCTTCTGGCTCTACTCCTCCGGCTCGACCGGCCGCCCGAAGGGCACGGTCCACACCCACGCCAACCCGTACTGGACAGCCGAGCTGTACGGCACGCCGGTGCTCGGCCTGACCGAGCGCGACGTGTGCTTTTCCGCCGCCAAGCTGTTCTTCGCCTACGGCCTGGGAAACGGGCTAACGTTTCCGATGAGCGTCGGTGCAACGGTGGTCCTGATGGCCGAACGGCCGACACCCGAGGCCACCTTCAAACGCTGGACCGGCGACACGCCGCATCAACGCGCCGAGCATCGTCCGACGATCTTCTTCGGCGCGCCCACCGGCTTCGCCGGCATGCTCGCCTCGCCTTTGCTGCCGGCGCGCGAGGCGGTCTCGCTGCGCCTGTGCTCGTCCGCCGGCGAGGCGCTGCCAGCCGACCTCGGCGAGCGCTTTCGCGGCCACTTCGGCATCGACATCATCGACGGCATCGGCTCGACCGAGATGCTGCACATCTTCCTGTCGAACCGGCCCGGCCAAGTGCGCTACGGCACCACCGGCTGGCCGGTGCCGGGCTACCAGATCGAACTGCGCGGCGACGACGGCGCGCCCGTTGCCGACGGCGAGACCGGCGACCTCTACATCAACGGCCCGAGTGCTGCGCTGCTTTACTGGGGCAACCGCGAGAAGACCCGCGAGACCTTCCAGGGCGCATGGACCAAGAGCGGCGACAAGTACGTGCGCAACGCCGACGGCAGCTACACCTACAGCGGGCGCAGCGACGACATGCTGAAGGTCAGCGGCATCTACGTCTCGCCGTTCGAGGTCGAGGCCACGCTGGTGCAGCACCCGGCCGTGCTCGAAGCGGCGGTGATCGGCGTGCTGGATGGCGAGGGCCTGACCAAGACCAAGGCCTTCGTCGTGCTGAAGGCCGGCCAGCAGACGACCGAGGCCGAGCTGAAGGCCTTCGTCAAGGACCGGCTGGCGCCCTACAAGTACCCGCGCCTGATCGAGTTTCTGGCCGAGTTGCCGAAGACGGCCACCGGCAAAATCCAGCGCTTCAGGTTGCGCGAACGTGAGGCTTCCCGGTGACATCGGCGATCGAGCTCATCGAGGTCGATGCGGCCGGCCGGCGCTGGCGCATCGAGCACCAGTGGTTCGCCCGCGAACGTGTCGATCGGCCGCTCATCGTGTTCCTGCACGAGGGGCTGGGTTCGCTGTCGATGTGGAAGGATTTCCCGCAACGACTGTGCGATGCCGCCGAGTGCCGAGGCCTGGTCTACTCGCGCCCCGGCTACGGCCGCTCGACACCGCGCACACCCGGCGAGAACTGGACGACGGCTTTCATGCACGAGCAGGCACATGCGGTCTTGCCGGCGCTGCTGCGCGCCCTGGGCATAGCTGCCGGCGCCGCCAACGCGGCCGACAAGCCCTGGTTCTTCGGCCACAGCGACGGCGGCTCGATCGCCTTGCTGTACGCGGCGCGCTTCGCATCGCAGGTGGCCGGCACCATCGTGCTGGCACCACACATCAAGGTCGAAGCGTTCGGGCTGATCGGCATCCGCGCCGCGCGCGAGGCCTATCTTCACAGTGATCTGAAGCACAAGCTCGCGCGCCATCACCAGGACCCCGATTCGGCCTTCTGGGGCTGGAACACGATCTGGCTCGACCCGACGTTTGCGGCCTGGACGATCGAAGCCGAGCTGGCGCACATCCGCAGCCCGTTGCTCGCGATGCAAGGCGCGCAGGATCAGTACGGCACGATGGCGCAGATCGACGGCATTGCGCTTCACGCACCGCAGACCGCCCTGCTCAAGCTGCAAGAATGCGGCCACTCGCCGCACCGCGACCAGCCGCAGGCAGTCATGGCAGCCGTCAGCGATTTCATTCGACGCCACACGGCACTCAATCCATCGCGGGTGACCGCATCGACGGCATCGACGGCATCCGCCTTACATGCTTCCCTCTCTTAACCCGCTTCCCCCTCAAAGATCACCCCAGGAGACGACATGACCCGCACCCTCCCCCTCGCCACCGTGGCCCTCGCCGCCGCGCTGAGCTTCGCCACCGGCAGTGCCTGCGCACAGGCCGCCGGCAAGCTCAAGGTCGGCTTCATGCTGCCGTATTCCGGCACCTTCGCCGCGCTCGGCAACTCGATCGAGAACGGCTTTCGGCTGTATGTGAACGAACAGGGCGGCAAGCTCGGCGGGCGCGAGATCGAGTTCTTCAAGGTCGATGACGAGTCCGAGCCTTCGAAAGCCACCGACAACGTCAACAAGCTGATCAAGCGCGACCAGGTCGATGTGATCGTCGGCACCGTCCACTCGGGCGTCGCGATGGCGATGGCGAAGGCCGCGAAAGACACCAACACCTTGCTGATCGTGCCGAACGCCGGTGCCGATGCGGTGACCGGCGTGATGTGCGCGCCGAACATCGTGCGCAGCTCGTTCTCGAACTGGCAGCCGGCGTTCGCGATGGGCAAGGTGGCGGCCGAGAAGGGCGCGAAGAAGGCCATCACCGTGACCTGGAACTACGCCGCCGGCAACGAGTCGGTGAAGGGCTTCGCCGAGGCCTTCGAGAAGGGCGGCGGCAAGGTCGTGAAAGACCTGAACGTTCCGTTCCCGAACGTCGAGTTCCAGGCCCTGCTGACCGAGATCGCGGCGCAGAAGCCGGATGCGGTGTATGCGTTCTTCGCCGGTGGCGGCGCGGTGAAGTTCGTCAAGGATTACGCCGCCGCCGGCCTGAACAAGACCATTCCGCTCTACGGCCCGGGCTTTCTGACCGACGGCACGTTAGAGGCACAGGGCGCGGCCGCGCAAGGCATGCTGACCACGCTGCACTATGCCGACAACCTGGACACGCCCCGCAACAACGCCTTCCGCAAGGGCTACGCGCTGACCTACAAGGCGAACGCCGATGTGTACGCGGTGCAGGGCTACGACGCGGCGCAGATCCTCGCCGCCGGGCTCAACGCCGTGAAAGGCGACCTCGCCAAGCGCGACATCCTGACGACGGCGATGCGCAAGGTCACCGTCGACAGCCCGCGCGGCAAGTTCACGATCTCGCCCGCCGGCAACCCGGTGCAGGACGTGTACCTGCGCGAGGCCAAGGGCAACAACAACGAGTACCGCGCAGTGGCCGTGAAGGCGCTGGCCGACCCGGCGCGCGGCTGCAAGTTGTGAGGGCTTGAACTGGTAGAACCATCCGGCCCATTCCAACGCTCCCCTCTTGCTCCCTCGCCCCTTTGGGGAGGGCTGGGGTGAGGGGCGGCGCGGCGCTCCACCGTCATAGCAGCCCCGGCCCTCACCCCCACCCTTTCCCAGAGGGAGAGGGAGCAAGATTGCACCCATGGACCTGACCACCTTCCTGATCCAGTGCCTGAACTCGGTGCAGTACGGCCTGCTGCTGTTCCTCGTCGCCAGCGGCCTGACGCTGATCTTCGGCATCATGGGTGTCATCAACCTGGCACACGGCAGCTTCTACATGCTCGGCGCTTACATGGCGTTCGCGCTCGCGCCGCTGTTCGGCCCGCAGTTCCTGCTGATGCTGGTGGCCGGCGTGGTGCTGGCGGCGATCTTCGGCTACCTGCTCGAATGGGTGTTCTTCAGCTACCTGTACCAGCGCGAACACCTGCAGCAGGTGCTGATGACCTACGCGCTGATCCTGGTGTTCGAGGAGACGCGCAGCCTGCTGGTGGGCAACGACGTGCACGGCGTGCAGGCCCCTGCCTGGCTGGCCGGCAGCATCGCGCTCGGTGACCGCATGACGTACCCGGTGTACCGCCTGTTCGCCAGCGCGGCCTGCATCGTCGTCGCCGTCGGCCTGTACTTCGTCGTCAACCGCACGCGGCTCGGCATGATGGTGCGCGCCGGCGCCAGCAACCGCGACATGGTGCGCGGCCTGGGCATCGACATCACCCTGCTTTACCGCTGCGTGTTCGCGGCCGGCGTGGCGCTGGCCGCACTCGCCGGCATGATCGCCGCGCCGCTGTCTTCCGTGTACCCGGGCATGGGCGGCAACGTGCTCATCATCTGCTTCGTGGTGGTGGTGATCGGCGGGATCGGCTCGATCACGGGCGCGCTGATCGCGTCGCTGCTGATCGGCTTCGTCGACACCTTCGGCAAGGTCTTCTTCGCCGAGTTGAGCGGCCTGGGCGTGTACCTGCTGATGGCCGTCATCCTGGTCTGGCGGCCCGAAGGCCTGGTGAAGCGGAGCTATTGATGGGGGCGCCGTCTGCATCGGTCGAGGCACGTGGTTGGCCGCTGCCGGTCGTCGTAGCGCTGGCCCTGGCCGCGCTGCCGTTCGTGATCTCGCCGTACCAGCAAGACCTGGTGCTGAAGGTGCTGATCTACGCCATCTTCGCGCTCAGCCTGGAACTGCTCGTCGGCACCACCGGCCTGGTCAGCCTGGGGCATGCGGCCTTCCTGGGCATCGGTGCCTACGTGGCCGCGCTCGGCTCGCCGGCCAGCGGCGCGGCGTCGGTGGCGTGGCTGCTGCCGGCGTCGATGGGCTGCGCGGCGGCGTATGCATTGTTCGTCGGCGCGCTGAGCCTGCGCACCAAGGGTGTGTACTTCATCATGGTCACGCTGGCGTTCGCGCAGATGGCGTACTTCGTGTTCCACGACACCCGCATCGGCGGCGGCAGCGACGGCATCTACCTGAACGTGAAGCCGGTGCTGGGCACGCTGCTCGACCTCGACAAGCGCACCCACTTCTACTACTTCGTGCTCGGCGCGCTGGTGTTCACCTACGCGCTGCTGGCGCTGCTGCTGCGCTCGCGCTTCGGCCACGCGCTGGCGGGCATCCGCACCAACGAGCAGCGCATGCGGGCGGTCGGCTTTCGCACCTATCCGTACAAGCTCGCGGCGTTCGTGATCGCCGGCGCGCTGGCCGGCCTGGCCGGCTTTCTGCTGGCGGTGAAGGACGGGGTGGTGAACCCGGACCTGCTGTCGTGGCACGAGTCGGGCGCGGTGCTGCTGATGCTGATCCTCGGCGGCCTGGGCCACCTGCGCGGCGCCGTCATCGGTGCGGTCGCGTTCACGTTGCTGAAGGAGTTGTACTCGTCGCAAGCGATCGTCGGGCCGCTGGCCGACCACTGGCAACTGACCTTCGGCTTCACCATCATCGCCTTCGTGGCCTGGCTGCCGAAGGGCTTGATGGGGCTGATGGGCGCGTCAGTGCGGCGCAAGTCGGTGACTGCCTTGGTCACGCGTGCAGGCGATGACGATGAATGACACCCGTGCGCCAAGCTCGCAGCCGCTGTTGCAAGCGCTGCAGCTGACGCGACGCTTCGGCGGCCTGGCCGCGGTGAACCAGGTCAGCGTCGACCTGCACCGCGGCGAGGTGCACGGCGTGATCGGCACCAACGGCGCGGGCAAATCGACGCTGATCAACATGCTGTCGGGCGAGCTCGCGACATCGAGCGGAACGATCCGGCTGCGCGGCGCCGACATCACCGCCTGGTCGCAACCGAAGCGCGCCCGCGCCGGCATCGGCCGCAGCTACCAGCGCACCACCGTCTACCCCGAGTTCAGCGTGTTCGAGAACGCGCGCTTGAGCGCGCAGGCAGCGCATCAACGTGCCTGGGCGGTCTGGGAGTCGGCGCGGCACTGCACCCACAGCAGCGGCATCGCCCGCGACGCGCTGGCCGCCGCCGGCCTGACGGACAAGGCCGATCACACCGCCGGCGCACTCAGCCACGGCGGCAAGCGCCAGCTGGAAATCGCGATGTGCCTGGCGACGCGCCCGCAGGTGCTGCTGCTCGACGAGCCGCTCGCCGGCATGGGCGCCGAGGAGACCGAGCGCATGCTCGCGCTGCTCGAAACGCTGAAGCGCGAGCATGCGGTGCTGCTCGTCGAGCACGACATGGACGCGGTGTTCCGCATCGCCGACCGCATCACGGTGATGGTGAACGGCGAGGTCATCGCGAGCGACACGCCGGGCCACATTCGCAGCGACCCGCAGGTGCGCATCGCCTACCTCGGTGAAGGCCACTGAGCATGCTGGAAGTCGAGCAACTGCACACCCACTACGGCCAGGCGCACATCCTGCACGGCGTTTCGGTGAGCATCGAAGCCGGCACCTCGGTCGGCCTGCTCGGGCGCAACGGCATGGGCAAGACGACCCTGATCCGCACGCTGATGGGCTACGTCAGGCCGACCTCCGGGCGCGTGCGCTGGGAGGGCCGCGACCTGACCGGCGCGCCGCCCGAGCGCATGGCGCGGCTGGGCATCGGCTATGTGCCCGAAGGGCGCGGCGTGTTCCCGAACCTGTCGGTGCGCGAGAACCTGGTGATGAGCGCACGCCCCGGTGTGAACGGCGAATGCGCATGGACCTTCGAACGCGTGCTGGCCACCTTCCCGCGCCTGGCCGAGCGCCTGAGCCACGGCGGCCAGCAGCTCTCCGGCGGCGAGCAGCAGATGCTGGCCATCGGCCGCGCACTGATGACGAACCCTCGGCTGCTGATCCTCGACGAAGCGACCGAAGGGCTCGCGCCGCTGGTCGTGGCCGAGATCTGGCGCGTCATTGCCGACATCCGGAAGACCGGCATCGCGACCCTGGTGGTCGACCGCGATCACCGCAAGGTCGGCGAACAGTCGGATCGGTTGCTGGTGCTGCAGAAGGGCCGGGTCGTGCTGGCGGGCGCCTCCGAAGGGCTGCGCGGCAGTGCCGGGTTGACGGCGTTCCTGGGCGTATAACCGGCAGTCCCGATCACTGCGGCGACGGCTTCGGACTCAAGGAACTCCATGCTCAGTTACCAGCTCGAAACCTTCGGCGCCCCGCTCGCGCAGGTGCTGCGCGCCACGCCGCAGCCGCAGGGCAGTGAAGTGCTGTTGCGCGTGAACCGCTGCGGTGTCTGCCACAGCGACCTGCACCTCGCCGACGGCTACTTCGACCTCGGCCACGGCGCGAAGATCGACCTGGCGCGCTCGGTCGCGCCGCCGCGCACGCTCGGCCACGAGATCGCCGGCACGGTGGTAGCACTGGGCCCTAACGTCACACCTGAGCATGAAGTTTCGGTAGGCGACCAGCGCGTCGTCTACCCCTGGATCGGCTGCGGCAGTTGCGCGCTCTGCCGGGCCGGCGACGAGCACCTGTGCAACGCCGGCCGCGCCCTCGGCGTGCAGCGCGACGGCGGCTTTGCCGACCATGTGATCGTGCCCGATGCGAAGTACCTGCTCGCCTTCGACCCGCTGCCCGAAGAGCAGGCCTGCACCTATGCGTGTTCAGGCCTGACGGCCTGGAGCGCGCTGAAGAAGTGCGCGCCGCTGGACGCGGACGAACCGCTGCTGATCATCGGCGCCGGCGGTGTCGGGCTGTCGGGCATCCGGCTCGCCAAAGAGCTGTTCGGCGCCAAGCCCATCGTCGCCGAGATCGACCGGGGCAAGTGGGACCTGGCCTTTGAAGCCGGCGCCGCCGATGTCATCGACCCGAGCGCAGAAGGGGCGGGCAAGGCGCTGCTGAAGGCCAGCGGCGGCGGCGTGGCGGCGGCGATCGACTTCGTCGGCGCAGGCGCCAGCTTCGCTTTCGGCTTCACTGCCGTGCGCAAGGCGGGCCGGCTGGTGTGCGTCGGCCTGTTCGGCGGCGCCACGCCGGTGTCGCCGGCCCTGCTGGCGATGAAGGCGCTGCGCATCAGCGGCTCGTATGTCGGCAGCCTGGCCGAGATGCACGAGCTGATGGCGATCGCGCGCCGCGGCACCTTGCCCCACTTGCCGGTCACAACGCGGCCCTTGTCGGAAGTCTCGGCCGCGATGGCCGACCTGAAGGCCGGGAGGATTCGCGGGCGCACAATCTTGCGGCCCTGAGCAGCGACGGGCCGGTAGCGGCCGCGTTACTTGAAGCCACGGCTGGCGCGCTGCTGCGTTGAGGTCTCGACCGGGAACACGACGCCTCGCGCTTGCATCACGGCTTGCATCACGGCTTGCAAGCGCAGCAGCGCATCGTGCGTCGGCGTGCCGGGGCGATATCGGCTGAGGTCCTCCTGCAGCGAGTTTGCAGGGTTCACGCCACGGACGGTCTCGGCATCGAGCGGTATGCGCGCGTCCTTCAGCAGCCACTCGGCCGTCTCGAAGTCTTCGCGGTCCATTGCTTCCATGAACAGGTTGTAGTGCCGTGAGTCCTGAACTCCCACTGGCAAGCCGTGTTTGAACATGACCTTCAGGCAGTCATTGCAGTGAAATCTGAGGGCCGAGAACGCCGTATCCGACTGGGTCTTGGCGGTAACCTTCGAGATCGGCCAGGCTCGAGACAACGCGTCGAGCATCTGGCTGTCCTTGCGCACGATCGCGAACCCGAAGGCGTTGCCGTCGCCGTCGCGTGGCTTGAACAGCGGATCGGCGCAGCCTGGATCAGCAACCGGAGTGCTGCTTCGCTGCGTTGGCTAATGGCGTAACCCAGCAAGGTAGTCTGCGGTGTGTTCTTGTCTGCAGACCGTGGGCCTTGACTGTTCGGGTTGACGTCGGCAACCACCAGTTCACGGACTCGCGAGGCATCCTCGGCCAGTGCGGCACGAACCAGGGCGGCCGGCTGCGGATCGAAATACTTCTCGGCCGGGCCGAGCGCGGGGGCGGCTCTGGCGGCACTTGTAGCGAACAATTCAAACAATCCCATGGTCAGAACTGCAAGGTATGACCGCATTGCGCACCCACCAAGACTACTTGAGGCCAAGGCTCGCGCGCCGCTGCGTCACGGTTTCTACAGGAAAGACGATGCCGCGAGACTGCATGATGGCTTGCAGGCGCAGCAGGGTTTCGTAGGTCGGCGTGCCCGGTCGATATCGGCTGATGTGGAGCTGAAGTTGATTGGCCGGAGTGACATCGCGCCTCGGATCAGCCTCGACCGGAACGCCAACGTCCTTCAAAAGCCATTCGGCTGCTGCGAGGTCCTCACGAGATATCGCTTCCATGTACAAGCTGTAGCCCCGCGAGTCCTGCACTCCCGCCGACAGGCCATGTTTGAACATGACCTTGAGGCAGTCATTGCAGTTGAATCTGAGGGCAGAGAACGCCGTCTCCGACTGGGTCTTCGCGGGAACCTTCGATAGGGGCCAAGCGCGGTACAGCGCATCGAGCATCGCGCTGTCCTTGCGCCCAATTGCAAAGAGATAGGCGTCGCCGTCGTCCTCGCGAGGTTCAAACAAGGGGTTTGCACCGGCCTGGATCAGCAAACGGATTGCAGGTTCGTTGCTTTGACTGACGGCATAGCCGAGTAGTGTGATCTGCGGTGTGTTCTTGCTGTTGGAGCGGGGCCCCTGGCTGTTCGGGTTGACGCCGGCAGCTACCAGTTCGCGAACCCGCATCGCATCGTTCGACAGCGCCGCACGAACCAGTGCGGCCGGTTGCGGATCGAAATACCTCTCGGCCGGGCCGAGCGCGGGGGCAGCCCTGGCAGCGCCTGCGCCAAAAAGTTCAAACAATCCCATGGTGAGAACTCCCAGGTAGATGGCGAATCGGGGGTCGCGTTTATTCATGATTGGCTCTTCAGGCAGTCTTTGATGGCCGTCTCGTCCGCCGTCTTTCGCACTTCGATGGCCTTGATGACTTCATCCATCGCATGCCGATCATCGCTTGACAACGCGGTCGACGACGGCGGAACGATGTTGCGCTGGCCTACTGACGGGTTCGAGAATTTCGAGAGCATTCCCTTTTCTTGCGTGCTCGTCAGCACTTCACCTTCGACCTGGTAAGCAAGGATTTTGCTGGCATCGGCTTGCTGGCGGTCGGGCAATTTCGAGTAGCGCGCGACCGTTTGAGGGTTCAGCCCTGCGGCATTGAAGGTGGTTGCAGTGGCGCCTGACCCCCCCTGCGCGGCGGATGCGAGCCCACCGCCCAGGGAGTGACCGACGATCTGCACGTTGTCGCTCGCGCCTTTGTCGCTGATCGCATTCCCAATACCAACCGCCTTTTGGTAGTAACTCGATTCCTTGTCGGCATTCTGAGCAAAGTTGTTGTCCCAGTCTTCCTGCGCCAAGGTCGAACCGCGGAACACCACCTCGTACGGCGGCATGGCGTCATCACCCCAGACCAGCGGGTCCTTTTTGTAAACGGCAGCGCGAAAATCAGTGTTCTTCGGCGTGAGCATGTATTGATCAAGTCCGAGTTGCCCCAACTCATCAGCATTTGCATCAAGGTAACCGGGCGGTGGCGCTTTCAAATCGTCGGGCGCGTCCTTGTCGTACTTGACATAGACATGCCTGGCCAAGCGCGCATGCTCCACCTCGTCCATGTCGCTGCGCAAGCGGGCCGCATTCGCGGCGTGCTCGGGGCAGCCCTGCACGCCGCGGCCCACCAGATCGAGCCGCTGCGCGCGGCGCGCGGCCTTTGCATTGGCAGCGCAGGGCGTGCAGGCGTTGAGCGCCGGGTCGCTGCCGAACTCCTTGCCGAGCAGGCTCTCGCGCGCCACCTGGTATTCCTTCTGCGGCAGTTCCGGGTCAGCGGCCAGGTCCTTCGCGCGCTTGGCGCGCAGGCTGTTGCCCTGGCGCTCGCCGAGCGTCTTGGCGTCAGCCCGGCGACGAAGTTACCGAAGCCCATCGAAGCCACCGAAGGCACCGAAGCGCACAAAGATCATCGACGCCCTGTGCGATCCCGACCACAACGCCGCGCCCATCAGAAACGCCCTCAGGGCGTCGTCAACATAGAGCTGCGGCGAATCGCGGCGTCGCCGCTTTCGGGCGTGGCGTGCGGGCCGATCTGGTCGCCGACCCATTCGCTCAAACCGTGCGACTTGCGCAGCTCGGGCATCGGCGCGCGCAGCAGCTGCATCGACAACGGCGACTGTTCTTCGAACCCCATGCCCAGCCACACCGCGCCCAAGGCATACGCCATGCCCGACTGCTCGCTCAGCAGCCCGTAACGCGCGCCACGCTCCAGGCACAGTTCGATGAAGTGGCGCCGGTCGGCGGGCGGGCTCGCGGCCCACTCGGGCACGCGGGCGGAGAGTGCGGCATCGGCCTTGTCGATGAACCGCTTGCGCTCGACGTGTTCGCGTTGCGACGTTTAAATGGTCAGCATGGCCAGCGCAAGTATGCCGCACGCCGTGGCGTGATTCACCGCCCAGCGGGCGGGATCGACTGCGCTACATTGGTCCACTCGGCAGCGGCGATCTCCGCCCGGCCAACCCCAGTGCACGGCAGGTCCACCATGTACGAAACCCTCAGCCTCTACATCGACGGCGAATTCATCCAGGGCGGCGGGCGCCGCGAGCAGGATGTGTTCAACCCCGCCACCAACGAAGTCATCGGCAAGCTGCCGCACGCCACCCGCGAAGACCTTGACGCTGCCCTGGCCAGCGCGCAACGCGCCTACGAAAGCTGGCGCCACAGCTCGCCGATGGAACGCAGCAAGGTGCTGCGCCGGGTCGCCGAACTGGCGCGCGAACGCGCACAGGACATCGGCCGCAACCTGACGCTCGACCAGGGCAAGCCGATCGCCGAAGCGATCGGTGAAGTGGTCTCGTGCTCCGAGCACGCCGAATGGCATGCCGAGGAATGCCGGCGCATCTACGGCCGCGTGATCATGCCGCGCACTCCCGGCGTTAGGCAACTCGTGCTGCGCGAGCCGATCGGCGTGTGTGCCGCGTTCTCGCCCTGGAACTTCCCGTTCAACCAGGCGATCCGCAAGATCGCAGCAGCCATCGGCGCGGGCTGCACCATCATCCTGAAGGGACCGGAAGACGCGCCGAGCGCGGTCGTCGCGCTGGCCCGGCTGTTCCACGACGCCGGCCTGCCGAAGGGCTGCCTGAACATCGTCTGGGGCGTGCCGCACGAGGTCTCGGACTACCTGATCCGCTCGCCGATCGTGCGCAAGGTCTCGTTCACCGGTTCGGTGGCGGTCGGCAAGCAACTGGCGGCGCTGGCGGGCTCGCTGATGAAGCGCTGCACGATGGAGCTCGGCGGCCACGCGCCGGTGATCGTCTGCGACGACGCCGACGTGGAGAAGGCGGCCGACATGCTGGCACCGTTCAAGTTCCGCAACGCCGGCCAAGTGTGCATCTCGCCGACGCGCTTCTACGTTCAGGAAGGCGCTTACGACAAGTTCGTGGCGCGCTTCCTGAGCAAGGTCGAAGCCATCAAGGTGGGCGCTGGCAGTGACCCGGCGAACCGCATGGGGCCGCTCGCGCAGCAACGCCGCGTCGCCCAGTTCGCCGGCTTCATCGACGATGCGCACCAGCGCGGCGCGACCATCCTGGCCGGCGGCAAGACGCTCGGCGAGACCGGCAACTTCTACGCGCCGACGGTGGTTGCCGACATGCCGGACGACAGCCGGCTGATGACCGAGGAGCCGTTCGGCCCGGTCGCCGGAATGATCCGCTTCAAGACGGTGGAAGATGCGATCACGCGCGCCAACAGCCTGCCGTTCGGGCTGGCCGCGTACGCGTTCACGACCTCGACGCGCCACGCCACGATGATCAGCAACGGCTTGGAGGCCGGCATGGTGTCGATCAACCATTTCGGCATGGCTCTGGCCGAGACACCGTTCGGCGGCATCAAGGACAGCGGCTACGGCAGCGAGGGCGGCAGCGAAACCTTCGACGCGTACCTGACGACGAAGTTCGTGACGCAGCTGAACTGAGTTGCCCGGCGAGATACGAGTCAGAGACAACTCATTCACCGCAGAGGCGCGGAGTGACGCAGAGTTGCGCAGAGTTAATCAAGAGAAAGAGAGGTCATCTTTTTGAATTCACTCTGCGGTCCTCTGCGGTCCTCTGCGTCTCTGCGGTGGTGAGTTTGAATCTCCGGCCGCCGCGATATCCGTTCAGCGTGCCTTCGCCTTGAACGGGTTCAACAAGGCCACGTCGAAGGGCGCGAAGTCGCGCACCTTGCGGGTCACGACGGTGAGTTTGTGGCGCTTCGCGGTGGCGGCGATCATCGCGTCTTCATAGAGCGTGTCGGAGCGCCGATGCATCAGGCGGGCCCAGATGCGGAAGGTCTCGGCGTCCATCGGCAACACGTTGTACGAAGCGGCGACCTGATCGGCCCAGCGTTCGATCTCGTCGGCCTTGGCGGCGTCCTGATCGCGGGCGAGTTCGATGCCGGCCTGGACTTCGCCCAGGGTCACGGCCGACAGGTGCAGATCGCTGTCGGCCACCGATTCGAGCCAGGCGACGACAGCCCCGTGCGGGCGCAGGCGGCGCAGTTCCGAGATGACGTTCGTGTCGAGCAGGTACATGCCGGTCAGCGCATCGGCGGCACGGGCCGCCGGCGCGCAGTGCCGCGTGGCGGCGCCAGAGTCTCGGTGCGCGCTGGCGTGGCCAGCAGCAACTCCTTCAGCGACGGCTTGGCGGCCGCATGCAGACGTCGCCATTCGGTGGCGGGCACGAGCACGGCCGCCTCGGCGCCGCGCTTCGTGACCAACTGCGGGCCGTTCGTCAGGCAGGCTTCGAGGAACTCGCTGAAACGTGCTTTTGCATCTTGGACCGCCCAGGCTTTCATGATGTCTCTTGTCTGACTAGTCAGGTGACCAGTCTATCACCGGTGCCTTGTGAACAGTTCACCAGTCGGTGAAAGCCCGCCGTGCGCGCAAGCCCACACTCCCTAGAATTTGCGCAAACCCTCAGGAGCCCACGCCATGAAGACCCGCGCCGCCGTCCTCGAGACCATCGGCCTGCCCGCGCCCTATGCGCAAAGCCGCCCGCTGCGCATCCGCGAGGTCGAGCTCGCGGCGCCCGGCCCGGGCGAGGTGCTGATCCGCGTGCGTGCGGCCGGCCTGTGCCACTCCGACCTGTCGGTGGTGTCGGGCGACCGGCCGCGGCCGGTGCCGATGGTGCTCGGCCACGAGTCGGCTGCCGAGGTGGTCGAGTGCGGCGCGGGCGTCACTGTAGGTGCCGGCGGCCTGCGCCCCGGCGACCGCGTGGTGCTCGTCTTCATGCCGAGCTGCGGCGGCTGCATGCCGTGCATGGAAGGCCGGCCGGCCCTGTGCGAGCCGGGCGCGGCGAGCAATGGCGCCGGCACCTTGCTGTCGGGCGAACGCCGGCTGAGCCTGGACGGTGCGGAGGTGAACCACCATGTCGGCGTCTCCTGTTTCGCCGACTACGCCGTGGTGTCGCAGCGCTCGTGCGTGAAGATCGACTTCACCGAAGCCGAACTGAGCCACGCCGAGGCTGCGTTGTTCGGCTGCGCGGTACTGACCGGCGCGGGAGCCGTCATCAACACCGCGCGCGTCCAGGCCGGCAGCTCGGTGGCCGTTCTCGGCCTCGGCGGCGTCGGCTTCAGCGCGCTGCTCGCAGCCGTGGCCAGCGGTGCGCGCGAATTGGTGGCGATCGACCTGAACGACGCGAAGCTCGAACTCGCCCGCGAACTCGGCGCCACGGCCTGCGTGAACGCGGCCGCGCCCGATGCCGTCGAGCGGGTGCGTGCGCTGACCCGCGGCGGTGTCGACTACGCCTTCGAGATGGCCGGTGCCATCCCCGCGCTGGAGCTTGCCTGGCGCATCACCCGGCGCGGCGGCAGCACCATCTCGGCCGGTCTGCCGCACCCCGACAAACGCTTCGCCTTGCCCCCGGTGCAGCTCGTCGCCGAAGAGCGCACGCTGCGCGGCAGCTACATCGGCTCGGCCGTGCCGGCGCGCGACATTCCGCGCTACATCGACCTGTACCGGCGCGGCAAGCTGCCGGTCGACCGGCTGATGGGCGAGCGGCTCGCGCTCGACGACATCAACCTCGGCTTCGACCGCCTGGCCTCGGGCCACGCGCTGCGCGACGTGGTGGTGTTCTGAAACGACGCAGGCGCGGCGTCGCTCCGTGAAGCACCGCCAGTGGCTTCGCGAATGATGAACACCACCTTCGCGATTTTCCGATGCAACACCCGATGGCGAACCCGAAGGTTTCCAGCAAGAATGCAGCCGCGACGAGCGGGCTGACCGAAGCCGAGCGTCGTCGACCATCGGCACGGTCATCCCCGATCCGCGCCGACCCGAACCGAATTGCAGCGGCATTGCCACGGCATCGCGCTCGTTGCGGGGACAACACAGAACTGAGGTGACAACGATGAAATCAACGTGGTTCAAGGTCGCGGCGGCTGCCGCGCTGTGCGTTGTCGGCGCGGCTGCATCCGCGCAGGCGATCAAGCTATGGCAGGTCACCAGCGGCTACATCGAGCTCGACAAGGGCTTTCTCACCGCGATGAGCGGCGTCGGCACCAAGGTCAACGCACCGGTGACGATGCACATCATCCAGCACCCGCGCGGGCTGATCGTGTTCGACACCGGTGTCAACGTGGCAACGGCCGATGGCCAGTGCGCGTCATACTGGGGCGCCGGGCTGTGCGGTGCGTTCAACGCCCAGCAAACGCGCGACGAGGTCATCGACCGCCAGCTGCAAAAGCTCGGCTTCAAGGTCGACGACGTCAAGTATGTGGTCTATTCGCACTTCCACCTCGACCACGCCGGCAACATCAAGTTGTTCCCGAAGGCCAAGCATGTGGTGCAGAACGCCGAGCTGAAGAACGCCTGGTGGCCCGAGAAGTTCCAGCGTGCCGCGTTCGTGCTGAAAGACTTCGACACCACGCGCGAATTCGACTTCCTCGAACTGAGCGGCGACTTCGACCTGTTCGGCGACGGCACGGTCACGATCCTCGACACCAAGGGCCACACCCAGGGGCACCAGTCGCTGATGCTCAAGCTGCCCAAGACCGGCTACGTGATCCTGTCGGGCGACGCGGTCTACACCGCCGAGAACGAAAAGGGCGTGGTGCCCGGAATCACCTGGAGCGCGAATGAGTCGATGCGCTCGATCGACAAGCTGAAGAACCTGCGCGACACTCGCAACGGCCAGCTCTGGTACAGCCACGAGCCGGCGCAATACGAGGCGCACAAGGGGAAGGTGTTCGAGTAGCGCTCGCGCGGTTTGAGCTTCGACGACCCGCTCATCGGCGGGTCGTTTTACATGGTCTTGATGAGCTTCTGCTCGAAGCGTCGGCGGCATCGGACCGCCCTCACCCCAACCCTCTCCCGCCGGCCCGCCCTGTGTCCGCCAGCATCGAATTCATCGACGTCCGCAAGCGCTACGGCGCGCAGCCCGTGTTGCGCGGCGTCAGCTTTGCCGTGCAGCGCGGCGAGATCCTCGGCCTGCTCGGGCCGAACGGCTGCGGCAAGACGACCACCTTGCGCCTCGTCGCGGGGTTTCTGTCGCCCGACAGCGGCGAGGTGCGCGTCTGCGGTGAAGCCATCGGCAGCGGCTCGGTGGCGGCGCGTCGGCGCATCGGCTATCTGCCCGAGCGCGCGCCCTTGTACGACGCGCTGCGGGTGCGCGATTACCTCGGCTTCATCGCCGCCGCGAAGGGCGTGGCACGCAGCGCGCAGGCCCGCGCCATCGACCAGGCAGTGCACGACTTCGCGCTCGCCAGCGTCCAACACAAACCGATCGGCACCTTGTCGAAAGGCTACCGGCAGCGCGTCGGCCTGGCGCAGGCGACCCTCGCCGACCCCGAAGTGCTGCTCCTCGACGAGGCCACGAACGGCCTGGACGCACTGCAGATCGTCGAGGCGCGGGCGCTCATCCGCCGTGGCAGCGCCGGCCGCGCGGTGATCTTCTGCAGCCACCTGATGCAGGAGGTGACGGCCTTGTGCGACCGCGTCATCGTGCTGCACGAAGGCCGCACGGTGGCGATGGCGGATGCGACCGCCGCGCCGCGCCTCGAGTTGCGCATGACGGGCATCGACGCCGACGCAGCGCTGCGGATGCTTGCCGCGGTGCCCGGGGTCAGCGAAGCACTGGCCCGCGACGAAGACGGCGTCATCGTCTTCGACTGCCGCGTCGAATCCCCAAACATCGCCGATGCCCTTGCCCGCTGCGCAGTCTCATCGGGCCGCCTGCTGGCACTCGAAACGAAGCACGCAACCCTTGAAGACCGCTTCAT
This sequence comes from Rhizobacter sp., assembly GCA_025355745.1. Lineage (GTDB taxonomy): Bacteria > Pseudomonadota > Gammaproteobacteria > Burkholderiales > Burkholderiaceae_C > LMDS01. The sequence continues at coordinate 2,910 of JANXZA010000102.1, read as the reverse complement.
CGCCGCCGTCACGCAGGGTGAGGCCGCGGCGCCATGAGACCGGCCGCCGCGCCGGGCCGCCCCAAGCAAGGCCCGACCAAGGGCCACGAAGGGGCCTCTTCGTGGCCCCTGGAGGGTCGATTGCCGCACCCGGCGATCGGGATGCCGTCATGAATGCCTTCATTGCGCTGTACGTCAAGGAACTGCGCGAGCTGTTCGCCACCCCCATCGCCTTCGTTTTGCTGGCCGTGTTCTGGGCCCTCGCCGGCTGGTTCTTCAGCTTCGGCCTGTTCTTCGTCAACGTCGCGCAGATGGTCGGCACCTTCCACAACATCAGCCTGCTGCTGCTGCTGGTGATGCCGCTCGTGACGATGCGCATCTTTGCCGAGGAAAACAAGTCCGGCACGATCGAGCTGCTGCTGTCGCTGCCGTTGACCGAGACCCAGATCGTGCTCGCCAAGTTCGCCGCCGCCTTCACGATGCTGCTGCTGATGCTGGCCGGCAGCGCCAGCGCCGTGCTGCCGCTGCTGCTGTATGCGCAGCCCGACCTCGGCCCGATCGTCGGCGGCTACCTCGGCATCACGATGCTGGGCGCGGCCTTCCTCGGCGTCGGCCTGCTGGTCTCGGCACTCACCAGCAACCAGATCGTCGCCGCGCTCGTCACCTGGGGTGCGCTCACCCTGCTCTGGTTCGCCGACTACGCCGCCACCCTCGACGCGCTGCCCGGGATGCGCCGCCTGTTTCTGCACCTGTCGCTGTCGGCCCATTACGTTGACGTGATTCGCGGCGTCATCAACCTCGGCACGGTGGTGTACTTCACGAGCGCGCTGGTGGTCTCGCTGGCGCTCACGGTGGCGGCGCTGAAGGAGCGACGCGCATGAGGCGCTTCCTGGCCCGGCTGAAGTTCCTGGTGCCGGCGGCCGCACTCCTGGCGGCGGCCATTGCGATCAACCAATGGGCGCTGGCCCACCCGATGCGCTGGGACCTGACGAGTGCCGGCGTCTACTCGATCGGCCCGCAGACCGAACGCGTGCTCGACGCGCTGCAGCAGCCGGTGGCGGTGACCTTCTTCTACGACCTGCGCAGCAAGGAGATGAACGACGCGCGCGCGCTGCTCGAACAGTACGCGGCGCGCAGCCGCCAGCTCACCGTGCGCAGCTTCGACCCGGCGCTGGCGCCGGCCGAGGCGATGCGCCAGCAGGTGCAGTTCGCCGGCACCGCAGTCTTTGAATCCGCTGGCCGGCGCGTGGTCGTGAACGGCGGCAGCGAGGCCGACTTCACGAACGGCCTGATCCGCGTCACTGCCGCCGGCGACCACGCCGTGTGCTTCACCGACGGCCACGCCGAGGCCGACCCGATGAGCCTCAAGTCACACGACCACTTCGAGGGCGACATGGGCAACGGCCACTCGCACAGCACCGGCGGGCGGGCGCTGGTGGTGCACGAGCGCCACGGCATGGGGATGGCGCGCGATGCCTTGCAGACGCTTGGTTACGGCGTTAGGCAGGTGACGCTGGTGGCGGGGCCAAACGCGCTGGCGCGTTGCACCGTGGTCATCATCGCCGGGCCGCAGACGGCCTTCGTGCCGGCCGAGGTGGCGCAGTTGCAGGCCTTCGCGGCGGCCGGCGGGCGGCTCGTTGCGCTCGTCGATCCGTTCAACGACAGCGGCCTCGGTGCCCTCTTCGCCGACTTCGGCCTGAAGCTCGAACACCGCCTCGTGCTCGACGACCAGCAACACTACTGGACCGACGCCGCCACGCCCGCCGTGTCCGCCTACCCACGTCACAAGATCACCCGCAACCTCGCGCTGACCTTCTTCCCCGGCGCGGCGTCGCTGGTGCCGCTGCGCACGGCGGGCGGCGGCGAGGTGCGGATCACGCCGCTGGTGCAGACCAGCGACACCGCGCGCAGCGAGGCGCTGCCGCCCGACGCTGGCAAGCCGGATGTGGGGCTGCAGACGCTGGCGGTGCTGGCGAGCCGCACGCTTGGCGGGGTTGCCAAGATGGTTGACAAGTCAAGTGACACGCCGGGTGTCAGGCCGGCTGCCAAGCCGGATGACAAACGCGCCGAGCTGATCCTCGTCGGCGACGTCGACTTCGCGACCAACTCCTTCTTCCACGTGCTGGGCAACGGCGCGCTGTTCCTGAACGCAGTGAGTTACCTGGCCGACCAGCGGCAGCTCATCGACATCACGCCGCGCCAGTACGAGCTGCCGCGCGTGCAGCTGACGAACGCGCAGATGCGCGCCACCTTCGTGCTCAGCGCCGTCGTGCTGCCGCTTGCGGCGCTGGCGCTGTCAATGTTCGTGTGGTGGCGCAGGCGGCGATGAGCGCACCCGGGGCGCGCTCGATTTGGGGCTGGCTCGCCGTTCTGGCGCTGGCCATCGGTGCGATCGTCTGGCAGGCGGTGCTTCCGACGGCGCCGATCGCGCGCGACGATCACGACGACCACGACGCGGCAGCCGCGCCGCTGATCACGAGCGCCGAGGCGAGCTGGTCGGCGCTCGAGCTGCTGGCCCCGGATGGCATGACGCGCTTCGAGCGCGATGCGGCGGGGCGCTGGCTTGTCCACGGCGCTGTCGCTGCCTCGGCAGCGGCGGCGACAACCCCCGCAGGCGAGGCCACGCCCCACACGCACCGCGCCGACCCCACCACCGCCGAGCGCATCGCCAACGTCTTCGCCGCGTTCGCCCGCACGCGCATCGAACGCACGCTGCCGGTTGATCCGGCACGGCTCACCGCTTACGGCCTCGACCGCCCCGAGTGGATCGTGCTGATCCACGGCGCCGAAGGCCGGCCGCTGGCAACCATCGAAGTCGGCCAGCTCGCCCCCGACCGGCTGAGCCGCTACGTTCGCCTGCCGGGCGACGGGCGCGTGCTGATGTTGCCTAACTACCAGATCGAGGGGTTGGTGGCGCTCACGGGCGCCGCG